>JAQTSI010000195.1 GCA_028711365.1 Methylococcaceae bacterium
TCATTCCCCTGCGCCTGGGGCCGCGGATCCTGCGCACGGAAACCGCCGCCTTGACGGCTTTGGCGGCGATTCAGACGGTTTGGGGCGATTTGGGATAGTGAAACTCGAGCATCTTCATCCCTGGAACCTGACACCTAAGGAAGCCATCGCGGTTCAGCGTGAATTGCGCAATCATTTGATTCTGCACGACGATTTCGGCGAAGTTCGTCGCGTGGCCGGTGTCGATTGCGGTTTCGAACAGGGAGGCAGCGTGATCAGGGCGGCCGTGGCGGTATTGAGCTTTCCCGGACTCGAGCCGGTCGAACAGGCGGTGGCTCACTTGGCGACGGCTTTCCCCTATGTCCCGGGCCTGCTGTCTTTTCGCGAAATACCGGCAGTGCTGGCCGCCCTGGAAAAGCTGGCGGTCTTGCCCGATCTGTTATTGGTGGATGGTCAAGGTTTGGCTCACCCCAGACGCTTGGGCATCGCTTGTCATCTGGGATTGCTGACGAATCTGCCTGCCCTCGGCGTGGGCAAGACGCGCTTGATCGGGAGTCATGAAGAGCCGCCGCAGTGTCGCGGTGGCTGGGTTCCCTTGATGGACGGACAAGAAAGGATAGGCGCCGTCCTGCGCAGCCGTGCCGGCGTGAAACCCTTGTTCATCTCGGCGGGGCACAGGATCAACCTGGAATCGTCGGTGGATTGGGTGATGCGCTGCACTACCCATTACCGTCTGCCGGAAACCACGCGACACGCGCATCGGCTGGCTTCCGGCTGATAGGCGGCGGGCGGCCTGTGCCGCCCGCCTGTTTCATTATTTGTGCAACTCCTTATCGCGGTAGTGCACGTCCAGCCAACAACGCGGCAGTTCCTCGCCGGAGGGAAACAGCAAATCCGCCTTGGCGAATTTTTCCGCATCCTGCAATTCCTCGCCGTAGGACAGCCGTCCTACCACGTTTTTGTGGGTGGGATTGACCAAATCATTGAGGCCCAAGACCTCGATCAGATGGCCTTCTTTTTTTTGTTTGAGAAACATGGCTAGGTCCTCCTCTGTGGAAAAATCATTGCGTCATCAAGTGTAGGCGGATTTGCCATTTTTTTCCAAGGATGTATAGTGCAATCGTTTTGCAAAACAGAGCCTAGCGCCCCATCTTTTTAAAAAGGTCTGAAAATCAGCTCGTTCCAATATTGGGAAGAACGATTTCGACCGACAATCCGCCGCCTGAGCGATTCTTCAGGCGAATTTCCCCACCATGCCGATGCACGATGGTCCGGGTCACCGTGAGCCCGAGACCGGTGCCGCCGGTTTCGCGGCTGCGCGAGCTTTCCAGACGGAAGAAAGGGGCAAAGACCTGCTCGCGCATCGCTTCGGGAATTCCGGGCCCGCGATCGGCGATGTTGATCTCGATGGAATCGGCTTTTTGGGTCAAGTTCACCGACGCCTCCTGCCCGTAAACCAGGGCATTGTCGATGAGATTGGCGAAGGCGCGGCGCAACGAGGCCGGCCGGCCCAGGTAATTCAGATGCAAGGGCCCGCTATACGATACCGTTTGTCCTGCATCGTTGAGGTCGTCACAAAGGCTTTGCAACAGCATGGACAAATCCACCGCGACGGCAGGTTCGGCTGCGGCGTCATCGCGGGCGAACGACAGGGTCGAGTTCAGCATCGCTTGCATCTCCTCCAGATCCACGTCCGCTTTTCGGCGTTGCAGTGGATCATCGATGAATTCGATGCGAAATCGCAGCCGGGTCAGGGAGGTTCGCAAATCATGGGAAATCGCCGCCAGCATCAAGGTGCGGTCCTCGACCAGACGGCGGATGCGGCTTTGCATGTCGTTGAAGGCCGATGCCGCCTGGCGAATTTCACTGGGCCCGCTCTCGCTCAAGGGCGGGGCATCCACATTGGCGCCGAGTCTTAGGGCTGCCTTGGCGAACTGGGCCAAGGGGGCGGTGACCTTGCGGGCGGCCCATAGACCCAGCGCCATGATGCCCATGACCGAAATACCGATTGCCAGCAGAAGCCGCAAGGTCCACAGCGCGCCGATGCTTTCGCTGCTGATCACCAACTGCACCCAACTGTGGTCCGACAGCCCTATCCACACCTGCAGGGCGCCTTCCGCCGGCATCACCCAGCCTGTCGCCGGCGGCTCGGTCAGATAACCGGCCTCTACACGCTCCACGCCATAGGATGAGGAAAGGACGCGGACGTCGCGCGCCAAATGCCGGGTCATCCCGTCCCTGATCATGGCCGGCGGAGTTTTTTCTTCTCTCCAGAATACCGACAAACCGGGCCCGCCCGCGGCATCGGCCAGAGCGGTGCGGGTGCTGGCAGAGGAATGCTCCATGATCGAGGCGATGGTGGCGATGCGCTGCAGGTTCCGGAAAGTCTCATCCCATCCCTTGCCGTGAAACAGATCCAGCATATAGATCGACGAACTCGCGAATACGGTGAGGAAGAGTCCCGCAAACAGTAATCCAACGATTCTGCCGGCAATACTGTCAGGCCATAGTCTTCTCATCTCACTTCTCGCGCACAACCGTAGGGATGAACAAATAGCCGCCGCCGCGCACGGTCTTGATCAGCACAGGTTCGTTCGGATCGGTTTCGATTTTGCGGCGCAATCGGCTCAATTGGACGTCGATGCTGCGGTCATAGGCGTTGGCGATGCGGCCTTTGGTCAGGTCCAACAATTGATCGCGGCTCAAAACACGCTGCGGATGTTCGGCGAAAGCGGCTAACAAATCGAATTCACCGCTGGTCAGCGGCATCAGCACCCCCTCGGGGGAGTGAAGTTCGCGCTTGGCAAGGTCGAGCCGCCAGCCAGCAAAGGCCAGAACTTTGCCGGCATCGGCATGATGGCGCAAATCCGTGCCGGTGCGGCGCAATACCGCTTTGATGCGGGCCAGCAGTTCGCGCGGGTTGAACGGCTTGACGACATAATCATCGGCGCCCATTTCCAGTCCGACGATCCGGTCGGTTTCCTCGGCGAGCGCGGTGAGCATGATGACGGGAAGATTCGAGGCCGCGCGCAAGTTGCGGCAAAGCGTGAGGCCGTCTTCGCCGGGCAACATCAGGTCCAGCACCAGCAGATCGAAGCGCGCGGCTTGCATCAGTTTGACCATGGTTCGCCCATCCGCCGCCGCATCCACCCGGTAGCCATGCCGGCTGAGAAACCCGGTCAGCAGTTGGCGCAGTTCGCGGTCATCATCGACGATCAGGATATGGGGAGACGATGTCATGGGGGGATTATGCGGGATGGAAACTTCTCTTGCAGGGCAATTTTGTAACACTCGATTACAGTGCCCGCAGCCGAAACCCTGCGTTACAAATCCCCGGTTTTTATGCAACCGTTCAGCAATCGAAAGGGAATACAGTCATTGCCGACTAAAACAGCGAGGTTTCAAACCATGAATACAATAACCGAATCCCATCACAAGCGTTTACTGAGTCCGGCAGCCTGGTTCTTTTATCTGCTGGCCGGCTGGGAAATTCTGTTCATGATCAGTCCGGCGGCGATTTATTACTATTCGTTTTATGGGGACTTCCTGAATGTGCTCGACCGCTGGCCCGAGACGGCATGGCTGACCCAGTTCTTCCTGCCGCATATTTCGATGACCCGAAGTTTTGCTCTCAATGCACTGCACTGGGTCAGCGGGGCTTGCCTGCTGATTGGGGCTGCATTGTTCCTGGCTGCCGCGGGTCAGTTGTATTGGAGCAAATTCCGTCGCCTCGGGCCGGTGACGAATGGGCTTTATGCCTTCAGCCGTCATCCTCAATATATCGGTTTAGCCGTGTTGGGGTTGGGGGCGCTCTTGCTCTGGCCGCGTTTTCTGGTCCTGATCGCTTATGTGACGATGCTGTTCACCTATCGCTTCCTCGCGAAGGAAGAAGAGCGGCGTTGTGAAGCGAGATTTGGCGAGCGCTATCGAGTCTATCAAACCGGAATCGGAAAGCTATTTTCGTACCGCGGGTTTCGAGCCAAGACGGAGTCCGCCGATGCGAGGTCCGCGTTCGCCACTATGGCCTTGGGCGCTATCGTCAGCCTCATTTTGTCGGTATTCATTGCAGGGGGTTTAAAAGAATATACGCTATCGAAAATCACCGCTTTCTATGAGAACCATACCGCCGTGCTTTCCCCCGCCATCCTCAGCGATGAGGAATTGCGCGCGGCTTATCACACGGCGCTTTCGGATGCCGGAATTCAAGCCGTACTGGCAAAGGCCAAGGGGGTATCGTTCATCGTCCATGTGGAGCCGGAGGATTGGCATCTGGCCGATTTGCCCATCGAGATCGAACCGGGGCGCAGAGCTCACCATACCCCGGCAAACTTCGATCGGCGCTATTACAAGGTGCTTTTCAGCGGCGCGCGCAGCCATGTATCCAACACTTCGGGAAAGGATATCCTCCGGTCCGCATACGGTTTGCAGCCTTTGTCGTTAGTCAAGGTCGATATCGAGACGAGAAAGGTCACTGCCGTCGAAGCGCCGCCGGCACAGGTGATATGGGGAAATATCCCGACCCCGTTGTTTTAGCGGCGAAGATCACTTGAACTCATTACTGGGCATCCTCAAGGAGATTACTCATGAAATCAAGAAGGCTTTCAGGAATGGCCATTGCCTTGCTGCTTTGGATTGGCGGGTACGGTTGCTCGGGGCTGGATCTTCCGTCCGCGAGAGGGCCAACCGTGCATGTTTCAGGAATTGGACAAAAGACATCGGCAGCTAGGGCTCAGCCATTCAACCTCGACGTTTCCGGGGAGGGTAATACGGTCAGCGTGCCTCCCGGCAATAGGATCGGACTTTTGTCCGTCAGCGGGATCAACCATAGGGTCACCTTGGCGGTCGGGGCATCCATGCAATCCATCCAGTTATCTGGTGTGGGTTCGATCATTCATCTGCCGGCTGATGTCCATCCGGCAGTCGATAACGGCGGCATGAATGGCCAGATTCTCAATGATGTCGAGGCTACAGGGGGGAATTCAATGCGTTAACGAACGACACCGGGCAAATAGTCCTTTGTATATCATTTACACCTGCGCGGTGAGAAATGTGTTTATATTATTCAGGTCGTGATGCTAATCAACGCAATATCTCGCTTGATCCGAGCGGGGCTCATTGCTCTGCCGGCCTAGCCGAGCGTCAGATGGCGTCGAACAAACCGAGAACGGAGATAATCGATCATGGGCGAAAATAACGGCATTTTGATGCGCACCTTTGGCCATCCCAAGGGGGTTTTGGGCAGATTGGGCGGCTTTATCATGGCACGCTCGAATCGCAAATGCGCCGATTGGGTCATCGACCTGGTCGGCATTCAGCCGAACGATAGGGTACTGGAAGTCGGATTCGGACCCGGGGTGGGAATCCAGATTCTGATAAACTCGTCGGCAGCAGGGCTCGTTGCCGGTGTGGACAGTTCCGGCGAAATGCTCATGCAAGCGGCGTCGCGGAACCGCAAAGCCCTGGAACTGGGTCGGGTCGATTTACGCCACGCTTCGGTGGAGAGATTGCCGTTCGCAGAAGAGACTTTCGAGAAGGCCCTGGCGATCAATTCCATGCAGGTTTGGTCCGACCCCATGACCGGGTTGCACGAAGTCTATCGGGTCATGAAGCCGGGAGGCAGAATTGCCCTGGGGTTTACTCCCTATTCGGGACAAGCAAATTGTGGTGTTACCGAAATGCTCACGGGATCGGGTTTTATGGAGGCACAGGTGGTCGAGACCGATCTGGGTTTCTGTGCGCTGGCGAACAAACCTTAACTTTCTAAAACATACATCGGGAGATCAATATGTCCATCGTGATGAAATCGATAGGTCGGACTGGAAAATTCGGTTCCCTGCCTGCTTTGGTGCTGACGATATCTTCTTTCTGCGGGGGGCAGGAAGCACAGGCGACTCCGATCGAAATCCTGGTTCCTGCCTATGCGAACCCCTGTTGTGGCGATGGCCTAAGTCTATGGGGCAATCTGATCCATTCCGCGCAGACGGCAGGCGTCAAGATCGATGCGATCTTGAACCCGGCTAGTGGTCCGGGATCAGAAAGCTTCATCGATCCGAACTACGTCAGCAGCACGGGCAATGGGCCGGTGGTTGATTTACGCAAGGCGGGGGGCACGGTTTACGGATATGTGCATACCCGCGAACCTGATGGCAAAGGTGGTCTGCAACTTCGCCCGGTCGGTGATGTGAAGACCGAGGTGGACAAGTACTACGATACTGCGTACTGGCGAGGGGCGTCTGTTCAGATCGATGGCATCTTTTTTGACGAGATGTCCAACAAACTGGCGGATGTGGGATATTATCAGCAACTGCACGATTACGTCAGAAGCAAGTCGGCAAGCGCTAAAGTGATTGGAAACCCCGGCACCACCTTTATAGACAATAGCGGCAATACCGCGGGTTACACCGTCCAGGGCTACGCGAGTGTCGCCGATACCCTGGTCACCTTTGAAAATACCGGCGATCAGTATCGCAACCACTACACGCCTCCGAGTTGGCTGAATGACTTCAGCTCGGACCATTTCGCCAATCTGGTGCACGGCGAGGCGTCATCCTCCAATATGCTGCTCGACGTCAATCTGGCCAAATCGCGTAAAACCGGGATGGTCTATATCACCGACGATACCCTCCCCAATCCTTGGGATACACTGTCAGCCTATTGGCCCGCCGAAATCCGTGCGCTGACGATTGTTGAACCTGCTACTCTGGTGATGACCGTTTTGGGATTGACCATAATGGCTGTTGGCAGGCGCCAGACAAACTCCGGAAATCTTGAAAGTTGAAGTCGCATTGGCTAAAGACTGTTGAGATTAACCCAACAGTCTTTGGCCGTATTCAAGGGTGACGCCATCCGCGTCCCCGCCAACCGTGTCCCCCGCCCCAACCATACCGAAATCCCCAGGAAGGGCCGGGAGGATAAGGGAAGCCGGGATATACGGGGGGGCGGTAACCGTAATAGGGTTGATAGCCATAACCCCCGCCATAGGGATAATAACCAGGCGGTGGATAATAGGCGCACCCCGAAGACAGCATTCCCAGGATCAGGATAGCCGCAAGGCGTTTCATCTCACTTCGATTTCAATAGCTTCAACTGCTCAGGCGTCAGCACGGCATTGATTTCACTGCGAGCCTTCAACACGGTTTCGATCAACTCGTCAAACGCCGCGCTGTGCGCTTTCGCCGCATTGCGAATGGCCGCTTCATCGGAGGCCGGATTGAGGAATACCTCGTGCGCGGTTTTCATGCCCTCGCGGATTTTCTTGCCGATCTCCTCTACCTTTTGCTGATTGGCCTGATGGAGACGGGTGATTTTGCCGATTTGCTCGTCACTCAATTTGAGTTCGTTGGTATATCGGAGGACGACTTCGGCATAGCCTTGATGTTCCCTGGCCTCGTGTTCGCGCATGGCTTCCATGTGCTTCATCATCTCGTGCATGCCACCCCCCGGTCCCCCCGGCATTTCCTGCGGCTTGCCGCCATGGCCGGCATGAGGATCTTCCGCTGCGGGTAGGGAACTGGCAAAAGCACCTAAAGCGATCATCGAAGCAATCGAAATAGCAGATAATTTCTTCATCTTGAATCTCCAATCGGCGTGGTTGGGTGGGTCGGATTGATAGACGCTGACAAGGATAGCGCAACATCCTTAAATTCGCCTTAATTCAAGGCGAAGCCCAAAACGAGATTTAGCGTGGCGAGGGATAGCATCGCATATTTCTTGCAATTCTCCCGACCTAGGGATGATCGCTTTTGGATCAGTTTAGGTTATTGCTGCGACCATTCCACCAGTTCGAAATGAGCGGTAGCCAATACGGCAATGCCGAACGCAATGCGATACCAGGCGAAAATGGTGAAATCGTGGCGCATGATGTAACGCAGCAGGCCGCGCACGGCGAGGAAAGCGCTGATGAAGGCCGCGATGAAACCCACTGCGAACATGTCCAGGTCGGAAGCTGAAAGCATTCCACGTGCTTTGTACAGCTTGTAGGCAGTGGCTGCGAAAAGAGTGGGGATGGCGAGGAAGAAGGAAAACTCCGTCGCCGCCTTGCGCGACAGGCCGAAGAACAGCCCGCCGATGATGGTCGCCCCAGATCGAGAAGTGCCGGGAATGAGGGCTAGGGCTTGGGCTAGCCCCAGTTTCAGCGCGTCGGTCCAGTTCAGATCGTCTACCTCGTGGATGCGGATGGTATGTTTGCGGCGTTCTGCCCAAAGAATAAAGAACGCGCCGACGATGAAAGCTGTTGCCACCGAGAATGGATTAAACAGATGGGCCTCGATTGCCTTGCCGAACAGTAAGCCCAGTACGGCCAAGGGTATGAAGGCGATCGCCAGATTGATCGCGAAGCGTTGCGCAGTCTTCTCCCTAGGCAATCCCATCAGGACGGTTGAGATTTTGACGCGATATTCCCAGCATACGGCCAAGATGGCGCCGGACTGGATGACGATCTCGAACACCTTGCCCTTCTCGTTGTTGAAATGGAGCAGGTCGCCGGCCAGGATCAAGTGGCCGGTGCTGGAGACGGGAAGGAATTCGGTCAGTCCCTCGACGATGCCGAGGATGAGGGCGTGGATCAGGATCACATAGTCCATGAAAGCTTCCTATAAGGTGAAAGGAGCCGCCATTTTAGCAGGCTCGATGGGGGAAGATGATTGACGGAGGAGGCACCCGTCGACTTCGCCCTGGGGGACGGCAAGCCAAAATCATCCCTCATTGTCATAATAATCTGGCGTACATGTTGCTACCATTAACCGCTGATGCGTCATCCATCCTCAATTTCGAGAGCAGGGTGGGTGGCGTTCCGATCAATGAAGCCATGGAACTAACGGAGCCTAATAAAAAATGTTCACTAACACGTCAACCCGTTCCAGGGTCGCACTTTTTATGGTGAGGATAAGCCTGCTTGTCTTGGGCCTCATGGCGATGAGTCCAAGCGTCCAGGCTATGCCCAGCTTTTCGCGGCAAACCGGATCCGCCTGCATCGCGTGTCACACCACGGCGTTCGGGCCTAATCTCACGCCTTACGGCCGTGATTTCAAGCTGAATGGATATGTTTGGGGAAATGACCAAAAGGAAGGCTATGTTCCACCCATCAGCGCCATCGTGATGGGTTCCTTTACCAATACCCGGAAGGACATCCAGCCTAACCCTGCCTCCCAGGATGGAACCCCCAACCACTTCAACACCAACAATAACTTTACCTTTGATCAAGCTTCCCTGTTTTACGCCGGGCGCATCTGGGACAAAGTGGGCGCATTCAGCCAGTTGCCCTATAACGGCGTCGCCGATAGCCTGGCGATGGACAACACCGATGTGCGCTTCGCCAACCGGGTCGATGTTTTCGGCCAGGACGTGGTCTACGGAATTTCCGCCAACAATAAACCGACGGTGCAGGATTTGTGGAATACCACCTCGGCTTGGGGCTTTCCCTATAATGTCGCACCTTTCGGCTTGGGCGGGCCCAGCGCCTCGGCCATGCTGGCCGGTGGTCTAGGCGGGGTGGG
>JAQTSI010000196.1 GCA_028711365.1 Methylococcaceae bacterium
CCGTGGCTCTAAGGCCGGCGCCGGTCACCCCCCATTCGATCGCCTCCGCCGTGCCATAGGCGCCGATGCCTTGGGTGCGCCTTCGTATCAGTTTGTTCCTCATCACCATGCCGTCGTATTCATCCAGCCGTTTGGGAAAATAGGCGATGAATTCCCGGATGAGCTTGTCCCAGCCTTCCGGCAGATCCATGGCGACGCCGCCGATGCGGAAAAAACTGGAATGCATGCGCGCACCGGTGAAGGATTCGATGATGGAAAAGACCCGCTCGCGATCGGCGAACATGTAAAAGATGGGCGACATCTGCCCTACATCCTGGGCGAAGGTACCGTAGAACAGCAGATGGCTGGCGAGGCGATAAAATTCGCAGATCATCACCCGGATCATCTGGGCCCTTTCAGGGATGCTTATGCCCGCCAGTTTTTCCACCGCCATCACATAGGGCAGATTGTTCATGGAGCCGCCTAAGTAGTCGACCCGGTCGGTATAGGGGATATAGCTATGCCAGGATTGACGCTCGCCCATCTTCTCCGCCCCGCGATGGTGGTAGCCGATGTCGGGCACGGCAGCTACGATCTCCTCGCCATCCAGTTGCAAGGCGATGCGAAAAACCCCATGCACGCTGGGATGGTTGGGCCCTAAGTTGAGGAATAGGAAATCCGACTCCTCGCTCTGGCGCTGCATGCCCCATTCTTCCGGCACGAAGCGCAACGCTTCCTGCTCGGTATCCTGTAACTCCTCGGGCAGGCTATACGGTTCCATTTCGGTGGCCCGCGCCGGATGGTCCTTCCTCAAGGGATGCCCCTGCCAGGTAGGCGGCATGATGAGCCTGCGCAGATTGGGATGGCCGTCGAAGCGGATGCCGAATAGGTCCCAAACTTCCCGTTCATACCAATTGGCGGCGGGCCAAAGGGACGTGATGGAGGGCAGATGGGGATCTTGCTCTTCCAACGCTACTTTGAGGCGAATGTCTTCGTTGCGAGCCAAGGAAAGAAGATGGTAGACGACGGTGAAAGCACTGTCCGGTAAATCCCGCCGGTGAGTCCGCGATCGCTCGTCTACGGCGGTGAGGTCATAGAGCATGGAATAAGGCCGCATTATCTCCTGCTTGAGATGGCGAAGCAGCGGCAGGAGTCGATCCTGAAATAGCCAGAGGGTGGGGATTCCATCGGCCGTAAGCTGGAACATGAAAGCTTCAGCTCCGAAGCGCTCGCAGAGTGATTGAACGATCGCCGGCTGTTCTCCTATGGCTGATGACGTCGCGGCGGCCATGACTGATTTCCCTATTCCAGATGAAACGGGTAGGGTAATTCCGTAGTCTGCATCCTTTCCGGCGACTTCAAGTCGCGTTGACTAGAATGCGGCGGCTTTTCGATGCCTTGAGGGCCCACCATCCAGCTCAATGGTCTCTTCTCCCGGCCTATCGATTGCTGCAAAAGCATCAAACCTTCCAGCAATGCCTCGGGTCGGGGCGGACAGCCGGGCACATAGACATCCACCGGCAGAAACTTGTCCACTCCCTGAACCACGCTGTAAATGTCGTACATGCCGCCGGAATTGGCGCAGGAGCCCATGGAAATGACCCACTTCGGCTCGAGCAATTGGTCATAAAGTCTTTGCACCACTGGCGCCATTTTCCTGAATACCGTGCCGGAAATGACCATCAGATCTGCCTGGCGAGGGCTTGCCCTGATCACTTCCGAACCGAAACGGGCGATGTCGAAGCGGCTGGTGAAAGAAGTCGCCATTTCCACGTAACAGCAGGAAAGACCGAAATTGAATGGCCAAATGGAATTTTTCCGCCCCCAACTCACCAGATCGTCGAGACGAGCGAACAGGACATTGCGCCGAATCGCCACGTCATAATTTACTTGTCCCGGTCTGATCGTAGTTTTGGCCTGAGTGAGAGTCCAACGCATGCCGACTCCTTAAACGTCCAGGGATTTCTGCCGCGCGGTTCGCCAATCCAGCGCGCCGAGTCTCCAAAGATAAATCAGGGCGGCCAACAGGATGGCGATGAAGATGAGGATTTCGATGTAGCCGGCCCAGCCGCTCTCGCGATAAGCGATTGCCCAGGCAAAGATGAAGACCGCTTCGATATCGAAGATGACGAAGAAGATGGCGACGAGGTAGAAATGGACGGAAAAGTTCAGCAGCGGGCCGCCGGTCGGGACGATCCCGGATTCGAAAGCTTCCAGCGCGGCTTTGCGGCGATGTTTGCCGCGTTCGCCCAACAGCTGCGAGCCGCCCATCATGACGGCGATCACCAGGATGACGCCGCCAAAGTAAGCCAGCAGAGGTCCAAGCTCATCAGTGAAAACACGATCAGGGCTCATCGGATCGATACCTCTTCGTGAATCTTGTCACGATTGAGAGTACTCCTGGTTTTTGGGCCAGGCAAATGAATTTGCAGCAGACTGTGGAATGATTCGGGGATTGAGCTTAATGCGATGGAATTAAGCCATCATATCGACACGAATCGGCAGAATTCAGGTTCCATCAAATGACAATATTGTTCGATCAGCCAGGGGAATTTTTTTCCGCGAAGAGACCAACGGATCATCCGTGAACGTTCACGAACTACCCGTGGAGACCCACGAACCATCCGATGGTATAAATATAACTAATTGATATATAATAAATTATAGACAATCGAAAACCCCGGACGATCCGTTGGCGTCAACGGACCGTCCGTGGACCTCAACGAAGGGTCCGTGGACGTTCCCGAATCATCCGGGGACGGGAGGTTGACCACGAATGACTCGGGAAGTACCGCGAAACCTCCGTGGACATCCACCGAGGGTCGGTGGACGCATTCCGAAACTGGGGGGGAAGGCATAGATGCTCGCCTGGAACTGCCGCAGAACCCTGTTATCATCGACCTCGATGGAAAACCCATGCTGGTGCCTAGATCCGGCGTCTGGACCCAGACGATCGCGCATTTCCTTCAGATCGCTCAGCAATCGCGCCGATATTTGGCATAATGAGATCTTTGATTCATCTGCTAGGCGGATAGATTAAATTTTTAAAATGAGCCAATAGTTGTCAAAATTCTGCTACTATGCTACACCGCGGATTGCGCAGTGAGCTTGGATCATCGGTGATGCCTGTCAGCGAGATCTATGCCGGTTCTGCATCCGTACAACGAGCTATACTTTAAGATTGACACGGTTTCACATGCGGCGTTACCGACTAATGCTTGCATGAGAGTTCAACCGTAATGTGTTTATTACTACAGACACGTCTGACGATCACTGAACACTCTCTCGAAAACTACCCCGAATATTTCATCATGATATTGTCGGAGGAGCTCGCAGCCATGCCGAGAAATGCTGCAGTGAATAGCAACGACGAAAGGGGAATTTCCTATGACTAACACAACCATTGAGCTCGAAGAGCTCCTCATGCAACGATCGCTGACCGATGCACAGCTTCTGGAAGCAGCGGAAGCAGCGACGGACTTTCGGATTTTACCGGATGCCACGGTGATCAAGATTGGTGGGCAAAGCATCATCGACCGTGGTCGCGCGGCCGTCTATCCGCTCATGGATGAGATCGTCTCCGCCCGCAAAGAGCACAAGATGCTGATCGGGACCGGCGCAGGCACCCGGGCCCGGCACCTCTATTCGATCGCGGCAGGGCTCAACCTGCCGGCGGGCGTGCTCTCGCAGCTCGGCGACTCGGTAGCCGATCAGAACGCCGCGATGTTGGGGCAACTCCTCGCGAAGCACGGTATCTCTGCGGTCAGCGGCGCTGGGCTCTCGGCGGTGCCGCTCTACCTCGCCGAGGTGAACGCCGTCGTCTTCAGCGGTATGCCGCCCTACAGTCTCTGGATGCGTCCTCCCGCCGAGGGTGTCATCCCGCCCTATCGCACTGACGCCGGATGTTTCCTGGTTGCCGAGCAATTCGGCTGCAAGGCGATGATCTATGTGAAGGACGAAGACGGTCTCTACACCGCGAATCCGAAAACTTCGAAAAACGCCACGTTCATTCCGAAAATCTCGGTTGATGAGATGAAAGCGCAGGGGCTGCAAGACTCGATCCTTGAGTTCCCGATGCTCGATCTGCTCAAGGTGGCGCGCCATGTCCGCCAGGTGCAGGTCGTCAACGGCCTCGTCCCCGGCAACCTGACCCGCGCACTCGCTGGCGAGCACGTTGGCACCATCATCACCGCGAGCTAGAGGACCACTACCATGTCCGACCTTACCAACACTATCAAACACGTCTCCTCGCCACTCGCGCGCCAGACTCTCCTCGACAGCGAGCTTACCCGCCCGGTCGCGGGCAGGCGCCCGATCCGGATCCTTCCCTGGCTGCAAGTCGTGAAGATCGGCGGTCGGTCCATCATGGACCGCGGCGCTGACGCGATCTTGCCCGTCGTGGACGAACTCCGCAAGCTACTGCCCGAGCATCGTCTGCTCATATTGACGGGTGCCGGCATCCGTGCTCGCCATGTCTACAGCGTCGGTCTCGATCTCGGCCTGCCGGTCGGATCGCTCGCCCCGCTTGCCGCCAGCGAGGCCGGCCAGAACGGCCATATTCTCGCATCGCTACTCGCGCCGGAAGGCGTCTCCTATGTCGAGCATCCCACCATCGCGAATCAGCTCGCCATCCATCTCACTTCAGCCCGCGGGCTGGTGGGAAGCGCCTTCCCGCCGTACCATCATCATGAATTTCCGGGCTCGCGCATCCCGCCTCATCGGGCTGATACGGGCGCTTTCCTGCTCGCCGATGCGCTCGGTGCAGCCGGCCTGACGATCGTGGAGGATGTGGACGGAGTATATACCGCTGATCCCAAGGCCCCCGGTGGAGAGCAAGCGCAGTTGCTTCGCGAAACGAGCGCCGCCGATCTCGCCAAGCATCAAGGCACGCTGCCATTCGACCGGGCTCTTCTCGAGGTCATGGCAACCGCGCGTCACCTCGGGCATGTGCAAATCGTGAATGGGCTCGTGCCGGGCCGACTTACTGCTGCACTGCGCGGCGAGCATGTTGGGACGATCATCCACACTAACGCGCGTCCTGTCTGAGTCTACACTCCCAGTCACGCCATTTAAGCATCGACGCCAGCCTAGCAGTAGCTTCGCTGGCGTCGATGTTTTCACAGAGATGACTTGACGAACCGGATGAAATGATCATCGTGGCGAGTAGCAGCTAAAGAGCCTGCTTGTTGACTAGCTTTTTATTCAATCCTATGGGCATCGGATCAGAGAGCGGTGACGATATATTTCGTCAAAGCGAATGATCGCGTTGAAGATGCTGATCTTTGCGGTGACATTCGAGTGTCTAGCCAGGATGGAACCCTCGAGGCTTGGAACGATCTCGAAGGGCAAGATGCTGAAAATAACCGGAACCAGTAAAAGGCATTGCATTCGGCTCAACAATCATGATATTCAAGCATACATATCGACTTCGATTTCAGGAAGCAGCTATGTATATCCGGCAACAGCATTGTATCAGGGACTTGCCCTTATTTTCTGCGTTTCCCTCGATAATCCTGGCCGAACAATTCAATCCGTTGTCATCACTAGCGGTAAGCAATCCAGGCAAGCTGAAAGAGACACCCTCCGCACCGGCGAGCAAATCGCCGAATGAAACGTCATCCCTCCCACGAATCGCTAAAATAATCGTCTGTTATTTCTAGGAGTATTTTTCATGAGACGTCGTCTATTGATTTTGTTCATTCTACTCGGACTATCGGATTCAGTCTTGGCCGAAGAGGTTTATGTGGCGGTGGCCGCCAATTTTGCCGGCCCGATGGAGAAGATCGCCGCCGATTTCGAAAAAGACACCGGGCATAAAGCGCTCGTGTCCATCGGCGCTACCGGTAAATTCTTCGCACAGATCCAAAGTGGTGCTCCCTTCGAGATTCTGCTCTCCGCCGATGAGGCGACTGCGGTCAAGCTGGAGCAGGGGGGAAATGGGGTGCCGGGCAGCCGCTTTACCTATGCAATCGGCAAGCTGGTCCTGTGGAGCAATAAGCCGGGTTTCGTCGATGACAAGGGCGAAGTCCTGAAAAAGGGCGAGTTCTCCCATCTGGCTTTGGCAAATCCCAAAACGGCGCCCTACGGCGCGTCCGCGCTCGAAGCCCTCGATCATCTCGGCCTGTTGGAAAAGCTCTCACCCAAATTCGTGCAGGGTGAGAACATTGCCCAGACTCAGCAATTCATCACCACCGGTAATGCGGAACTCGGTTTCGTGGCGCTCTCGCAGGTTCAGAAGGACGGACAGTTGAGCGGGGGTTCGGCATGGCTCGTACCGGCTAAGCTTTATACGCCGATACGACAGGATGCCGTGCTATTGACGAAGGGCAAGGGAAAAACGGCTGCGGCAGCGCTGATGGATTATTTGAAGGGCGACAAAGCCAAGGCCGTGATCAAATCATTCGGCTATGACCTCTAGCATGAGGTGCGGAGCATGGAGCCACTGAACACCGTGGATCTGTCTGCCGTTAAGTTGACAATAAAACTAGCCACCCTCACCACGATCCTGCTGCTTTTTATCGGTACCCCCATTGCCTGGTGGCTGGCCCGTACGAAGTCTCGGCTCAAGGGGCTGATCGGTGCGCTGGTCGCATTGCCTCTGGTGCTCCCGCCTACAGTATTGGGCTTCTATATGCTGGTCGTCATGGGACCTCAGGGACCAATCGGCCAACTCACCCAAGCATTGGGGGTGGGGCTGCTGCCTTTTACTTTCCCGGGGCTCCTGGTGGGTTCGGTGTTTTATTCCATGCCGTTCGTGGTTCAGCCGGTGCAAAATGCTTTTGAGGCGATTGGAGAACGTCCGCTCGAAGCGGCGGCCACATTGCGAGCCGGACCTTGGGACACGTTTTTTTCGATAGTCGTGCCGCTGGCCCGACCCGGCTTTCTCACGGGGGCCATCCTCGGCTTTGCCCATACGGTCGGGGAGTTCGGGATCGTTCTGATGATCGGCGGCAATATCCCGGGCAAGACGCGAGTCGTGTCCGTGCAGATTTACGACCATGTCGAAGCCATGGAGTATGCTCAAGCCCACTGGCTCGCGGGAGGCATGGTGCTATTTGCCTTCCTGGTGATGCTCTCGCTCTACACCTTCAACGGTTCATCGAACAGACGAATGAGTTAGAGCTAGACCATGAGCAAAGAGAATATCCACGCGGTTTTTTCTCTCGCACTTTCGGGTTTCAGCCTGGACGTGAAATTGGACTTACCGGGCCATGGCGTAACGGCCCTATTTGGCCATTCCGGTTCCGGCAAGACCACCGTGCTGCGTTGCGTCGCCGGTCTGATACAAGCACCGGGCGGATTCCTTTCCGTTAACGGCGAGGTCTGGCAGGACGACGAGCAGGGGGTGTTTCTTTCCCCCCATCAGCGATCTCTGGGCTATGTCTTCCAGGAAGCCAGCCTGTTTGCCCATCTTACTGTCCGCAAGAACCTCGAATACGGGCAGAAACGCGTGCCGGAAAAATCCCGCAAAGTCGGTTTCGAGCAGGCTTTGGAGCTTCTGGGCATCGAATCCTTGCTGGCCCGCCGACCGGAATATCTTTCCGGCGGGGAGCGGCAACGTGTCGCTATCGCCCGGGCGCTACTCACCAGCCCCAAACTTCTGCTTCTGGATGAGCCACTGGCCGCGCTGGACCAGAAGCGCAAAAATGAGATTCTACCTTACCTGGAGCGCCTGCATGATGAGCTATCCATTCCATTGCTCTATGTCAGCCATTCCCTGGATGAGGTCGCGCAACTCGCTGATTATCTGGTGTTATTGGACCATGGCCAAATGATCGCCAGCGGCCCGCTTCAAGAAACTCTGGTCCGGCTCGATCTACCTGGCGCCTTTACCGAGGATGCGGGCGTAGTCGTGGAAACCATTGTCGGTGCCCATGAGGAGGCCGATGCCCTGACACGTCTCGATTTTAGCGGGGGTTTAATCTATGTGGCCCTTCGACCGGAGTCCGTGGGATGTCGCCTGCGCTGCCGCATTCATGCCCGCGATGTCAGTCTCACCCTGGAACGACCCGCCGCAACCAGCATTCTTAACGTGGTTCCGGCTACCGTGATCGGCACAGCCGAAGCAGAGCCCCCTGCTCATGTCTTGGTACATTTGGATGCCGGCGGCACTCCTTTGCTGGCCCGCATTACTCGCCGTTCCCGCGACCGCTTGGGAATTACCGGTGGACTGGCGGTGTGGGCTCAGATCAAGGCAGTATCCTTGCTGGGTTAGGGGATGGGCGGAAACATCGCTGGATTTGGGCAACCTTTGGAGCGCGTTTAAAAACCCGCTCTTAAAACTGCTGCCACTTATACGGCTCTAGGCGCTGCCACCCTCCGGCAGCATCTGTTCCAGGTAAGACTCGAAGGCTTTTTCGTCAGTTTGCGACATGGGCGATGCTCCTTGCGGTTGAGTCCGGTGCGCCGTACACAAGCGATTTTGTGTATTGGATGGCGCTTGTTTTCGGACTCAAATTTGAGAGAATTTGGTCGGATTCAAATCACCGTCCTGCCTTCGGCGCAATTCAACAGATCGCCGAATGCTGCCCGCTGACCATGCGCTGAAACCGCAAGATGGATTGCTTCGGGGTGTTGGAAGCATCGACGAAAGCGAACACCCTCGATGGAAACGGCGCCTAGGCCTTATTTCGGTAGTCTGGCTCATAAGCAATTCTTTCGAGTCAAATAGCGCAATGGGCGAAATTCAGATCTATCATTTTCTCCTGCTCGGACTGCCAGGTTC
Source organism: Methylococcaceae bacterium (assembly GCA_028711365.1). Lineage (GTDB taxonomy): Bacteria > Pseudomonadota > Gammaproteobacteria > Methylococcales > Methylococcaceae > Methylumidiphilus. The sequence goes on from JAQTSI010000196.1 coordinate 8,705, forward strand.
GCACGTCGATCTTGCCGGTGAGGGCGGAGGTGATCAGGGCTTGGCGGTATTCGGTGAGGCGGGTGATAGCGCAGGGCAATCGCATGAAGAAACTATTAGAGTTGTTCCCGTTGCTTAAACATTTAAAATCAATCGCTTGCCGAGGCTTTAGAAAACCAAGTCTCACAAAGCGCTCTCGGATAGGGGCGATATCACCCTATCTTACTGATTTGTAATGACTATCATCGGGAACAAGTCTATTGATAACAGGCGGCCTATGGTGTTTTAACTCGCCACTTTTTCAGCCGCCTGTTGAGAACCCTGGAAATCGAAGAAAAGAAAGCGTTTTGGGAACATTTTGCCGGTCTGGAAGACCCATGCACACGCCAGCCGATGCACCGTTTGGAGGAGATCCTGCGGGTGGCGTTGTGCGGCGTGCTGAGCGGGGCGGACGGCTGGGCCGGGGTGGCGCTGTGGGGGCAGGGCAAGCTGCCATGGCTGCGACAGTTCCTGCCATTCGAGAACGGCGTCGCCTCGCACGATACCTTTGGACGGGTGTTCGCGCTGCTGGACGCGGCGGTGTTCGAGCGCGGCTTCATCGCCTGGATGTCGTCGGTGTGCGGCGCGTTCCGGGGGCTGGAGCTGAACATTGACGGCAAGACGTTGCGGCGCGCGAAGTCGCCGGGCGGGAAGGCGATCCACATAGTCTCGGCGTTCGCGCACGGGCTGGGGCTGACACTGGGGCAGGTCAAGACGGCGGAGAAATCCAA
>JAQTSI010000197.1 GCA_028711365.1 Methylococcaceae bacterium
AGGGGAAACCGGTGAGAAACCAACCGCGAAACCATTCCAGCAATACCCAAACGGCTGGAAACACCAGCAATAACTTGATGTATTTTGCCGTCCCGCCGAAAAGCCGAACGGCCAACCAACCCGCCAGGGCGGGATACAGCGCCAAGACCAGCACGAAGACGACCGTCAGAGCAATCGCTTCGAGGACGCTCGCCCCGCCGAAATCGTGCATGCTGAAATAAACCCAGGAAACGCCCAAACCAAACTGGCCCAGTCCGAACCAATAACCACGGGCGAGAGCCCGAAGAGGCGTGGCGTTGAGCCAGGAAGCGAACAGCAACAGCAGGGAAACCGGCGCCAACCAGGACCAATCGTAGGGTGAAAAGGCCAACGGCAGCAACAAGCCCCCCACAGAAGCATTCAGGTCGGGAATCACAGACCGCAGGAGTTTACCCGACGAGGCGCTCATGAGCTTCGCAACGGCCCTCTTCGGCAATGGAACAGGAGCATGGAGCGTGGATCAGGACTAATCGCCGACATCGTCATTCTCGGCATTCTGTTCCGGCATGAGCACCAGTTTGAGCAGGTGCACCCGACGGCTATCGGACTGCAACACGATGAAGCGGAAACGGCCGATATCCACCCGTTCGCCGCGGCTAGGCAGATGACCCAACTGGTGTACGATCACCCCCCCCATGGTGTCGAATTCATCATCGCTGAGATCACAGCGGAAATAATCGTTGAACTCGTCGATGGGGGTCAAGGCTTTCAGGGTGTATTCCCGAGCACTCTTGAGAAAGATGTATTCCTCCTCGCCGAAATCATGCTCGTCCTCGATGTCGCCGACGATCTGCTCGAGCACGTCCTCGATGGTCACCAAGCCCGCCGCCGCCCCGTATTCATCGACGATGATGGCCATGTGGCTGCGGGTGGCGCGAAATTCGCGCAACAACACATTCAACCGCTTGCTCTCCGGCACGAACTGGGCGGTACGCATGATCTCGTTCACCCGAACGTTCCTTTTCTTCAGGCTGTGGTCCAGCAGATCCTTGACCAGGAGGATACCGACCACCTCGGTTCTGTCCTCGCCGATGACCGGATAACGGGAATGAGCGGACTCGATCACCAATGGAATGACCGTTTCCAGTTCCGCGTCCTGGGAAAGCACCACCATCTGCGCCCTAGGGACCATGATGTCGCGCACCCGCAGTTCCGAGAACTGCATCACGCCTTCGATCATGGACAAGGCTTCGGGATCGATGACATGCCGTTTCTGCGCATCACGCAGGAAAACCATCAAATCCTCCCTATCCTCCGGTTCCCCAGTCAAAAAATGACCCAGACGCTCCAGCCAGCTACGGTGTTCCCCCCCCTGCTCGTCGCTCATGTCCCCGCCTCCTCGTAAGGATTGGCAAAACCCAATCCGTTCAGTATGGCGATTTCTTCGGACTCCATGATGACAGCCTCGTGTTCTTCGATGTGATCGTAAGCTTGCAAATGCAGGATGCCATGCACCACCATATGGGCCCAATGGGCATCCTTCGCCTTGCCCTGTTCCACCGCCTCACGCTCCACCACCGGCGCACAAATGACGAGGTCGCCCAGGATGGGGCTCTTCACACCCGGCGGAGCCTCGAAGGGAAAACTCAAGACATTGGTCGCGGATGACTTGCCCCGATAAAGGCTGTTCAACTCGGCGCTTTCCTCCTCATCCACCAGCCGGATGACGATCTCGGCGTCGTCTCGTTTGACGGCGGCTATTGCCCAACGGCGAAAGTCCTCCGCCGACGGTAAATACAAAGCGGAACTGGCGTTTTGCAACTCGACATCAATCATGGGAAGAATTGGAGCGTTCGTACGCTTCGTAAGCCGAGACGATGCGTTGCACCAACGGATGGCGCACCACGTCTTGGGCGGTAAAGAAAGTGAAACTGATGCCGTCCACTTCGCGCAATACCTCCAACACATGGCGCAGGCCGGATGCCTTGTTGCGCGGCAAATCCACCTGAGTGATGTCGCCGGTGACCACCGCCTTGGCGCCGAAACCGACGCGGGTGAGGAACATCTTGATCTGCTCGATGGTGGTGTTTTGGGCTTCATCGAGAATGATGAAAGAGTCATTCAGGGTGCGGCCGCGCATGAAAGCCAGTGGAGCGACTTCGATCACGTTGCGTTCCATCAACTTGGCGACCCGCTCGAAACCCAGCATCTCGTAAAGGGCATCGTAGAGGGGGCGCAAATAGGGGTCGACCTTTTGCGCCATGTCGCCGGGAAGGAATCCCAGTTTCTCCCCCGCTTCCACCGCCGGACGCGCCAGGATCAAGCGCCGCACTTCTTCCCGCTCCAGGGCGGCCACGGCGCAGGCCACCGCCAGATAGGTCTTGCCGGTGCCGGCCGGACCCACGCCGAAGTTGATGTCATGACTCTGGATGCTTTTCAGATATTTCTGCTGATTGAACCCGCGCGCCTTGATCACGCCGCGCTTGGTGCGGATCAGGCTGAATTCATCCTCTCCCGCCGAGGCGGGCTCCAGCAGGGCATCCACATTGGATACTTGCAAGGACAGGTGCACTCGCTCCGGGGTGATGACCTCATTCAAGCTCGCATCGAACAGGCTTTGGATGATCCGCCCGGCGGCTTGGGCCGGCTTGGCCGAACCGATGATGTGGAAGTGGTTGCCCCGATTGGAAATTTCCACGCCCAAGCGGCGTTCGATCTGGCGTAGGTTTTCATCGAATTGTCCGCATAGACTGGCGAGCCTTTCATTGTCGTCCGGCTCCAGGGTAAATTGCAGATGATTGGGATGATTGGACAAGTTAGGCAGATGACGCTTTTGCGAATGGGAAATCCCGCGGGCTTTCGGCTGTCGAATCGCTCATTCGACCTCGCAGGGAATTGGGCAAGGCCTCGGTGATCAGCACATCGACGAACTGCCCCACCCAGTTGGGATTTCCGCTGAAATTGACCACTCGATTGTTTTCGGTGCGACCACTCATTTGCGCATAATCTTTTTTCGATACGCCTTCCACCAACACTCGCTGCACCGTATTCACCATATTCCGGGAAATATCGGCGGCCATGGCCACAATCCGCGCCTGCAAACGAGCCAGGCGTTCGCGCTTGCGTTCCATGCTCACCTCGTCGGTCATCTCCGCCGCCGGGGTGCCGGGGCGTGGGCTATAGATGAAGCTGAAGGATTGATCGAAACCCAAGGTTTCGATGAGATCCATGGTCTGCTCGAAATCCTCCTCGCTCTCGCCCGGAAAGCCGACGATGAAATCCGAGGATAGGCTGAGTTGAGGGCGAATCTTGCGCAGGCGGCTGATCTTGGCGATGTATTCCTCGCGGCTATGGCCGCGCTTCATCAGCTTGAGGATGCGGTTGCTGCCGCTTTGCACCGGCAAATGCAGATGATCCACCAGCTTAGGGATTTCGGCATAGGCCTCGATCAGGCTATCGGAAAACTCCACCGGGTGGGAGGTGGTGTAACGGATACGCGCGATGCCTTCGATGGCGGCGATGTAATACAGCAATAATGAAAAATCGGCGGTCTCGCCGTCCTCGGTCTCACCGCGGTAGGCGTTGACGTTCTGCCCGAGCAGATTGACCTCGCGCACGCCCTGGGCGGCCAAAGCGGCGATTTCCGCCACCACGTCGGCCACGGGACGGCTGATCTCCTCTCCCCGCGTATAGGGCACCACACAGAAAGTGCAATATTTGCTGCAACCCTCCATCACCGAGACATAGGCTTTCACACCTTCGGCGCGGGGCTGCGGCAGGGCCTCGAATTTCTCGATTTCCGGAAAGGAAACGTCGATGATCGGCGCATGACTGGCTTTGACGCTTTCCAGCAATTGCGGCAGGCGGTGCAGGGTTTGCGGACCGAACACCATGTCCACGAAGGGCGCGCGCTTTTGCAAGGCATCTCCTTCCTGACTGGCCACACAACCGCCCACGCCGATCACGAGTTCGGGGCGTTTCTCTTTCAAGGGTCGCCAGCGTCCCAGTTCGGAAAAGACTTTCTCCTGGGCTTTTTCGCGGATGGAGCAGGTATTGAGCAACAGCATGTCGGCTAGAGCCGGGTCGCTCGTCAGTTCGTAGCCATGGGAAGCTTGCAATACATCCCGCATCTTGGCGGAATCGTATTCGTTCATCTGGCAACCGAACGTTTCGATGTACAACTTTTTGGACATGGGGTGGAGCATTAAATCCCGTGAATTTTTCCAGGTGAAATCATTCTACCAGAATTGTCCCAGGGGGGCTCGCGAGTGGATGTAATTCAGACCGATCTTCGGAATCTGAACGGGATGATCCTGAATATCGCGATTCCAGTTCCTTCAACTGTTCCGGCGTGTTGATATTGGCGAATAGTTCGGGGTGGTCGCGGTAATCGGCCAGGGCCAGCCGGTGCGATCCTAGCCAGGTTTCCACCTTGCGTTGCCCGCTTTCCAGATAAACCGAAAGGCTTACAGCCAATCGGCGCTCGGCGATGAGGAACACCGGCTGCATCCGCTCGCCGTCGTGGGCGGAGCAAATTTCGGCCCCTTCCTCCCTCAATTTGAAATACAGGCGCTTCAGCAAAACGCCGTCGATCAGGGGGCAGTCGCAGGGCACCGTCAATACATATTCGGTTTGCGCCGCCAACATGGCGCTGAACAAGCCTGCCAGGGGTCCGTCGAAAGTCTCGGTGCGATCGGCGATCACCGGATAGCCGAAACGAGCGTATTCCTCCGCATAGCGGTTGGCGTTGACGAGAACGGTCCCGGCGGCCTGTTGCAAAGTCTCCAGGGCGTAGGCCACCAGCGGACGCCCCCGAAACAGGACCAACCCCTTGTCTTCACCGCCCATTCGCCTCCCCCTGCCCCCGGTCAGCACCACGCCGGTGATATTCGATCTTTCGCCGCCCATCGCCCCTCGTCTAAAATCGTCCCACCCATTCGATCCCAAGAATTCGCCATGTCCCCACCAGGCCCACTGATCCTTGCCGTCTCGATAGCCTTGCTATCGGGCTGCGTCCGTCCGCTAGCGTCGAACTGGTATCAGTCGGAAACCTCCAAACCCTACGACGACGTGCTCGCCGAGTTGGAGTTGGCCATCACCGAGAACAATTTCCGCATCACCGGCCATAACCACATCGGCAGCGTGATTCGCCAACGAGACAACATCGATTTCCCCGACTATGACACTTTCCAATTCTGCAATCTAACCCTGGCCCGGCAGATGCTGGAAATCTCTCCCGCCGCTGTTTCCTACATGCCCTGCAATATCGCGGTGCGCTCCGAGAAGGGCAAGGTCCTCATCACCACCCATCTACTGCCGGCGGATGGGCCCGATGAGAAACTCAACGCATTCTTCCGCACGATGAACGAAAAGCTGAAAAAAATCGTCGACTTCGCCGCCGAGAAATGAAACCGGGAGTGATTCCAAGAGATGTCTATGTCGCGGGGAGGACGAGGGGCTTGCAAAGACACGCCGTGAATACCTCCCTGTAGGCACGGTGATGGCTTCCCTGCCATCAACGGTCTTGCAATCTCCTCGCCCTCCCCACATTACGCGACTTTGAATCGCACTCGATGAAACCCCGTCGATTGCGTCATCCGGCGGCGGTGCTCTATCATCCAGGCTTTATCCCAACCCAAGGAGAATCAGCCAAAATGCATCGCCACATGAGTTCCATCCTGTTCCTTTCCGCGGCATTGCTGGTCGGCTGCGCCGGCATAACCCAACAACCGGCTGCTTCGATCCCGCCACAATCCGCAGTTCCCAGCAACGATTTTCCCACCCAAACCCGCGTCGAATATGTGCTGAATTGCATGCAGGAGCACGGCGGACGCAATTACGATAACCTTTACCACTGCGTCTGCGAAATCGACAAGATCGCCGCCGAGATGCCTCACGAGGAGTTCCTGCAGGCGCAGACCTTCGCCGCCAATTTCAATCTGGCCGGGGAGCGCGGCGGTCTTTTTCGCGATCCGCCGCAGTCGAAAAAGCTGCGCGACCGCCTGAAGGAAGCCAAAGAACAGGCTGCTGCCTGCTTTCCCGATACCGGCAAGGCTTCCTCCCCTAAGAAAAATTGACGCGCAAAAAACCCCGCTCTGGCGGGGTTTTTCCAATCAAATTTCGAAGCCGAAATCTCCTTCGTCCCCGAATACGTTCCAACGCAATCGCTTCACCACGTCCTCCACCACCAGATCCTCCGCATCGAAGACCAGATCCGGTTCCTCTTCGCTAGGGGCCACAGAATCGAGGGCGCAGATACAGATCAACCCGGCCGCGTTGAAACAGCGGGCTATCACTTGGGCATGGGCGCTTTGGGAGTCGTCGTCCAACACCGCGCTGGCGCAGCCCAAGTCGAACAGGGCGCGCTCCAGCCGATAGGCGGCGTTGCTCCGATCCGCGCCACGCAGCCACACCGTCACCGGCTTTTGACCGAAGCGAGCAGCGCGCTCTTCCGCGCTGACCCGGCAGATTTCGCCGGTCTTCTCGGCCCGCCCCAGGATCATGCCCGCTCCCACTGTGACATTGCTGAGGCGATCGATGACGATGAACGAACCGGTGCCCTTGCAAAGCTTGTAGGAATCGAAAGCGATGGGAGCGGTCAGGGCCACTTCGCAGGTACCGATCTCGTTGAGCTTGAGCAGCCCAACCTGATGCCGCTCCAAGGTGTTCACGTCGGTGCGGTGCAGGATGCGGGAGATGGAGCCGGTGACCGTCCGGGTGGCCTGTTTGATGTAATACTGTTTGCCGGGAATCAGCGGGTTTTCGCTCATCCAGACGATGTCGGCGTGACATCTCGAATCCACCATCGGCGGATCGTCGGGCCGCACCAGCATGTCGCCGCGACTGACATCGATTTCATCCTCCAGGGTGACGGTGATGGCCTGCGGCGGAAAAGCCTCGGCCAGTTCGCCATCCTCGGTAACAATGGCTTTGACCTTGCTAGTCTTGCGCGAAGGCAGGGCCATGATGAAATCGCCCCGCTTCAACACCCCCGCCGCCAGGGTGCCGCTGAAGCCGCGAAAATCCAGGTTGGGCCGGTTGACCCATTGCACCGGAAAGCGCAACTGGGTGAAATTCTGATCTTCGGCGATCTCGATGCTGTCCAGCAACTCCATCAGCGGCTGCCCTTCGTACCAGGGCATGTCTTCACTGCGGTGAACCACGTTGTCGCCCTTGAGGGCGGAGAGGGGAATGAAGCGCACATCCTGCAGATCCAGGCTGCTCACGAATTCCTGATAATCCCCGCGGATCCGCTCGAATACCTCCCGGCTATACCCCATCAAATCCATCTTGTTCACCGCCACGATGACATGCTTGAGCCCCAACAGGGAAACGATGAAGCTGTGGCGCTTGGTCTGGGTTTGCACACCGTGACGGGCATCGATGAGGATGACGGCCAAATCGCAGGTGGAAGCACCGGTGGCCATGTTGCGGGTATATTGCTCGTGGCCAGGGGTGTCGGCGATGATGAACTTGCGTCTGGCGGTGGAAAAATAGCGGTACGCCACGTCGATGGTGATGCCCTGCTCACGCTCGGCCTGCAAACCATCCACCAGCAAAGCCAGATCGATATCGCCGCCGGTGGTGCCGGACTTCACGCTATCCTTCTGAACGGCGGCCAGTTGATCCTCATAGATCATCTTCGAATCATGCAAAAGACGCCCGATCAGGGTCGACTTGCCGTCATCGACGTTGCCGCAAGTGAGAAAGCGCAGCAGTTCCTTGCGCTCGTGCTGGGCCAGGTAAGCATGAATATCGGTACTGATGAGGTCGGATTGATGTGACATGCGGATCGTTGCGGTCGGATGGTAGCGTGACAGTCTATCACGAAAGCGCTTGCTTTAGACTCTGCTCAGACCTCGACCATGGTGCCGATTTCCAGAGCTTGGTCCGTTGGTATGCCGAAGAAACTGATGGGGTTGGAGGCATTGCGAAACATGAGGATGAAGATACGCTCCTGCCAGGGATTCAAGGCCGGCTTGTCGGAGGGAACCAAAGTTTCCCGGCCCAGGAAGAACTGAGCTTGGCGCAAATTCACGGGTAAACCCTGCTGCTTGCTCAGTTCCAGGGCATAGGGTATATCCGGCGCCTGCTTGAAGCCGAAGTGGATGGTGATGCGGTAAAAGTTCTGCCCCAGATCTTCCACTTCGAGGCGATCTTTGGCATAGACATAAGGGATGTCGTGGATGGCGACCGTCACCAGGATCACCCGCTCGTGCAGGATCTTGTTGTATTCGAGGTTCTGTAACAGGGCGAAAGGCAGGCTGAGATGCCGACTATAGAGAAAAATCGCCGTGCCGGCCACGCGCAAGGGAGCCTCGGCCTCGACCCGGCTCAAAAATTGGGTCAGGGAAATGGAGGAACGCTGTAAATGCCTGGTAAGCTCCTGCCGCCCTTTCTTCCAGGTGCTCATCAATAGGAACAGCAAAGAACCGATGAGCAGGGGAAACCAGCCGCCATCGATGATCTTCATGGCAGTGGCGAAGAAAAAAGACAGGTCGATGGTGAGGAACACCCCCAGGAACAGGGCGGCGAGCCGCCATTCCCATTTCCATACGTCCAGGGCCACGATGAAGGCCAGGCAAGTGGTCACGGTCATGGTGCCGGTCACGGCAAACCCATAGGCATTGGCCAGATTGGTGGAATTTTGGAAAGTCATCACCAAAACCACCACGGCGACGAGCAGGAAGCGATTGACGTCGGGGGCATAGATCTGGCCGATCTGGGAATTGGAAGTGTGGATGAAGTGTTGGCGCGGTATGTAATCCAGTTGTACGGCCTGGCGGGTGATGGAAAACGCGCCGGAAATCACCGCTTGGGAGGCGATCACCGTGGACGCGGTGGACAGCGCGATGAGCGGATAAAGCGCCCAATCCGGGGCCAGCAGATAGAAGGGGTTCTGGATTGCCTCTGGGTTGCGCAGGATCAGCGCGCCCTGGCCTAGATAATTCAGCAGTAGGGCAGGCATGACGAAGACTATCCAGCTCGCCTGGATGGGCTTCCGGCCGAAATGCCCCATGTCGGCGTACAAGGCTTCGGTGCCTGTCACAACGAGGACGACGGCGCCCAAGGCGAGGAAGCCGTGCCAATGGTGCGTGAGGAAAAATTGCAAGCCGAATTTCGGATACAGCGCCTGCACGATGTCGGGGGACTGGATGATGCTGTCGACACCCATCAGAGCCAGGCTGATAAACCAAAACAGCATGATCGGCCCGAACAGCTTGCCGACCTTCTCCGTGCCTTTGCTTTGGAACATGAACAGGCCGATCAAGATGGCCAGGGTCAGCGGGATGACGTAGCGGTGCAGGCCGGGCGCGGCCACCTCCAAGCCTTCGACGGCGCTGAGCACCGAAATCGCCGGGGTGATGATGCCGTCGCCGTAAAACAGCGCCGCGCCGAACAGCCCCAGGGTAATGATGATGGCGCGCTGGCGCGGCTGGTTGCGTTTGCGCAAGGCCAGCG
>JAQTSI010000198.1 GCA_028711365.1 Methylococcaceae bacterium
GCGCCTCGCCCAAGGCCCACCGCTGTCCCCCGAGCCAATGCAGAACCTCCTGCGCCATATCGGCAATCTACCCACAAGCGGTAAACCCGCAAAAAAGTGGCCAAAATTGGAGTGATAAGGGAATAGATCAAAATCCACATTATGGCCGATAATGGTTTTGTCGCCACCCGCCTTGAGATCGCTTACCAGCTTCCGTAGAATCTTATTGATTGGATGCCCATATTTTCTGGCCTGTTCTTCGGAAATGCCATGAACCCACGTGGCACCGGGGGCTATCTTAAAACCATCCGGCCTCACCAGAAAGTTTTGAAGCTTTTCGATAAATCCATCCAATTGAGTAACCATCCATGTAATGCTTACGATTCTAAGCTCGGCTTTTTTGCTTGGATGGTCATTTGTCTCCGTATCAATAAAAACCAAACGCATTGATGCGGCACTCCTACTCGTTTTCCTATCTCATACCCACTAAATTAAACTTTCGGCCTTGTGCTGCCGGAAGCGGCCTTCTGTACAAAACCTCTGATTTTGTCATTACTTAAGTTTAGCGGGTTAACCACGGGCTGCCGAAGGCCGCAGCAAGACATGAAGCCGGATGGTAGTAACACGAGATCCTGCTTTACGCACCTTTTCACGCAACACCAGATGCACCATGACAACACCCGCCTTCCCGTTGCGGCTTGATCTGACTCAGGTTTTGGCTGGTTTCGCATTGTATTCCAAGGAAATGCAACTACTCTTTGGGAGATGCTTGTAATCGCCCGAGATCCAGCGGGGCCTGGTATGAAAACTAAACTCTTATTGATGGTGGCTTTGATGTCCTCTGCCGCTATGGGAGAGGGAGTTTACAAGTGTATGATTGGTGGGCAGATCCATTATTCCGGCTCGCCTTGCGGCTCAGATTCGGCCACGATCCACGTACCACCGCCCCCGGTAGATTCGTTAGACAACCCGGAAACAGCGGAGCGCTACCGTATAAAGAAGGAAGAGGAAGGGTATGAGAACGCGGTCAGGCAGGAACAAGAACGCCAACAACAGGAACGCGCCCTGGCCGAGTACCGACAGCGCGTCATGGACGCCAATCGAATTCGCCACGAACAAGCCGTGGAAGGCAAACTGGATGCCCAGCAACAGGAGCTAAAAAAACTACGGCGACAGCAAGCAAGGGATGCCGCGTTAGAAAGACAACAACATGAACTGGATCGAATTCAACGAGGTTCCAGTGGACGACGTGGGTTGACTTGTCGTCCGAATGGTATAGGTGGGTTAGATTGTGATTAGCAAAGCCTTACTTCTCGCGTTTCTGCTAGGCTTTACCATCTCAGAAAGCGCTTTCGCCGAGACCTACAATGACTGCATCCTTGAAAACATGAAGGGCATAGGCAGTCGTGAGGCTGCGGGTTTGGTCATGATGGCTTGCAAAAGCAAAGTATTGCCGTATGAACCGGCGAAGTGCAAAACCAATTTGAGGCCAATTTGAGTCCATTGACGAAAGAAGAGGAAAATGTTTTAATGCCAGTTTATCCTGTTGACTTGTTAAAACTCAAACAAGACTGCATTGACTCTTGCCTGAACACATCATATTGGTCTCGGCACTTTGGAGACTGCGCCCCGTAGACTCGTAACACTGTCATGGCACTTAGAGAAAATTGAAGATCCTCAATAAGCCCGCCATCGAGTCATTTTTTTGCCTTAAAGATTGCAACACCGCAAATATGACGGTAACTCTGGCGGTAACTAAAAAAATAGAACACCTGGAAGCCTTTATTTACATGGCTTACAGCGATTAGTTTGATAGACGCCGCCCCACCACACACCCATCCAAGTACATCCAAGAAAGTCCTGAAGCCCGCATCATGCGGGCTTTTTTCATTAGAGTTGTTCCCGTTGCTTAAACATTTAAAATCAATCGCTTGCCGAGGCTTTAGAAAACCAAGTCTCACAAAGCGCTCTCGGATAGGGGCGATATCACCCTATCTTACTGATTTGTAATGACTATCATCGGGAACAAGTCTATTTATACTTCGTCCAACGGCATCCAATGAAATGCCCCCGCATCCAGACCAAACGGGGGGCACATATGGGGGCACGCACCCATACCCCCAGCACCGATGCCCCCAAAGCCCGCAAACCCGCGTGAACCCTGGACGGAGAAGCCTCATGCTCACCGATACCCTCTGCAAAAACGCCAAGCCCAAGGAAAAGCCTTACCGCCTTGCCGATGAAAAAGGGCTGTACCTGGAAGTCATGCCGACCGGCTCCAAATACTTCCGGCTTAAATACCGATTTGGCGGCAAGGAAAAGCGTCTCGCCCTGGGCGTCTACCCCGAAACCAGCTTGAAGGACGCTCGCCAGAAGCGCGACGAAGCCCGCCAACTGTTGAGCCAAGGCATTGATCCAAGCGAACAGTGCAAGGCCATGAAGTCGGCTCAGACGGCGGAAGCCGACACCTTTGAAGTCATTGCACGGGAATGGTGGGCCAAGTTCCAGCCGGCATGGGCACCGTCCCACGCGGAGTATACTTCTCGACGAAAGAATCATGCAGGGCGATCGAGCCTTTGCCGCGTTGTGGGTGGCTCGGGTACCGGTGTCGGTGCGCGGAAGCCAGCATGCTTTCAAGTACCGCCTGGCTTTCGTGGTGGATGGGGTCTGCGTCTTGCGCTTTGATAATGAGGCGGGCAAAGGCGATCACTTCCATAGGGGCGAAGAAGAAATGCCTTATGCCTTCACCACGATGGACAGGCTATTAACTGATTTTTGGCAAAAAGTGGACGAGTGGAGGGCGTTATGAATACGGTGACGATCGGAGTAGCGAGCCGAGAGGAAGTCAACGCACGGTTCATGCAGGCGATGACGACCGGAGATCGGCAAGGGGCCTTCAGGAGCTTCGAAAACGACGAGCAGCTTTGGAGGATATTGACCGCCAAGCGCTGGGCGCTGCTCAAGGCGATGACCGGGGCGGGGCCTATGAGCTTACGCGAGGCCGCTCGACGAGTGGGGCGCGATGTAAAAGGCGTGCATAGCGATGTGCATGCACTGATTTCGGCGGGGCTGATCGATAAAACCGAGGACGGTAAAATCGAGTTCCCTTTCGATGCCATTCACGTGGACTTCGTGCTGAAGGCGGCATGAAAAAGCCTGCTGGGGGCGGGTAGGTAGTTTGTGTTTATCTCAATTAGAGATAAACTAAGAGCGAATCGAAACCCGAGAACCCTTCATGCGCGTCATCAGCAACAAGATCTTGCGGGAATTTGCCGCGCTGCACCCCGACGCGCAGGCGCCCTTGCAGCATTGGCGGAGGGCGCTGGAAAAAACCTTCATCCCCCATTTCTCGGCACTGAAAGCGGTGTTCGGCTCGGTGGATCAGGTGGGCGAGTGGTGCGTATTCAATGTGGGTGGTAACAAGTACCGATTGATCGCGTTCGTCGATGACGCGCGGCAATGCTGCTATGTGAAGCACGTTTTAACTCATCGCGATTATGACCTCGGCAGGTGGAAACATGATTGATCTGGATGCGATACGCCCCGCCTGGGCGCAATTGACGGCGCTGACGGACCTGGGGCCGGTGCGCGATGAGGCACATTATGATCGGCTGGTGGCGCTGATGGATTCGTTGCTGGATGAAGGCGCTGGCGACGACGCCCACCCTTTGTCGGGACTGTTGTTTGTGGTCGGCGAGGCGATTTATGCTTGGGATCAGCGTGTTGATCCCTTGCCTTCTGCCGATCCTGCGGGGATGTTGGCGTTCTTGATGGAGCAGCATGGGCTTTCCCAGTCGGATCTGCCCGAGGTGGGCAGCCAGGGTGTGATGTCGGAATTATTGTCGGGCAAGCGGAAGCTGAACCTGCGTCAAGTCAAGGCGCTTGCCCAGCGTTTTGGTGTAGGCATGGGCGCATTCGTCGATGGCGCATGAATTGATCGCCAATGAGCTTTAGCAGCGAACGGGCGGCATGAAAAAGCCCGCTTGGGGCGGGCAGCAGAACGTCTTTGCTTATTTACTGATGTTACGCATGGCAGTTGCTATAGTCATAGAACGATCCTTGTCGACTGGCTAGCTGTAAGGTGCATGTCATGAAAAATCCTCTCCTGGAGTTGTACAGCGATTATCTGATCAGTTCGTTCGCTCAGACTACAGCAACCGGCTTGTCATAGCTAACGGATTATGAGATCAGCCATGATCAAATCACCCGCTTTTTGGCGGGGACCGATTACACCTCGCGCGACTTGTGGTCGCTGGTGAAAACGACCGTCCGTGCCGTCGAATCGGATGATGGCGTGCTGGTCTTCGATGACACCATTGAGGAAAAGCCCTATACCGATGAAAACGAAATCATCGTCTGGCATTTTGACCATTGCCAAAACCGCATGGTCAAAGGCGTGAACATCCTCAATTGTCTCTATCACATGCACGACGTCAATATCCCGGTGGCATTCGAGATCGTCCACAAAGACCGGCTGTTTTGCGAGGTGGGAACCCATCGAGTCAAGCGTCAAAGCTCCGTCACCAAAAATGAGCATCTGCGCCAAATGCTTCAGGTATGTCAACAAAATCAACTGCGTTACCAGGGCAATCGCGCTATCTAGCCCTTGACGACGCGTTCACGGAAGCATTCCTGAGTTGGGTGCGGGCCGCGCTGCCCAGTTTGTCGGACGAGCAGGTGTGCGTCGACGGCAAGCGGCTGCGCGGCAGTCGCGTGGGCGACGGCGCGGTTCACCGGGTCAGTGCCTATGCCGCCAAGGCCCGGCTGGTGCTGACGCAAAAAACGGTGGCGGACAAGGCGAATGAGATCGTGGCCATCCCGGAGGTGCTGTCGATGCTGGAATTGAAGGGGGCGGTCGTGACGATGGACGCGTCGGTGACAAGGCCCGCACGGAATGCTGCTATTATCTGCGCTCGTTCGACAGCCTGGGGCGCTTTGCCGAGGCGGCGCGGGGCCACTGGGGGATCGAGAACGGACAACACGGGGTGCTGGACGTGCAGTTCGGCGAGGACACCAATCGGGCGCGGAAGGACCACTCGGCCGAGAACCTGGCGCGGGTCAGACGCATGGCGCTCAACGTCATCCGCCGCAACGCCCCATCCAATATCAGCCTGCGCCGTCGCAAGCGCCACGCTCTGCTCAACCGCCCCCGACTGATCTTCGGGGAGCCAGGAACATAGCGCGATCGCCCTGCTGACAGGATACGATTCGATGGGATACACGGCTTTTATAGGGGCCAGGGCTTAAAGACGACTCAAGATAGAAATCGCGCAGGAAGAAATCGCAGGCCGTTGCCGAGAGCAGATCCGGATCGCGCGGCAGGGGACCGCATAATATTCGCTTAATCTACGTTTTTCATGATGAGCCCATCCTGTTGGGGTCGCGAAAGGTTCGATCGAACGGGATAGACATTTTGGTCATGATCTTCGAGGTAGTTATGAAAAACCGCATTCTTGTTTGGGACCTGCCCACCCGAATTTTTCACTGGTCGCTGGCTTTGAGTTTCACCATCGCTTTTGTCACCGCCGAAAGCGAGGGTTGGCGAGACATCCATGTGCTGGCCGGTTATACCCTGCTCGCCCTGTTGGGTTTTCGGTTGATTTGGGGTTTCGCGGGGTCTCGTTATGCCCGTTTCGCCGAATTCGTCCGTGGGCCTCAAGCCATCCTGAGTTATGGGAAAAGCCTGGTGGCTGGCCGGCCAGAGCATCATGTCGGGCATAATCCGGTCGGAGCGATCGCCATCCTGTTGCTCATACTGCTCGGGATCGGCAGCGGCGTGAGCGGCTGGCTACTTGACATCGACGGCACCGGGGAGTGGCTGGAAGAACTCCATGAGCTGATTTCCAACCTCATGCTGGCCGTGGTGGTGATGCACATCGCCGGCGTGCTGATCAGCAGCAAGCTCCACCATGAGAATCTGGTGCTGGCGATGGTGACTGGAAAGAAGCGCGGCGATGCGGCTGACGCCATTCCCAAATCCAGGGCGCTGATCGGGATTTTACTGGTGGTGGGTTTAGTCGGGTTATGGACTTGGGTCGGGAAGGAGCATGCTCCCGGCAAAGCCGATGTCCAGATGATGATCAAAAAGGCCGATTCACCGAAAAGAGACGACGATTGAGTTAAATCCTTAGGTTCCAAGGGGAGACGGTGGGAAGAAATGAGAATACTGGTCGTCGAAGATGACGCATTGCTCGGCGATGCGCTACGCATCGGGTTAGGACAGGCTGGATTCACCGCCGATTGGGTCAAGGACGGGATTTCGGCCCAGCAGGCGATCCGGATGGAGGCTTTCTCGGCAGTCGTGCTCGATCTCGGACTGCCGAAACTGGCCGGGCTGGAGCTGTTGAAATGGCTTCGATCGGCGAAGAATGCCGTCCCGGTTCTCATCCTGACTGCCCGCGATGCCGTCGCCGATCGTATCGGCGGGTTGGACGCCGGAGCCGACGATTATCTGGTCAAACCTTGCGATCTCGGCGAACTTGCCGCCCGCTTGCGCGCCTTGATCCGCCGTTCCAGCGGACAGGCCGCGCCGGTGATCGAAGTCGGGCCGCTGGCGCTAGACCCTGTGGCGCATACCGTCAGCTATCGAGGTTTGCCGGTGGCGCTGGGCGGCAAGGAGTTTGCCCTGCTGCACGCCTTCATGCGGGAGGCCGGACATGTGTTGTCCAGGGAACAGCTCATCCAGCGCCTTTATGCTTGGGGGGATGAGATCGAATCCAATGCCATCGAGGTTCACATTCATCACCTGCGTCGCAAGATAACGCCCGAACTCATCGTGACCCTCCGGGGTGTGGGTTATCTGCTGCCCAAGGATATCCGGTGAGGCCCGTGAATTCCCTGCGCACCCGTTTATTGATGGGGGTCTTGAGCGCCATGACCCTCGCCTGGATCGTGGTGGCCGTTGCCGGTTATTTCGAGTCCCGTCATGAACTGAACGAACTGCTCGACGCCCATCTGGCGCAGTCTGCCGGCATCCTGCTCGCGCAGCTTTCCCGGGGCGATGAGGCGGTCGAACTGGAGCACGCGCCGCAACTTCACCGCTATGCTCGTAAAGTGGCTTTTCAACTCTGGGAGCATGGACGGGATTTGCGGCTGCATTCCCTATCGGCGCCCTCGACCAAACTTTCCGATAGCGAAGAAGGTTTCAGCTTCGGCGGAGCCGATGGCAAGCAATGGCGTGTTTTCAGTGCCTGGAATCGGGAAAGTGATACCCAAGTCCAGGTGGCCGAACTGGTCGAAGCGAGAGATGAGGTCAGCGGTGAAATCGCCCTGAATCTGCTGATACCGATCGGTCTCTCCCTGCCCCTGATCGGTTTCATCCTGGCGCTGGCGATTGGAAAGGGTCTGAAGCCGCTGAATGAACTGGCACAAGAAGTCTCCGGCCGCGATTCACGCCGGCTGGAGCCCATCGGAGTCGGACACACGCCGGCTGAAGTTCGGCCATTGGTGGAACAACTCAATGCGCTATTCGATCGCATCGGACAAACCCTGGAAAACGAACGCCGCTTCACCGCCGATGCCTCCCATGAACTGAGGACTCCGATCGCGGCGATTCGCGCCCAGACCCAAGTCGCTCGACAGGCGAGGAACGATGGGGAGCGGCTGCATGCGCTGAATAATGTCGTGGCGGGATGCGATCGGGCCACCCATCTCATCGAGCAGATGCTGACGCTGGCCCGATTGGAATCCGGAAAATGGCCGTTGCCGGTTAATCCTGTCGATTTGGCAGCGATGGCCCGTTCGATGCTGGCCGAATTGGGGCAATATGCCCATAGCAAAGGCGTGGGGCTCGAACTCGATGCGGCCAAGGAGGCGGTCGTCAAGGGGCATGAAACCTTATTAGGCATACTCTTGCGGAATCTGGTCGATAACGGCATTCGCTATAGCCCTGCGGGTACGAAGCTGACGGTGCGTGTCGGCGAAACCGCTTCGGGAACGAGACTGGAGGTGACCGACCAAGGTCCGGGCATCGTGGAAATGGAGCGGGATCGCGTGCTGAACCGCTTTTACCGCATCCTGGGAAGCGGGGAATCCGGCTCGGGTTTGGGTTTATCCATCGTTGCCCGCATCGCCGCCTTGCATGGCGCAACGCTGAATCTTGCCGACGGAGACGGTGGCCCGGGCTTGAAGGTCAGCGTCGAATTCCCGAACAGGGTCGAGGGTTCGCATGGGTCCAAAGCGACCACAAGGTAGAGCTTGAGCGGTTGATCCGAACGGGACTTGAAACCGAAGCGCTGGTAAAACCGGGCGGCATCGTCGTCTTTGGCATAGACGGAGGCCCGCACTGCCGACCCCTTGTGCAGCCACGCGGGCTCGATTCACCGCATCGGTCTGTGTGATATGCCGCCATGGCTGCGTCATTTGCCGGATGCGAATTTGGGGGCAGCCGCGAAATGATGACTACGATATTGAATTCAATGATTTCTTTGATGTCGGCGTATTTATTGCCTAATTGCCATTTGGATGCCCTGAAATCCAGGGGACAATAAAACAATAAAGAAGGCCACCATCATGCTCAGAGTCGTTCGCCACCCCGTTTTTGCGGTACTTGTTGCCGGCAGTTTTGCGGGCCCATCGCAGGCCCACATGTATACACAGTTCCCCGCTTATGAGAGAGGCGGGGCGCCTGAAGCCAGCCAATATGAAGCCATCTATCAGGATGGGGCATGGGCTCATATTTATATGAGTATGGGACATGCTTGCGGCGAGACCAAGGTGATGAGTACTTCGCCAAGAACCACGCAGGTAGCCATCGTCATCCCCGGAAATAATTCCAGTGCACAGGAGATCGATTACCCTTTGTTGGATGGGAATTATAGTTTTCCCAAGCTTGATCCTGCCTATAAAGTATTAGGGCCAGCCTCTCCGGATGTGCAGGGTAATGACTGGGGTATCTCGGTTGCGCAATCCGAGGGAATAGCGGCATTGAGCAGAACCTATACTTTTTATGCCGAAAAAGTACCCGTGTATGAAAAGGCGCCTCGCGCGGCGGTTTGGGTGGGTGATGGCGTTCCCTCCTATAATGAAGCGCAAATCGTGTTTTGGGCCCAGTTACCCGAGATTCCGGCAACCTCCTGTGTCACCGATGTACAGTATTTTTTTGCTGCGGCGCAATTTTGTCCCAAGAGCAAAATACCCGGTGCGCTTCCGGTGCAAGCTTGGCTGCTCGGTGCCACGAATAATTGGCCAGTAGAACATCTTGGCGGCGCCCCCGATCAATGGGCGCCTTACCTGCGGATGAGGCGGGATATCAAGGCAAAGCCGCTTCCGGATAGTTGCGGCGGAAAAGGGCAGATCGTTTCCGTGTATCCCTCAAAAGAGGAAATCGATACCTATCTAAAACCCGTTTCCGAGAGCAAAAACGGCAATGCCCATCAAATCAGTGTCCAGGAGTGGATTAGCAAACATAAGTAACAAAAAGCT
>JAQTSI010000006.1:0-17222 GCA_028711365.1 Methylococcaceae bacterium
GGTTGCCGATCGGGGCGGAAGGAATCGCGGAAATCATCGATGGTGCTGGACATGCGCTGGATCAACCGGTGCGCCTGAGCTACCCTCTCAGCCAGGATTTCCCGCGATAACTCGTGATAGTCGTAATCGTCCACGATGTTGCCGAGGATGATGGACAGCGCGTTCAAGGGCTGCCGCCATTGATGGGCGATGTTGTGGATCATTTCCCCCATGGCCGCGAGTCGGGTTTGTTGAACCAGCATGAGATCCTTCTCCCGGTTCAGGGCGAGTTCTTCCTGGACTCTCTGCTCCAAGGTGGCGTTGATGCGCTGGAGTTCTTCCTCCACGCGCTTGCGTCGGCCGATATCGATATGGGTGGCCCGCACCCCGATGAAATTCCCTTCATCATCGAAGACCGAGCGGCACACATGGGAAATCCAGTGTGTATCGCCTTGTTTGTCGATGATGCGAAATTCGATCGGGCTAGGCTGGCCGTTGCTGTCGGCCTGATGGACATGCTCATGCCATAGCGCTCTATCTTCCGGGTGCACGATTTCATCGAACAAGCCGGGATCGGCATACAGTTCCTGTGGGCTGTATCCCGAGAAATTCTTACAGGAGGGAGAAACGAAATTGAGCGAGCCATCCGGGTTGCGCCAATAATCCCATTCCATGGCGTAATCAGCCACCGTTTGAAACCGTTTCCGGCTAAGCTCCAGGGCCTTGCGAGCATCCTCCCGCTCTCGCGCATGGCGAATACTGCGGCGAAATACCAGACGGATGCCGATGGCGCCGATCAGCCAGGTGCTTCCATGACTGATACCCAGGAGTTTAATCGATCGCAACAGCGTGCCATAGTAGGGTTCCAGAGGCACGGACACCTCGATCCCACCCCGAATGTCCCCGACGTGATAGCCTTGCTGGCCATGGCATTTGAGACAGCCGGCCTCGGTGACGAAGGGCTGCATCAGGCGCAGATGCGGTTTCCCATTCAATTGCGCCACCTCGAGCACTTCCTTCGAACCCTGTTCAAAAGCCGTGAGCGCCTTGGTTTCCCATTCATCCGGCGCATTGACGGGATTGAGCGGTTTTAGGCTGACGATTCGCCCCTTGATTCCGTACAACTGGGCATAACGTTCCTGGACCTGCCGCAGCATGTAGGCCGGATTCATCAAGGTCAGGAATTTGCCGGACTGGGCCGTGATATCCCGATCCGGAACATGGGAAAGATAGGGGTTGGGCGGGGTGTTTTCATCCGGGGGGACATAAACTCCGCCATGCGCGGTAGCCCATCGCCGGATGGCGTTGTCTTTATTGATATTGGCAACCGCCTCGTTTTCAGCCATCTCCATGCCGATTCTGCGCTCGCTGTGAATATTCCAGGCGAGGAATCCGGCAATGGTCAGGGACCAAAAACTGAGGGCGGCCCAGGCGATTCGCCTTGTCTCCACGACATACCTGGGCAGCGGGCTGGTTTTTGGGTTGCGATTCATGTCATGAGATTTTCTTTCGACGGACGAAGCTCAGCGACGCCGTTTGGTGAAAAAGAAGAACAGAGCGAGCAGGAGGGCGGCGGGGAGCAGATTCCGGGTGATCAGCCACATCGCATTGGGAACTCGGGAGACGAAACCCCAAAATCGGTTGCGATGGGCGGGAGAATAGTCGTTGGGCAGAAAACAGACACGGTAGGCATAATAACTGGCGTCGAATACGAAACAGGTGGCGCCTTCCTTCATGAAGGTCTCGCTGTAGGTCGGACGGATCGAATCGTCGCCATATACCGACTGGAATACCTGCAGTGCGGCCAGGAGTTTTCTTCCCTCTATCCCCGGGTTTTTCTCGAACTCGAATGTGTAATTATCTCCCGTTTGCCTGACGGAATAGGGATAGTCTTCTCCCCGATGGCGGTATGTGAAGGTTCCATTGTCAGCGGCTACGCCGTCGGGATGCAGGAGAATGGCAAAAACCATCAGAAGCCGAAACCAATAGTTGTTATTTTTAGACATGTGCAGGCCCGTGGTTGATGGGGTGAATGGAAAGCCGGGATTCGACGGGATTGAAGTCTAGCTTCCGCCGCCGATTTCTGCTTCCTCATCGGCAGAAACCGGAGCATGCCTTTGCATTCATTGATCCCTCGTCTTCATCCAATCGTCGAACCAGGGCCAACTGATGCACCAGTTGGCGTCCGGATTGTTCCCCATGTGATGGTCGTAATGCCAGGGCAGGCGGTTTTTCGCCCAGTCGGGGTCGAGGTGGGCTTTGCGGTGCTTGAGGTAATAGCCGATCAGGGCGAAGTAGAGGCCGGCCACGTAACCGGGAATCAGCCACCACAGCGGGGCGTGAATCAACAGCGCCAGCAGCAGGAAAGCGGCTTCCTTGCCCTGGGTGTTCCAGCGCAGGGGCAGTTCCCGGTAGCCGGGATCGACCATGCCATTTTCCCGGCAGACCCGGTGGTGCTCGTGCCAGTGATAGCCCCAGATACTGCCGGGCTTTTTGCCCAGATGATGCAGGACATAACGGTGCATCAGCCATTCGCCGGCGTTTTCGGCCAACAGGCCCAAGGGGAAACCGATCATAAAATGCAGCATCAAATCGGACATCGAACCTCCGCAAAGGCTTCACCCCTCAAATGTTCGTTCCCGCCGTTGCGGCCTGTGTCGGCATGGGCCGGAAGTGCTCGCCGCCGGATTGGGATATAATCGTCCCCTTCACTCCACAGACTTTCAAGCAGAATCGTGGCCAATACCAACACCCTCACACGTGATGTCACCACCTTCCAGGGCCTGATCCTGGCGCTGCAGGAATATTGGGGCGCCCAAGGCTGCGTCATCCTGCAACCTTTGGATCTCGAAGTCGGCGCGGGCACTTTCCATCCCTCCACCTTCCTGCGCTCCATCGGGCCGGAACCCTGGAACGCCGCCTATGTGCAACCTTCGCGCCGCCCCACCGACGGACGTTATGGCGAGAATCCCAACCGGCTCCAGCATTATTACCAGTTTCAGGTCATCATGAAACCCTCGCCGGTGGAGATCCAGGCGCTTTATCTGGGTTCATTGCGTTTTCTCGGCCTGGACCTTTTGGAGCACGACATCCGTTTCGTGGAGGATAACTGGGAATCGCCCACCTTGGGCGCCTGGGGCCTGGGTTGGGAGGTTTGGCTCAACGGCATGGAAGTGACCCAGTTCACTTACTTCCAGCAGGTGGGCGGGCTCGATTGCCGGCCGGTCAGCGGCGAGATCACCTATGGCCTGGAGCGCATCGCCATGTATCTGCAAGGCAAGGAGAGCCTCTACGATCTGGTTTGGGCCCATGGCCCGCAGGGGGAGGTCACCTATGGCGACGTCTACCATCAGAACGAGGTGGAAATGTCCGCCTACAACTTCGAACATGCGCCCATCGCGTTTCTGTTCCAATGTTTCGACACCTACGAACGAGAGTGCCGCCAATTGATCGCTCAGGATCTGCCCCTGCCCGCCTATGAAATGGTGCTGAAAGCCTCCCATTCCTTCAACCTGCTGGATGCCCGCCACGCCATCTCGGTGACCGAGCGCCAGCGCTACATCCTGCGGGTGCGCGAATTGTCCAAATCCGTGGCCGAAGCCTATTACGCCCGCCGCGAGAAGCTGGGTTTTCCCCTATTGGCCAATAAGGAGACTGGCAATGTCTGAGACCCGCGATTTATTGTTCGAATTGGGCACCGAAGAACTGCCGCCGAAATCCTTGTTGACGCTTTCCCGTGCGCTGCAAACCGGCGTCGAAGCCGGGCTGCAAAAAGCCGGTTTGAGTCATGGCGTTGTCGTCTCTTATGCCACGCCCAGACGCCTGGCCCTGCTGGTGAGGGATCTGGCAGTTTCCCAGCCCGATCAGAGCATTGAAAGGCGCGGTCCCGCCCTCAACGCCGCTTACAACGCCGACGGCTCGTTATCCAATGCCGCCCTGGGGTTCTTGCGCGGTTGCGGCGCCACGCCCGAACAACTCACGACTTTGAAGACCGACAAGGGCGAATGGCTATGCGTCAGGCAGGACCTCAAAGGGTCATCGACCGCCGAATTGGTCCCGGAAATCCTCCGCCAGAGCCTCGCCGCACTACCCATCGCCAAGCGCATGCGCTGGGGCGCGGGGCTGGCCGAATTCGTCCGCCCGGCCCATTGGGTGGTGGTGCTGTTCGGTGCTGAACTCATCGAAACCACGATACTGGATTTGCCTTCGGGCCGCGTTTCGCGGGGGCACCGCTTCCATCATCCGGAGGCCATCCTCCTGAACCGCCCGGCAGAGTATGAAGCAAAGCTGCGCAACGAGGGCCAGGTCATCGCCAACTATGCCGAGCGCATGGAGCGTATCCGCGGCCAGGCCGAGCAGGCGGCTTTGAGCGTGGGTGGAGTCGCGCACATCGAGCCGGTATTGCTGGAAGAAGTCGCCGCTTTGGTGGAATGGCCAGTGCCGGTGCTGGGCGGCTTCGAGGCCCGTTATCTGGAATTGCCGGCGGAGGTGCTCATCACCACCTTGCAGGAAAACCAGAAATATTTTCCGGTGGAAAAGCCCGAAGGCGGGCTGATGCCTTATTTCATCACCTTCAGCAACGTGGACAGCAGTCATCTGGACACGGTGCGCCAAGGCAACGAGCGCGTGGTGCGCCCGCGCCTGTCCGATGCCGAATTCTTCTGGAACCAGGACCGCAAGAAAACCCTGGAAGATCGCGTGGCCGATCTGGCCCAAATCACTTTCCAGAAGACCCTAGGCTCCCTGTTGGACAAGACCCGCCGCGTCCAGCACCTGTCCGCAAGCCTCGCCGAACGTCTGGGAGTCGAGAGCGCTTGGGTGGAGCGCGCCGCCCTGTTGGCCAAGGCCGATCTGCTCACCGAGATGGTGGGCGAATTCACCAATCTGCAGGGCATCATGGGACGTTATTACGCCCTCGCCGAAGGCGAGCCGGAGGCAATCGCCGCCGCCATCGAGGAACAATATCTGCCCAAGATTTCAGGCGGCGCTTTGCCGACCACGCAGACCGGACAAATGCTGGCCCTGGCGGAAAAGCTCGATACCCTGGCCGGCATATTCAGCGCGGGGCTCATCCCTTCCGGCGACAAGGATCCTTACGCTTTGCGCCGGGCCGCTCTGGGCGCCATCCGCATCCTCATCGAATGCCGGTTGGATCTGGATCTGGAAGAGTTGGTCGGTTTGGCGCTGAATCAACTGAGTCATGAATTCGACCTTGACCTTACCGCCAGAAAAGTCAACGAATTCATCCTGGAAAGGCTGCGGGGATATGCGCTGGAAAAGGGTTTCCTACACGATGAAATCGATACCGTGCTGGAATTGTTCGGCAGAAACCCGCTGGATTTCGACTCGCGCCTGAAAGCCGTGCAGGAATTTCGCAGCCTGCCGGAAGCGGAGAGCCTGGCCAGTGCCAACAAGCGCATCCGCAATATTTTGAAGAAAGCCGAGCAAGCCATCGTCGCCAACGTGGACGATCATGCCTTGCTCGAGCCGCAGGAGAAGAATCTGCTGCAAGCCGCCCGCAAGGCCCGCGAAGACCTGCTGCCCTTGCTGCAGGTTCGCGACTACACGGCGGCCCTGCGCCGCCTCGCCGGCTTGCGCGATGCGGTGGATGCCTTCTTCGACCAGGTGATGGTGATGTGCGAGGATGCCGAATTACGCCGCAACCGTTTGGGATTATTGGCGATCATCGAAGGCTTGTTCCTGGACATCGCCGACATTTCCAGGCTGCAAATTTCGTAACCGGGATGGAGCTTGCGCAATCCAGGTTTCTGGTTCCCAAATCCAGGTTTCTGGTTCCCAAGCTCCAGCTTGGGAACCCTCAAGATCGCGCTGTCGCCATTTCCGTCATAATCCGGCAAGCTTCCACGATTACAATGACATAGTTCAGCATTACCTCCCACCTCGATCCTGCACTCATCTTAAGGAAACCATTGATGATATCCCATGCGGCAAACCCAACCCAAATCTCATACACTCGCGAAGTGACCAAGCGTGTAGCTGCAAAGTGCCTCGCCGCATTTCTTCTGCTGGCTTCGGCAGACAGTTTCGCTTTATATCTCAATCGATACCAAGCCAATGTGAATGCCCGTTTTTATACGGGGGCCGATCGCGCCTTCATCGGTGATGGACTGGATTGGTCTGGTGTCAACAATGGCCCTAGCTGGGCGACGATGATTTCGCCGACCTATTTTCTAAGTGCGGGGCATCTCCACCCCGGTGCGGGTACGCAACTGAACTTCTACTCCGGAAACGATTTGAGCGCTGCTCCTGAAACCCACCTGGTAGACAATTTTGGCTTCCAAACCTCTCTCAACGGCAAATCCTCCGATGTTTGGCTAGGGCGTTTGACCACCCCCGTTTCCTCTTCCATTGCCAAGTATCCAATTTTGGAACTTCCTTCGGAATCCGACTATATCGGCCAATCCCTGTTCGTCTATGGCCATGGGGCGAGGTATGGCGCAGGTAATTTGGTGGGGCTCAATAAGATTTCCGTCGTTGACACCTTGTATTTCAATACCCGCGAGTCGGAATTCTTTTTCGATGGAAAATCCGGCCCTTCTACTTCCGCCTTAATTGGCGGTGATTCCGGTGGGCCGAGTTTTGTCGAATACGCGGGAAAACTCGCTTTGGTGGGTATCCATTACTGGACCTGCGGGACCTATGTCGGCGCCTGTCAAGGAGATTCCTTCGTGCCGTTTTATTCCGATCAAATCGCCGCGGCGATGGGCAGCGAACGATTTACCTCGGTGGGCGCCGTGCCCGAACCTGCCACTTGGGTATTGGCGCTAACCAGTTTGGCGATGGTAGGCCGAATCAGCTTGCAGCGGCGGCAAAACGCCTGATTCGTAGGGCTACGGCAAGCCTGATGGCGCATCGATGTCGCGTGAGCCGTCCATCGACGGCTTCACCGGGTTCCCCAGCTCCTGCTGGGGAACCCGATCATATTGACGGCTCCTTCCAGGTTCCGCTGCACTTCATCCCGGCTGGCCTCGAAGCCCGGCCCCGATGCGCCGATCCAACATCACCATTCCTGTGCGTGATCCGCTGAAAATCGGCACGCTGACCGCGATTTGATCATCTCTTTCGGATTTCATGTAGATCCCCATCAGCTCCGGGAAAGCAAGATTCCGCCATCGGCGGGCTTGTGTCCGTGATAACGGAATCTTGCCGTGGTTAGGCCCGTTTTTTGCCGGATGAGCATCATGCCCTCTATCCTTATCGACCCCATCCCCAATACTTCGGGATAGGCGGTCGATGGCCATGCAAGGCCGGTCTTGTTTCACGCGCCAGTTTCGGAAAAGAAACCACATGAAATTGCAGCAATTACGCTATATCTGGGAAATTTCCCGCAACGAGCTGAATGTTTCCGCGACGGCGGACAGCCTGTATACCTCTCAGCCCGGCATCAGCAAACAGGTCCGCCAGTTGGAACAGGAGTTGGGCATCTCCATCTTCAGCCGCAACGGCAAGCAGTTGACCGAAATCACCGATGCCGGCAAGCTCATCATCGCCCTGGCCGGGGAAATTCTGGGCAAGACCCAGAACATCAGACATATCGCCCAGGAATACCGGGACAATAAGATCGGCACGCTTTCCATCGCCACCACCCATACCCAGGCGCGTTATGTCTTGCCCCCGGTGATCAGGCAATTCATGCAGCGCTATCCGGCCATCAAACTC
The DNA here is from genome assembly GCA_028711365.1 of Methylococcaceae bacterium. GTDB lineage: Bacteria > Pseudomonadota > Gammaproteobacteria > Methylococcales > Methylococcaceae > Methylumidiphilus. Next base: position 7,660 of record JAQTSI010000006.1, read on the forward strand.
AACATCCACCAGGGCTCGCCGATGCAAATCGCCGAGGAGGTGTCGCGCGGCGTCGTCGACATGGCGATCGCCACGGAAGCGCTGGATCAGTTCAACAACCTGGTGGTGTTACCCTGTTACGAATGGAGCCGTTGCTTGTTGGTCAAACCCGAGCACCCGCTGACGCAGCTCGACGAAATCACCCTGAACGACGTGGCGTCCTACCCCATCGTGACCTATGTGGCCGGGTTCACCGGCCGTTCGCGGATCGACCAGGCCTTCGAGAAACATCACCTTCACCCGCAATCGGCGCTTTCGGCGGTCGATGCCGATGTCATCAAAACCTATGTGCGCTTGGGCATGGGGGTGGGCATCGTGGCCCAGATGGCTTATGACCCCGTGGCCGACGGCGACCTGGTGGCGCTCGATGCGAGTCATTTGTTCGGTGAGAGCATAACCAAGATCGGATTGCGGCGAGATCTGTTTTTCCGCGAGTTCATTTTCGAATTCATCCGCTTGTTCGCGCCTGAACTCACCCCGGAAAAGATCAAGCAGGCCATCAGCTTTAGGGAAATGCCGGAGATCAACCCGGTCGAGGATTGAGCTGGAACGGGGGGCAATTTCCTCGCGGTTTCGCTTCAGCCCCCTAAAAAAAGCCGGTTGGGATAGTCTCCCACCGGCTAAAGTTTTCCTGTCCGAATCTATAAAAGCACATAGGATGCCAAGCGAGATGGTCGGTACGATCCGTACAGACGCCCTTGTCGTTGTTGCCGGATCAACAAAGCTTGCGGAGGGGTTGCTGATCCGGCAGCGAGATGCCGCGTGTGATACGATCCCGTCAGGGAAGGTCAGCCCCGCGTGTATCTTCTCGCCAGCCACCGCAGCTTTCGACTCAAATTAAAAAATGAGGAATGACAACGCGTGAAAGCCCCGTATCGAACCGCCCCGGTCCCATCGACGGCAATGCCTGCGGGGATTCCCTATATCGTCGGCAATGAATTCGCCGAACGATTCAGCTATTACGGCATGCGGGCGATATTGGTCGTGTTCATGACGCAATATCTGATGGATGCCGCCGGAGAATTCGCTCCGATGAATGAAAGCGAGGCCAAGGGTTATTTCCACCTATTCATTTCCATCACCTATTTCACGCCTTTCCTGGGCGCTTTGCTGGCGGACGGGTTGCTGGGAAAGTATAAGACCATCATCGCTTTATCCCTGGTTTATTGCCTGGGGCATTTCGCCTTGGCGCTGGATGACACCCGCACCGGTTTGCTGTTGGGACAGTCGCTCATCGCTTTGGGCGCCGGCGGCATCAAACCCTGTGTTTCCGCCCATGTGGGCGATCAGTTCGGCGCCTCGAATCAACACCTGTTGAGCAAGGTATTCAGTTGGTTCTATCAGGCCATCAATCTAGGGGCGTTTATCGCCATGCTGCTCATACCCTGGCTGCTCAAAACCTATGGTTCATCGCTGGCGTTTGCCGTGCCTGGTGTGCTGATGTTATTGGCGACGCTGGTATTCTGGTCGGGCAGATACCGTTTCGTGCATATCCCCGCCGGGGGCATGGGGTTTGTTCGGGAAGCCTTGAGCGGGGAGAACTTGCGTTGCCTGGGGAGATTGAGTGGGGTTTATGTGTTCATCACCATGTTCTGGGCCTTGTTCGATCAAAATGGCTCCTCCTGGGTATTGCAAGCGCAAAACATGGACCGGAACCTGTTCGGCGTTGAAATATTGCCTTCCCAGATACAGGCCGCCAATCCCTTGTTGATCGTTCTGTTGACCCCCTGGTTCTATCGCCAGATTTATCCGGCTGTGGGCCGATTCATCCCCCTGAGCTACCTGAATAAAATCTCCATCGGCCTGTGTATCACCGTGCTTTCGTTTGCCTTGGTGGCCTGGATTCAAACGCGGATCGATGCCGGTTTGAAGCCCAGCATCGTCTGGCAACTGGCGGCCTATCTGCTGCTCACTTCCGCCGAGGTGATGGTTTCCATCACCTGCCTGGAGTTTTCCTATACCCAGGCGCCGCGGACGATGAAATCCTTCGTCATGTCTTTCTATATGGCGGCGGTCGCCCTGGGCAATCTTTTCACCAGCGCGGTCAATTTCTTCATCGAAAACCCCGATGGTTCGAGCCGCTTGGCCGGAGCCAGCTATTTCTGGTTTTTCGCCGCCCTGATGCTGGCGACGGCGCTGGGTTTCATCGGTTATAGCCGGCATTATCGCGAGCAGACTCATCTTCAACAGGAGGAAGGCCCCCTGCGCTAGTGCGCTTTGAACCCCATCCTAAGAAGGGCTTGCCTCGGATTGGGCAAACGGCTCCAGCCTTTGATCACCCAGGCTACTTCAATTTGCGGGCTCAGACGGTTCTTGAACGAACTCTAGCCACCATTGCCAGACGTCTAGCAGTGGCTGCGGAATCTCTAGCAGTCGTTGCTAGACGTCTAGCAGTCGTCGCAGGATTTTAGCCACCGCTGCCAGAACTCTAGCAGCCTCTGCGAGACCTCTCGTCGTCATTGCGAGATCTCTGGCAGAGGCTGCAGAATCTCTCGCCGTCGTTGCCAGACGTCTGGCAGAGGCTGCGAAATCTCTAGCCATCGTTGCTAGACGTCTGGCAGCCATGGCTAGACGCCGATTTTTGGGCATTTTTTGCCCCGCAGCTTAAGATTTTTTGGGAAAAATGGGCGCGTGCAAGCGGAGCGGTTATGCTTTTTGGCGGCCGCGGCGGACACGGCATCGTGATCCATCACCGTGTCATTGGCAAACGGGCCAGCGACATCTTCGATGAAGGCGAGTTGGGTCAGGAAAACGGCAGGCGGTCCAAGATCGATGGCAGTGACAATCGCATCGGTGATTTGATCTGACGCCGCACCATAACCGAGGGATGCTGCTTCTGGGAATGAATTTGCCTTTCTCCCGGTGTGCCTGAAACCCCTCCCCGCCTCCCCTTGCCAGGGGAGGGAGCAAAAGCTCCCAAGGGGGAATGGGTAAATGGTTTCCCGTAAATCGCCTAATCCAGCAAGGTTTCGATATCCGCCGCGATTTTCCCCGGCTCGACCAGCGAGCCATAGCGGCGAATGGGCCGGCCTGCACGGTCGATCAGGAATTTGGTGAAATTCCATTTGATGGATCGGCTTCCCAACAGGCCCGGCAGAGCCTCGCTCAGGTAGTGGAATAGGGGATGCGCGCCGGGGCCTTTGACTTCGAGTTTTTCCGACAGGAGGAAGCTCACCCCGTAACGGCTTTGGCAAAACGAGCCGATTTCCTCGGCATCGGCGGGTTCCTGCTTGCCGAATTGGTTGCAGGGGCAAGCGATCACCACCAGGCCGCGCTCCCGGTAGGTCCGATGGAGCCGCTCCAAGCCTTCGTATTGCGGCGTGAAACCGCAGCGGCTGGCGGTGTTGACGATGAGCAGCACTTTGCCCTTGAAATCGGCCAGTTTCAGCTCTTCACCGCTCAGGCTCCTGAGATTGAACGAGTCAATCGTGTTCATGGATTAACCACTCCTGCTCACCAAACGTTGCAACAAAGGGCCGCTGATGAGGGAGGTCAAAAATGCCATCACCACCAGCGCCACGAAGAGGCGTTGATCGATCAACCGATGTTCGAGCGCGACGGAGGCCAGGATGATTTCGATGGCCCCGCGGGCATTCAGCCCCACTCCGACGGTCAAAGCTTCCCGGTTTCCCATGCCGCCGAGCCGGGCGCCCAATCCTGCGCCCAGGATCTTGCCCAGACAAGCGATGAGAAACACCAGCAACACCAGGAGACCGTCGAACTGGCTGGCGAAATTCGCTTTGAGCCCCACCGAAACGAAATACAGCGGCGCGAAAAAGTTGAGCGCAAAGGGCTGGATCATCCCGTGGATGCGTTTGTCTTGCCCGGGATCGTCGTCCTGGCCCATCGCCACGCCGACCAGGAAAGCCCCGAAGATGGCATGGATGCCGATTTTCTCGGCGCCGACCGCCGCCAGGATGACCAACACCGACAGAAAAGTCAGCAATCCCCCGGGCCAATCCTTGAAAAATTGCGTGCCATGTAACAGGGGTTTGAAGATCCAGCGCCCCAATCCCAGGATCAGCGCGGAATAGGCCAGCACCAGGGTCAAGGTGATGCCGATGTTTCCACCGGGACCGCCCGGATCGAGATGGCGCAGGATGAGGGCGAACAGCGACCAGCCGATCAAGTCGTTGATCATGGCCGAGGTCATCACCGTCATGCCGATTTTCGTGGCTATCATGTCCACGTCCATCAGTATCCTGGCGATCACCGGTAGGGCCGAAATCGACAAGGCCGTGCCCATGAACAAAGCGAGCAGCAGGGGACGGTCCGATTGTCCCCAAAACTCGGGAAACAGAAGAACCATGCCGAAACCGAGGGCGAAAGGGAGCACGCCCCCCATGACGCTGGTCAGGGCGACGACCCGTTTGCATTGGCGAAAATGGACCAGGTTGACTTCCAGGCCCGCCGCGAACATGAAGAACAGCATCCCGACCTTGAGCAAGGCGTCGGCGCTGGTGGCGATGGTCGTGTCGGCGGGAAAGAGCCCATGGTAAACCTCGGGGGCGACAGTTCCCAGCAGCGTCGGCCCGAGCAGGATTCCGCCGATCAACTCGCCCAACACGACGGGCTGGCCCCATCGTCTCATCAGATAACCGAAAGCCCAGGCCACGGCCAACATCAGGCCGATCTGCGCGAGGAAGGCATGGAGCTGCGAGTGATTCATCGATCTCGCGTTCGAACGCTCAACCTACCGCCCGGTGACTGGCCAGTAAATTGTTCTGCAAAGCGTTGTTCCCGGTCCACAAATCCCCCGACAGCAGCCTGGCGATTTCGTCCTTCAACTGCGGGTGCTGGTCGGCCTCGAAGAACAGGTTGTGCACCATATCGGATTGATAGAAGCGTTCCACGAAACGGCGCATGGTGTCGAAACCCAGAAGATAATCCGCATCGTCTTCGGCGTGCAATCGCGGGTCCGCCTCACGTCCCTCGGCTAGGGCCTGGTGGATTCGGTCGGCGATGCGTTCGGCGCTGGTGAAGGCCAGGAACACGCCGGAGGAGAAGACCGGATCGAGGAAACCGGCGGCGTCGCCGCAGCAGGCATAGCGCAAGCCATGGCGCTGTTGATTGCTGTAGCTGAAATCCGCTTCCACGCGAACCGGCGCATACTGTTGCGCGCCCTCCAGCAAGCCTTTCAATAGCGGCGATCCTTCCAGGTAACGGCGCAGCAATGCCTCCAGGTCGCAATCCTTCGGACGCTCCTTCTGCACCACCAGGCCCACGCTCAAACGCCGCCCGGACAAGGGGATGATCCAGATCCAGCCGATGTCCACCACCGGCACATAGATGCAGCCGCTTTCGAATAATTCATCCGCCTCCGCGCTGGGGCGGATCTGGTCGAAATGGCTATAGACGGCGAATTTACCCAGGTTTTCGATGCGCGAGATGGCCTGATGTTTCCGCCCCATCAAGGCGCTGCGGCCGCTGGCATCCACCAGATAGCGGCAACGGTAGTGGGATTTGTCGGTGGCGATTTCCACGCCATCCTCCCGGCAGGAAACTTCCACCACCTTTTCTTCTTCATGGGTTTGCGCGCCATGCTGGGCGGCGTTTTGGAACAACAATTGGTCGAACGGGCCGCGTTCCAGTTGGTAGGTTTTCCGGTAGATGCTCAGGGGAAAATACATGCGCCGGCCGGTGCTTTCGTCGATGAATACCGCGCCGCTCTTGAACTGGTTATTGAGGCTCCAGTCTACCCCTAAACGCCGCACCACCGATTCGCTGAAGGGCAGCATGGATTCCCCGATATGGAAACGCGGGTGTTTGTCCCGCTCCAGCAGCAGAACCCGGTGGCCATGCTGCGCCAACAGGGTCGCCGCGGTGGAACCCGCAGGCCCACCGCCTACCACCACGACATCGTGGTCAAAATTATTCCGCACAGAATGGGGCATGGTCATTTACCGAAGGGAAAGTCAACGGGTTGGCTTATTTGGGGTCTGGATAGCCGTCTTCGCTCGGGTCGTAAATGGCGCGAAAGACTTTCCAGTGCACGCCGCCTATCCCCGCGCCGGTGAAAGTGATTCTACCCACCCCCTTGTAGAATTCCTCCATGCGCATCACGTCCGGGCCGAAATAAAACGGGATCCAGGCCTTGCCGGTTTGATAACTGAGGGTGTCGGTCGGTTGGCCCAGGATTTCATGCACCTGCCCCTGGCTCATGCCCAGGGTGAGTTTTGCAAAGGAGCTATCGGAGGGGAATTTACCCTCGATGCGCGATTCTTCCGCCTTGCTCCTGACGGCGGCGTCCTGCTTCGACGAGGCGCAGCCGGTTGCGCCAAGCACTAGGCCCAGGAAGATTGCCAATATCTTGCCTTGTTTCATGAAGACCTCTCGATGGATTGAATTTATCGGACACATTTTTCGACCAGGAACGCACATCGATCGGCCTGAGTGATGATGTTCCCGTTGGGTTCCCGGTAGCCTACCGTTTTGACGACGCCGTTTTCGAGCACAAACGCCGCTTCGCAGTAGCGCCGCGGCGGTTCGGTTTCGCCCATCCTCAGGGGGCAGGAATAATTGGGGGTGGCGCCCGAGAAAATGAGGATTTCCCCGCTTTCCGATCGCTCTTGGCGCTGGGAGGGACCCATACATTGTAAGAGTTGGGTTTTGGAGAGCCCGACCAATTCGCTTCGGGCGCGCTGGGCGATTTCGGCGCGATGGGCCGCGCAGCCTGAAATGGCTAAAAGCAACAGGATGGAGTACAGGGTCTTCATGTCGCACCTCGAAAAGTTAAAGGCTTGACCTGGACTTGCCAGTTCGCGCCAAGCGGAATCTCGCGTTTATTCCCGCCTTCCTGTGCCGCCGTCAGTAAAGGAATGGCGGCGGCGACGGGCATTCGTCCGATCAGATCTTGCAGGAAAGCAGGGTAGGTTTCCGACAGGCCGGGCTGGGGCCTGCCGATTTCCACCATGCTTTCGTCCCGGGCTCCCGCGCCCAGCACCAGGGCGCAGGCAAAGGCCGGCTCGCCCAGGGGAGCGGAGAGATAGGCAGGCCATGATTCGTCATAGCAGACCAGCAGCAATTCTCCGCCCCGATCGGCCAATTGGCACCAGGATTCCAGCAGGGCCATGGCGAAGGTTTCATGGCCGGCCGCCAGGGCGGAGACGGCCAGGGTACAGCGATGGACGATGCTCCAATAAGCCGCCGCCGTATTATGAACGGAATTGTGAAAATCGGTGGGCGAAACGACGCCCTCGGGTTTGCCCAGTTCGATGCAGAGCCGATCGGTCACCTGGATTTCTCCGCCCACGCTGGCGAATATCCCCGGCAATTCGGCGGGGGAGCGGTTCGCCTGGTTACAGGCCCGGTTGGCGGCGGTGAATGCCATCTGCGTCGCCTGGCTGGTGCGGCGGCGCAACAGGGGGGGGATCGAGCTTCGGTCGATGTCGACGGAAGGGAAGCTCAGGCTTTCCCGAAGTTCGGGATCGGGGCTGCAGGCGCCGAATCCCAGCAGGCTGAGGCATTCCATCAGCAATCGCCCCCGGCTTGCAGCAGCACGCTGGCGTTGTTGCCGCCGAATCCGAAAGCGTTGCCGAGCACATGCTTCAGGCGCACGCCCCCGCGTGGCGCGGCCAGTACCGGGCAAGGACATTGCGGGTCGATTTCTTCCAGGCCGCAGGTGCCGGGCAGCCATCCTCTTTCCATGGCCAGCAGGCAGACGATGGTTTCCACCGCCCCGGCGGCGCCCAGGGTATGGCCCAGCAATCCTTTCACCCCGCTGCAGGGCGGGGGATGGTCAAAGACGGCGGCGATGGCCTGGGCTTCGGCCCTATCGTTGAGCAGGCTGGCGGTGGCATGCAGCTTGATGTAGTCGATCTGGCCAGGTTCCAGCCCACCCCTGCGTAAAGCCAGGCGCATCGCCGCGGCGGCCCCTTCGCCTTGCGGATGGGGAGCGCTCATGTGATGGGCGTCGGAGGATTCGCCCACCGCCAGCAGCCGGGGAAGATGGGCATTACCCTGGCTGGCCCGTTCCAGCAATAATAAACCCGCTCCTTCGCCGATGTTGATGCCGTTGCGATGAATGTCCATGGGCCGGCAGGGTTCGGCGGAAATCAAATCCAGACTGTGAAAACCGCGCAGGGTCAAGCGGCACAGGGTATCCACCCCGGCGACCAGAACCGCATCGCAAAAGCCACAGCCCAGCAGCCTTTGCGCCGCAGCCAGGGACTTGGCGCTGGAGGAGCAGGCGGTGGAAATGGCGTAACAGGGGCCTTGCAATCCCAACTCGAGTTTGAGGAACTCGGCGCTGGCCTGGGCGGCGTGGCGTTTCATGAAATGAAAATCCGCCGGCATGGTGCCATGGCGCAGGAAATACACGTAGGCCGCCTCGGAATCGTAGATGCCCGAAGTGCTGGTGCCCAGCACCAGGCCCACCCGCTGCGCGCCGAAACGCACTATGGCCTGCTCCACGGCGGCGCGGAAATTCCCCTGGTTCAAAGCCAGGAGGGCAACTCTGGCGTTGCGACAGTCGTATTCCTTCAATGCCGTCCGGATGGCGGGCAAAGTCGAGGTGATTTCGCCGACCACGGTTTCGAAGGGAAGCTCGAACAATTGCAAGGGGCCAAGGCAGCTTCGATGGCTCTGCAGACCAGACCAGAGGGCTTGCGTGTCGTCCCCGGCGGCGCTGGCGCACTGGTAGGCGGTGATGGCGGCAGGGGGAAGCGGTTCCGATACAATCATGGAGGATGCTTATACCCTTTTGCGGGACGAAATCAACAACGGGCATAACAGGAATCCCAAACTCACTCCCAGGCTCACCGAGACCGCCAGGATGGGCAAGGTCGGCGTCTTGGCCAACCCCAAGGCGCCGAAGGAGGCCACCGTGGTCAAGGTGGACGAGGCGATGGCGTGGTAGGTGATGTCGGCGTCCTGCCCACGATTGTCCATGAAGAATATCCCGTAATCCACGCACAGGGAAATCGAAAGCAGCAGGCCGATCACATGCAGGAAACTCACTTCTTCCCCCAGCAGGGCCCAGGCCGCGAAGATGAACAGGCAGGAGGCCAGGGCAGGCAGCAGGGTCAGCAACACCTTGACGAGATTGCGCTGTTGCAGCCCAATCAATAGCGACATGACGACGACGCCGATCGCCAGCATGACCAGCGACCGGTCCCGGTGTTGCTGGGCCACGCGGTTGAGCTGATCCTTCTGGCTGAAATAGCGCACTCCTTCCAGTCCCGACAGGCTTGCTAAGACTCGGCGGGGATCATGCTCCCCCAGCCAGATCGCCAGGGCGACGCTGCCGTCCTGCTCGATGATCTGGCCGGAGAGGATCTGCCGTACCGGCGTGGCGAGTAGATCCTGCGGGTTCATTGGCGCCGAGGCGGGGGCCAACTCGCCCAGCTTGTCCACCGCCAGGCCGGACTGCGTCAAGGCGGCCTTCCAGGCCTGCCGAAATTCGGGGGTGAGGGCCCGTTGATAGATTTCGGCGTTTTCCGCTTGCAGGCGTGCGGACACCAGCCAGGGAAACAATCCGTGGTACTCGGCCAATGCCCCGGATTCTTTCAGTTTTTCGAGCCTCC
>JAQTSI010000006.1:17232-40746 GCA_028711365.1 Methylococcaceae bacterium
CGCTCGGCCGCCTCCGAGCGTTGCAGGGCGGTTTCCAGCTCTTTGGCCTGCACCACCACGAATCGGCCCGGCTCGATGCCGGTGAAGTGGGAGCGGATGGCCTCATCCTGATGTTTCAGCTCGCTCATGTCGATGGCCAGTTTTTCCAGATCGTCCATCCAGCGTAGCTGCGGCAAGGCCAGCAGGCTCGCTGCGATGCTGAGCGTGAACAGCCCCAGTAAGAGGTAGCGGCGGCGTTCGCAGAAGCCGATCCAGGCGACGATGCCCGGCAGATGGGCAGGATGCAGGGAGGTTTTGCCGAGCAGGGCCGGCAGCACCCAACGGGTCAGGCCCAGGGAGGCGGCGATGCCGGCGGCGGCGAACACGGCGATTTGCTCGAGGCCCGGGAATCCGGTTAACCCCAAGGCCGCATAGCCCACGATGGTGGTCAAACCGCCCATCACCAGGCTGGGCCATAGCAGCCTGGCGGCCGCGAGGGGGGAGAATCCTCGGTGTTTGGCGCAGTGCGCCAGGACGTGGATGGGATAGTCGGTGCAGATGCCGATCAAGCTGGCCCCCAAAGCCAATGTCAGGCTGTGGACATGGCCGAAGACCAGGGCGGTGGCCAGGGTTCCCAGGGCGAAGGAAGCCGCCTGGATCAGCATCATCCAGTGCAGCGCGGAAAACGAGTGGAACAGCAGCAGAAACACCAGGGCCACGCCCAGGGTGGAGAGGGTGGAAACCAGGGCGATGTCGCGGCTGATTTCGCCTTGGGCGAACACGGTGAATACCGGTATGCCGGTCATCGCCAGGCGGAATGAGCCGCCGGCTTCCCCGTTCAGCGCAGCGAAGGATTCGCGGATGGCGGTTTGCAAGCGCTTTTGCACCTCCGCATCCAGCGCGGGCGAACTGCTTTGCAGGATCAGGGAACTGCCTGTGGAATCCGGTTTGATCTGCTTTGCCAGCGGGTTCTGCAGGTTCTTGAATCCGTTCAGCGACAGCAGCAGCGGGTCCCGTTTGGCGATGGGTTTGATGAATCCGCCCTGGGGTGAAAGCAGCGCCTGCTTGAGCCCTTCGGCCCGCTTGTCGAGCCGGACGGGATCGAACAGCCCCTGTCCCTCCCGCTCGGGGTCCAGGCTATAGATTCCGGCATGGAACGGCGCATAAGCCTGGATGGCTCCGATCCAGTCGCGGGGAGGTTCGTTGGCCGGCCATACCCTTTGCACGCCTTCCAGCCCACTCAGTTGCCGGATGAAGCGGGCGCTGAACAAGCTCAATGCCTCGTTCCGATCGGGGTCCGTTTCGTTTTCGGTGTTCGGCTCCACCCTGATCAGATAACGCCGGGAAAGTTCGCCGGAGCGCAGCAAGCCGGCCAGGAGGGCGGAATCCTCGTCGTCGGTGGCGGTGAAAAAAGCATTCAGATCGGATTCGATGCGGATTTGCCAGCCGGTGACCGCCAACAGCAGGGGCAACAGCAGCAAAAACCAGCGCTTCCTCCAGACGAAGGACACGCCTATTGCCCCATGGCTTCCTGTAGCAGCCGCTGGATGGAATATTCCAACGGCTTGCCTTCCCCGGTTTTCTCCAGGAGATAGCGGGCAGATTCGCCATCCTCCTGCCGGATCAGGATCTGCTGCTTGCGCTCGTTTTCATCGCCCGAGATCTCGATCGAAGCCGGCGCATCCTCGGCCGGGTCCGCTTTGGCTTTCAGGTTCAGTTTCCAGTGCTGGCCCTGCCGCTGTGCGTTAAGCTCGTAGGCCGCTTGCAGTTCCTCGGTGCGGCCTTGCAATAGCGCCCGAAATGCCGTGATCTGCTGCAGCGCTCCTGCGGCGTAACTCAAGGGGGCGGACTGGCGCTGCTGCTGCTCCGGGTCGTAGTAGACCATCTGCCCGTCGGCGATGGCCATGATGATCCGCCTTGGCAACAGTTGCAACTTCACCAGGCTGCCGTCCGCGCCCGAAATCATGTAACCGCTCCCCTGCCAGGGCTGCGCCGCCAATTCCAGGGTGCGGGTTTCCTGGTAACGGAATTCGGCCGCTCCGCTTTGTCGGATGCGCTCGAGTATCCCCGCCAGTTCGCTCTCGTCGGCGAATGCCGATACGGACAGCGCCAACAGGAGTATTCCCATACGGATACCGATCTTCATCCGTCGAAACCTTTGAAAACCTGGTGTCCTTGCCGCACCATGACCTTGAGGGTTTCCAGGAGGGGAGGGATGCCCAGACCCGGAAACCGCCGGGGACGGTAGAGAAATTCCCCGATGGCGAGCAGGGCCATCAACAGATAAACCACGACGCCGGTATAGAGTTCCCAGATCCGCTCGTCGGCGAAGACCGGCAACAGGGAGCAGACCACGACGTTGAGGGCGAAAAACGCCGTCCATATCCCGGTCAGTTGCCGCAGATACTCGGCGATGCCCGGCTTGAATTCGGGAAACTGCAAACGCACCAGGCGTTCGCACAGCGAGGGAGGGTGCAGCAGGGTATGAGCGAACAAGGCGGCCAGCGACAGATGGACGAAGGCGGGAACCAGCCGGACGGCGAAGGCTTCGGCAAAATAGGCCCCGGCCAGCAAGGCCAGCGCCAACAGCCCGTGAACCCGACGGAAGGCGGGGTGGCTCGCTTGCAGAGCGCGCCAGAGGTTCAGCGCTGCAAACAGCAGCAGCATCGCATGGCTCCAGCCTTGGCGAATCAGGTAGGAGCCGAGAAACGGATAGGCGAACACGAGGAATACGATGGCGACCGGTTTGATCCGTCTCGTCACGTTCAACGGGTACGGTTGGCGGCGACGAACTCCGCCAGCGACTGCAAGGAGGCGAAAATCTGCGGGTTGCGTTCGTCACCGGAGGTGATCTTCACGCCGTATTGGCGATCCAGCATGACGCCGATTTCCAGGGCGTCGATGGAATCCAGGCCCAAACCGCTGCCGAACAATGGGTCTTGTGGGGCAATGTCCTCGGGGCTGACCTCTTCCAGCCGCAATCCCTCGATGAGCATTTCTTTCAATTCATTGATCAGGTTTGCGGGCATAGAGCCTGTCTTTCAAACTAACGTAAGGATACACCCAGCGAATTCTACACAAGATCAAGGCGCGGTTCAAAACAAGCTCCTGCCGTTGGGTGTGATTCAAAGTGATGCTGGTCGAATCCCGCAGGGAGGGCGAGGGGTTTGCGAGACACGCCGTGAATACATCCCTGTAGGCTCGGCGATGGCTTCCCTGCCATCGACGGTCTCGCAAACCCCTCGCCCTCCCTGCGGTTTGCATCACTTTGAATCACCCCCCCTGCCGTTCAGCATCGCACACCCGCGCAAGCCTCGAGCTGACAATCATCGCAGGTATCCTGATAATTGTCGCCCAACTGGTGACCCTGCGCCCGCAAGCGGCTGCGCAGTTGCTTTTGCCTGTCGTCCAGATGCTCGGGGGCTGTGGTTTCGCTGACCCCGAGTTGGGCAATCGCCGCGCGGGCCGAGGTTTCGGCGATGTCGGGGCGGCTTTGACGGTGGTTTCGAGTTGGTCGAGTTGGGAACGGGGAGGGGTTTGACGAGGGTTTGGGGTGCATGGTTATTGTCGTTCCGGGGCAAAATTCCAAACTGCATGGAGATTCGGATATTTTTGAATGCTTTCGTCCCGCGTGACTAGCCAGGCGCCATGGTGCTGCGCGGTGGCGATGATGATGCAGTCAGCGGGATCTTTGTGGATTGGGGGCAATTCAACAGAGGCGTGAGTGACGGGAAGGCTAATAATACCCGCATCATTCAAAGTCCACTCAAACCAATATGGCAACGGGAAGGGGAGCTTCAGCGTTCCTCTTCCATTAGGGGACAACAGCGGCAGGCCGATTATGTTGCCTTGGCTGTCGGTGCGCAGTGTCAATTTTTCAGCAAACATGGAGATGTCGCTTTGGTGTGGAAGGCCCCCAATCGGCCCTAGCTTCAGGCGTTCGTTCAATAGCTGTTCGGCGTCGTGCAGCCACGCTTGAACATCTTCTCCGGTCTTCATGTGGCTGGGGCGCTATCGGTACAACGGGTTGGAATTGGAAATCGCCTCGAAAATCGTCAAATCAAGGTCGAATTGCGAAAGTCGGGCTAGACTACGCGTCTCCGAGGCTGAGAGGGTTCGATACCGATAGATACCGTCATTCGTGATGACGGGCGAATTCAAGAGGACGGCCATGGTGGCGCGTCACGGTGAGCCGACGTCGCATACGTCACCGTCGGTAAGATCAGAGTCTATTGATGAGACCAAGCCATACCCAGCGCTTTTGCGCCCGCCGACTCCGAGCGTCTGCAACGCCTTGGTTGCGATTTGCACCGCCAGCCCCGCCGCGAACAGATCATGGCTCGAAATCGCCACCAAAAAGCTACCCGTCACCGCGAGGTGGGGGTGGGGTTCGGGATCGTCATAGTCGGTGGCGTCGCTAGCCCCTTGCTCCTCGTAGTATTTTGGATGGTGCGGCGTATCGATCTCCAGGGTGAGCGGTTTGCCCTCCGGTATCCACCAGGCGTCATGGAACTGGAGATTACCGGCCGCGCCCGTATCGTCTCCCTTGGAAGGAGCGCCGAACAGCCAGCGGAATTGCTCACCCGTCAACGTGCCCTTTTCCATCAACTGCTTTGCGTAGGCCCGCGTGACCCCCTTCAGCGTCTCCCCGGATACGAACGGCATCCCGAACACCCGGTGGAGTTGCACATGGGTTTCCAACACGCTCGCGCAACCCAGTCCGAGGAAGGCGCGGTCGCGCAATTTCGCCACGCCTATCGCGTAATTGTTAAGCTGGCAATGACGGCACCAATGCTTATAAGCCGCCTTGTATACCTCGGGCACCTCCAAGCCCTCTATCTCCTTCAGCAAGGACGAGACATGTTCATCCGGGTCATGGTAGCCGAAGGCCAGCAATTGCCCAGGATTGCACGATGCTTTCGGCTTCCAGTTCCGAAACCGCTCCGCGCGCGGATTGATTTGCTTGGGTGCCGGCGAATCTTGCCGGGCTGCTTCCTGAACGCCCGCTGTGGGTGCCTCGTCGTCTGTCGTCGAACCCGACTCGGGCAGGCTTTCCGCCAACCGCTTGAACCACTCCGCCGCCGCCAGGGCGAAGCGTGTCGCCCGCATGTAATCCTGCTGGCGTTGGCTGGAGCCGGCGATCGCCTCCACCATCCGGCCCACATCGCCGCCATGTTCCTCCTGCCGGAACCAAGGCGCATCGTCAAGCGTATAAAGGTCCTCCAGCAGATACCGATTCTTGTGGGCCAGATAGACGACGGTGGCGGCCAAGCCGTTGCGCCGTACCAGAAAGCCCAATTCCACGGCGCGGCGCTTGTAGTCTTCCCAGCCTAAACAGCCCACCCGCGGGGACAACTTACCGGCAATGTTGCGCGCCAGCTTTGCATTTCGTGTCTCGAATGGTAGGCGAGGCGCGCTCATGTTTGTTGCCCGGCGACAACTGGGATCGGCCGGAAATCCACCAGACCCCGCCCGACCGTCTGCTTGCCGCCGAGGATCAAGGCCCGCGCCGTAATCTTCCCTTCCGCCTCGTCTGGTTCCAGGCCCGCCGCCCGCACCGGCAGGACGGTCCAATGGCCCCAAAACAGGCTGTCGGACGGCAGCAACTCCTCGTACCACAGGGCCTGATGGGCCGTCGTGCCGTCTTCGCCCAGCCGGATCCGGGCGCGGATATCGGTGGCGGTCTCGGCCAAAAACGCGAAGACCTCGTCCGAGACGATGGCGAATCGCTCCTTAAGCTCTTCTTGCCAGTCGGGGTCCGCCACGGCGTTCTTCGTCAGCCAGGCCGCCCATTGGTCCCGGGCCTGCCGGGCCTGGGCTTCGCCTGCTTCATCCTCCGCTACGGAGTAAAGTAGCAATTCTTCGAGCAGAACTCGTCGATCACCGGCATCGAGACTCCCCGGCTGCGAGATGATCTTCTCTTCGGAAAAGGTCCATTGCGGAATGGCGAAGTCCTTGGGATGGATATTCTGTTCGGGTAAGGCGACCTCAGCCTGCCCCAGGGAACGTTTGAGGCGGCGCAGGGCGAAGGGACAGGTGATCCAGGCGAAGGTGCCGCTCATGGACCGGACCGGCAGGCAGAGCAGAAAGGCGTCGTCGATGACCAGAAGCCCGGAGCGTACCTTGGAAGGCTCTGGATGATCCAGATAGTCGAGGCCGAATAGGTCGTCGACCTCTTTTTTCAGCGCCTCATTGCCGTCCGCCTCTTGCGTAAAAGCATCGCGCAGCACGCCCTTCATGCTGCTGCCCGGGATCAACGGCAGCCCCGTGGAGGCTTCCCGGATGAACGGCAGGTCGATCATGCCCGCGCCTTCGCCGGAACCGATGTGAAGGGGGGAGCGGGCGATCACGAAATAGAGTCGTTGCTTCATGCTCTGCGCTTCTTGAAGGGTCATTGATAAAGGAGCTCAGGATTCCGCTCCAGGCCGGGCAGGACCAAGCCGAAACCGTCGCGGCCGTCGGATTTCGCAGCGCCGATGGGCGCCAGCCACAGTTTTGTTAGTTCAGCGCCATTCCCCTCGA
Organism: Methylococcaceae bacterium; assembly: GCA_028711365.1. GTDB lineage: Bacteria > Pseudomonadota > Gammaproteobacteria > Methylococcales > Methylococcaceae > Methylumidiphilus. Next base: position 23,734 of record JAQTSI010000006.1, read on the forward strand.
CCAGCTCGAACCAATATACGCTGCCGGCGGGCACGAGCCGGCGGATGGCGCGAACCTTCTTCTCTTCCATGTCCCAGCCGGAGTAAGGCTGCCAGCGGTCGAGGGCGGCGGCGACAAGTCTGACCTTGACGCCGGGCAGTCCGGGCAGGGTACCCGTCAGATCGTGCTCGTCCAGCCAGTCCGGCCGCCAGCCGTGCTGGAAAATCGCCGTTAATCCTCGCCGTTGGCGCGTGGATTCCATTCGCAAGTCCGACCGCCAGCCGTGCTGGAAAATCGCCGGGGTCACCAAGACCAGCCGGAATCTACTTCCCGGCTTGAGAGCCGACAGAGCCTTTGAAAGCTTCTCCCCGATGGCCGGCCATTCGTTCGCGGAGGCAAAGCGGGCGGTTCGGCCATCGGCGCCGAACCGTCCGACGTGCCCGTGGATGGCCTCACCCAAACTCTCGCCCACCGTCGCGCGTACCAGCAAGCCGTACTGGTGATCCCAGTGGGGGTCCGTTTTTATCTGCTGGAGACGGGGCGCGAAATCCAGGCCCGCGCTCTCGAACAAGCCCTCGTCCTTATGGGCGCGCCGCGCCCGGTCTATTTGCACATGGGTGCGCAAGGATTGCGGAAGCGGACATTTGCCCCAAGACTCCGGGTCTTTCTCGGGAAGTTGCTCGCCGAGCAGCCACTTTTCCATTATGTGCGGATGCCAGAAAGGTAAAAATTCGATGGGCTTGACCAGCTCCGGGGTGTCGAGCGATACCGGCTCAAGTTTCGGATGGGGAAGGTCGCAGCCCTCCCCCGGTCCGAGCGGCTGCGGCCGGGCCTTCCGCAACTGGACTAACGATCCGTTCTTCAGGTAAACCGCGTCGGCGGGTTTTGGAAAGTACACCTTGAGCCCGCCCCCTTCCAGAGCCTGGCTGGCCAGCAGCGGGCCTTCGACCGAGATCGCCCGCACCAGATCTTCGTGTGAGTCCTTCATCCCTTCCCGTTCGAACCAGCCGTTGGCGTCGGCGTAGGCGGCCCGCACCGCCCCCGCCACCGTGCCTGGCAAGGGAAAGGCATACAGGTTCCGGCCGGCGTTGCCGTTGAGCCCCACTCGCCCGGTGCGAAACACCAGGGGCGAGCGCGGCTCGATCCACCAAGTCTGTTGAGAAACCGCGTCATTCGGCATGGGCAGCCTCCGCAGGCTCAAGCATCCCGGGCTCGGCGTACGTATGCTTGGCGAACCAGCGCGCCACCAGCCATTCTTGGATGAGATCGGGGTTGTCAATGCTGTGGGCGCGCAACCCGGGCGAGGGCAGTGGAACCCTATGGAGGCATTCATTGAGGCAGGCAAGGACCTCCTCTCCCGTATCCTTATCCTCGTTCACATTTTTCCGTTTGATGAGGCGCTTCATTTCCCCATACACCTGTTCGCGCGGAACGGGTCGCATGAGCTCCCCCAGTTGATAAACCAAGCGGTCGGGCAAGGTTCCGTTTTGGAAGGCATCGATCCAGATTCGCAAACGCTTCGGGAAGGCATGCGGGCTGTTCCAATCCCCCCAGTTGTCGCGATGCTCCAGCGGCGCGCCGCTGCGCGGCTGGATGACGATGCCGAGGGCGTTGCGCTTCTTGGGCTCCTCGTCGTCGGGCTTTCCTTCCTTGGCCAGCCTTTCCGCCGCCTGGGCCAGTTCCCGCAGCACGTTCATGGGCGTCATGATGTGGCCGATGCCCAAGCCGACGCTGAGGCTGGGCGGCCGGTTATCCGTGCTCTTAGCGACCCACTGTTTCACGGCATCGACTTCGCCGAGTTGTTTGGCGAAGCGCCACGCGAGTTCCTCGGCGCAGGCGATGGCACCGTCCGTCGGCAGCAGGGCCAGGATGTCCTCGCCCCCGGCGTAGACGCACTGCCCGCCGTGCCCTTGGACGATGAGGGGGACATCGGCGGCGTAGGCGGCGAGCGCTTTCGCCAGCTTACGGTGCGCCTCAAGGCTTCCGAGTCCTTGGATCAGGGCGCCCATGCGGTCGCCGTCTGCTTGGAGGACCACGACATAGGGGATAGGCTCTTTCGACTTTTTCTTGATGTCATCAAGCAGTTGTTGCAGTTTTTTCAGCGGTTCCGGCTCAGTGTCAGCCCTGCGAAGCTGGGCCTGGAGGCGGTCGAGATAGACGAACTGGGCGTCGTACTTCAGCCTATCATAGGATTTCGCCCGCGTGGCCAAGCGCAGTTGGAACAATTCTCCGTAGGCGGCCTCGATGGCCCTGAATTCCCGATCATGCTTCTTACACAGATAATCCACCCAAGGCTGGGCGGCGACGCGGGTCACGGCCGCGAAGGCTATCCGCTTGCCGAGCACGCGCTTGATGACCCCGGGGCAATCGAGATGCTCGTGCTCGTCGATGTCGAAGCGTTCGCGGGCGGCTTTCATTTGCGCTTCCAAAGCCGAATTCCAGCCATCGTCCTTCTTCGATTTCAGCACCGATTCCCGCGCCCCGTCCAAGGATGATTTGGGGATGCCGAACCCGCATTCGTCCCGGGCCGTGAGGGCGGCCGGCTGGAAATCGCGCAGGGCCTTGCGGGCGTCGAGCAGGGCGTTGGCGCGACGCAGGCTCGCCGGGTAATCGGAGCGATTCAGGGGCGCCCAGGCGGCGTAACATTCCACCACATCCTGTTTCTGCTCATTCCAGCGCTTCTCGTCCACGTTCCCGGCGCCGAATTTTTTCAGGCAGTGATCAGCAATGCGTACAAAATGGCCGATTGCCGCCTCTTTCACCGTACTGGCTAGTTTCGCGGGATCATCGGTGATGACGACCGCCATCAGCTTGTTCGCCACGTTGAATTTGCTTCCCACGCGAAAGTCCTTGTTCGGCTGCTCGCTGTGGGGAAAAATCAGTTTGACCTCTGTAGCCAGGGGCTGGTCGCCGGAAGCGGCATCACGAAGCTTGCGGGCGGCCGCTTTGGAGACTTCAGACAGGATATAGGAGCCGAACCACAGGTCGCGGGTCCGTCGCGCCGAGGCGATGAAGCCCTGCACCGGCCCGAAGGTAATCGTCATCACATAAGTGCCCGGCGCCGCCGGCTCTGCCCGACCCCGGCGCTTGAACCGGTTCAGCAGCGACTGCCACATCAGCCGTGCTCGAAGTAGTGCAGGAAGGCGTGGAGCGGGTGGGCCGCCCCGCCGCCCTTCTGGCACATCGGGCGGATGGCCGCCGTGACCGACCGGGCAGTGGTGAGATCGGAGGGCCACCAGTCGGCGATCTCGGTGACATGCGGGCCATCCGATTCTCTTGCGGACTCGCCATTCCAACCGGGATGGCGAAGCCTGAGTTTCCTAGAATACACCTCCGTGGCCCAGGGAAGCAGGAGCGCAACGGCTTGAAACTCCGGTTTCCCGTTTGGCACCATGCGCTCGTAGCGGACCTTGAGGATCAACGGGCTGGCCATGCGCTCCGATTCGACCGATACCAGCGTAGCTGAAGGTGGATCGAACGATTCCGTCCCCTGATTCTTGGGTGGGCACGGTCTTTTTTTGTTCTCCCAATCTCGTTCTTGATCTTGATATGTGGCTTCGTCATCAATGAATTTGAAGACGATGGGCAAGCCGAAGGCCGCGCGGGGATAACGACCGGTTGCCAGATGGCAGGGGGTATGATTTCTTGGCCCATTGGGTTTGGCGGCAGGCACATCGAGAGACGTGCGAGCCAGCCGGCGGATGCCATCCGGCTCCGGCCAGAGGCTGCGGCCCCGGCCATTCCGGCCGATGCCGGATCCCTGGCGAAATTCTTGGAGCCTCTTAATGGCGTATTTCAAGATCGCCATGGTGTCCCCGCCGGCAGTGCCGAATTTCAGGACGCAGCTGGCCTGTATAGCGTCGTCTTTACTTACCGGTTCGAGTGGCCTTCCTTCCGGGTCCAAGATGAGCACCGATCCCATCCCGCGCCGCGTGCGGGACCCGAAGCCACCGAAGCTCGCCCACCAGCGTAGCGTAAGCTTCAATTCCTTTTCCAGTGTTGTGACCGAAGACGAGTCGAGATCGAAGATCAGCTTGAACGCTTGTCCGTTCGGCAGGGTCAAGTCCTTCTTGTCTTTTTGCTTGGCCGAGAACAGGGCATAGTCCAAGCCATCGAGCTGGCCTTGGAGCTTGAAATTGCGAACCTGCGTTTGCGTGGTACCCCACGCGGCGAGATCGTCGACTTGGATCGTGATTCGAATATTGGATCGCCAACCTTTCCGTTCCTCCGCCACGCCGCCCCAACGCCGACGCTCCTCATGGAAAAGCCAGCGGGTATCGATCTTTCCGTCGGCATCACGCCGGACCTCCGCGAACTCCCCTTGCGAAGCCAACAGCCGCCACCAGAAGCGGAGTTGCCCGCGCAGGGATTTCGCGCGCAGGGGCATCTTGGTATCGACTTTTCCGGCCTCGACGCCACCGCCGAAGAGGGGGGTGATGAGCCGGCCGGTGTAGATCAGGCGGGTTGACCAGCCGTGGGGAGGTTCCCCGGATTCGGGCGCCCCGGCTGGCGGCTCATCAGTGGAAACATCATGGATTGACTGCGCGAGAACACGGCGGCGCTCCTCGACCTGCTGCTCGCTCAGGCCTCTTACATCGCCGATGGGAAATCCTGCTCTTTTTCTCATCGTACACCCTCCCCTGACGCCCTTTAGATAGGTTTGCCTCGGCAGGAACCTAACAGGATGTCTCACCCCCGTCAAGACTGCGCGGGCCATCTTTCTCGCCTCAACGCAGGCGCGCCGCATGCCCTGTGCGGGCATGGGTATCTACACAAGTCCCCTCCCCCTGGCAGGGGGAGGGTTAGGGTGGGGGTTGAACGCCGATGAGACGACGACGCTTCAGGGTCCAGCGAATCTCTACCCCCATCCCACCCTTCCCCCTGCAAGGGGGAAGGAGTTGATTTCATTACACTTTCAGACTTGTGTAGATACCCATGCTGTGCGGGCCTAAGAAGCCCCTTCCCGTCATTCAAAATCCTCAACGCAGGCGCGCCGCATGCCCTGTGCGGGCATATAAAAGGCGCCATAGTGAACGCATTATCCTCAACGCAGGCGCGCCGCATGCCCTGTGCGGGCATTCTTGTTGGTTGTGCCACAACCAATCAACCTCAACGCAGGCGCGCCGCATGCCCTGTGCGGGCAGGCGTCGGGATCGACAAGTTCTAGTTCTAGCCTCAACGCAGGCGCGCCGCATGCCCTGTGCGGGCCGAGAAGGCATTTGTCGAGGTGGTTGGGGAACCTCAACGCAGGCGCGCCGCATGCCCTGTGCGGGCAAAAAAAGAAAACACAGACGCCATTACGAACCTCAACGCAGGCGCGCCGCATGCCCTGTGCGGGCTCTGGTCCGTCGAACGGCTCCGTCTGCAAGGGTTGGAGAAGCCATTTTCCGGACTTAGCGGTCATCATAGCGGAATTTTGAGTTCGTCGACAACAAGTCCGAATTTCGTCACACGACGTACGCGAAATCGGAGTCCGGATCGTTGATAGGTTTTCCCACTGTCCGCACCTGGGTTCCACCGTACACGCGATAAATCCTCACCGAGCCTGTATGCAGATCCAGGGCCTCCAGCGCCGCTATGACGGCCCTTTGGTCCGCCCGAGTCAGCTTGCACTCAAAAACGCTCTTTTGGACGCGGAACCCGAACCCCAGGAGAACCTTGTCGACTTTCCGGCGCTCGATGTCGTTGCTGACATCGTAGGCGACCACAAATTCACCGGCTTCCTTCATCGATCTTTACCTCCTGCCATTTCGGAAGCATCATCGCAGGACTGCGGCTCACGCGGCCTATCCATCTTGGGGGCGGAGCGGGCGCTCTCTTCCGGCTCGGAAGACTTCTCCCGATCGGCTGCGGGCGCCGGCTTCCAACGGTACACCCAGAACGGTCCCTCGCCCAGCACGCAGCGCTTCAGGGCGCGCACCTGCGCCAGCAGAGCGTCGCGCAGGACGACGCTGCCAATTTTTTCCCCCAAGGTCTTCTCGAATGCCTGCACGAAGGTCCTCGCGGAGGGCCGCGTTAGCCATAGGCCCTTAGGCGCCAGGGTAAAGCCGTCGGCGCCGATGGATTCGTAATTGATCAGGTTGATGACGAGGCGGTCGATGTGGACTCGGAACGGCTCCTGGAAATCCACGACCAGGGTTTCGTAATTCTCGGCACTGTCATGCAGCAGTCCGAGATAGGGGTTGAGCCCGTGGCTGCGGACTAGGGTGTTGAGGCGCGCGAATAGCAGGAAATAGCCGAAGTTGAGCATCGAGTTCAGCCGGTCGGGACCGCCTCGGGAGCGGCGTTCCGCAGAGAAATCGCGGCGCAGGGCGGGCTTGATCTGGCGCTGGAGCCAAGCAAACACGGCGCGCGCCGCGTAGCCCTCGTGGCCACGCACGGCTTCGAGCGTCGCCGCCGAATCCAACGCCTCGCGGCAAGTCTTGAGGATATCGAGCGCTTGGTTGTCGCCAGCGGCATAGCGTTGACGGATGTAGGCTGCGTAATTATCGATCTTTGCGGCCACGAATTCGGAAGCCAGCGCCATTTCCGCTGTTGCTGAGAGTCCCTGTCGCCACTGGGCATGACGGAGATTGAACTCGTAGGCGGCGCGCGAATCTGGAACGAAGGTGGCGACGTGGTGGCCGCTGTCCAGCGCGATCGAAACCGGCACGCCGTGCCGCTCACATTGTTCGAACACCGAGGTGGAGATCACGTCGCGCCCGAACACGATCAGCTCGCTAATCCGGCGGAACGGCACCGTCAGTTCGACGATACCTGCCCGGCGCACGTCCAGCGCCTCGCCGTTGGTTGCCAGCATGACATAGGGTTCGGTAACGATGAGTGGCTTTTTCTGCGGCAGCAGGGCCTCGATCGGATCCTCGACGCTACGCTCGTCGATATGTTCGCCGAGCAGATCGAAGCCTTCGGCCAGGTTGGTGATGGAAGTCTTTTCCGGGGCGAGATGCAGGTGAAGATCCGCCAGCAGCCCCTCGGAATGGTGCAGGACGCGCTCGGCCTCGGCGCGCGAACGGCACAAGAGAACGAAATCGTCGCCATAGCGCACGACCCGCACCCCGGCCTCCTGCATTTCCCAGTCGAAACGGTCCAGATATAGATTGGCCAACAGCGGCGACAGCGGACTGCCTTCCGCCAAGCCGCGGGAACGCGGCTGCATGATGCCGCTCTCCTGGACCGGCGCCGCAACGATGCGAGCGAGCAACGTCCTCAAGGCGGTATCGGCGCGGGGAATGAGCCGGTCGATGGCGGCGAGCAGAGTGGCGTGATCGATGGACGGAAAGAAATCCTCGATGTCCGCTTTGACGATATGGCGATAACCTTCGCGCAATCCCTCCCGGACTGCGGCGATGGCATCTTCGCGCGACCGGCCCTTGCGGAAGCCGAAAGCGCCGGGCGACAGCTCGTGATCCACGATGGGCGAAAGGATGTACAGCAAACGCTGCTGGGCGATGAGATCGCGGGGTTGCAGGCGTTCTACGAAGCGCATCCCGCCGCCGCCCTGCTTGGGAATCCGGAAGCCCTGATAAGCCACCGGTTGGTAGGCGCCGGCGGCGAGTTCTCCGGCGAGGGCCGCGCACAACGCCTCCTCGTCGATGGGCAGGCCGGCCGTCTCGGCGATTCCTTCGGCGGCGTCGTTCTGTCGCAAGACCTCGACCGCGACGCCCCGCAGCGCCCCGGCGGAGGCGAGGTCGCAGGCAAACGCCGGCGGCGCCGGGCTCAGAATTCGGAAATGGCCGAGCGCGGATAGCCGCGCATCGTCGAGGTTGAACCGGGAGAGCAGTTCCAGCCAGGGCAACAGGGGCGCCAACTCCCCGCGTAGGTAGAGCATTCCCGCACAGCCGTTGTAATACTGGTGATGCGCGGCATCGCCTCCGGCCCGGCGGCGGGCGGAAACCGAAAGGTGGCGATATTCCTCGTAGTGCCAGTAATGCGTCAGCAGGCTCAAGCGACCGGCGTCGAATGGGGGGAGGTCGACGGCGCCGAACAGTTGCCGGATGCGGGATTGTATCAATTGGAGCAGGGTTTCCGGCGCGAGACGGGTGCGAGGGGCCTGTGGCGGCCGCCGGAAGCGCAGCGGCGTGAGCACTTCCAGGCACAGCTCGTCCGGGGCGGCGGCGGGAACCCGGGGGGCGAAACGCTCGACCGCCGGTGCGCTGCGGCCGACGACCTCGAAGTGGCTTTCCTCCCGCCCGGCGTAATCGACAAACCGGCTGAACCAGTCTTGGGCCACAGCCTCCGTCGCGCCGGTCAGGGCAAACTCCAGATCGAGCCGGGTCCCCAAGCGCAGCGCCTGGCGCGAAAGGGGCACCCGGCCTTGCCAGGAGAGGCGGCAGCCGTCCGGCAAGGGGACGCCTTTCACCAGCGCGTAGCTCACCTCCAGCCCGTGGCCGCGCCGCGTCTCCGGCGGGGCGACGCGGCACCGCAACGAAACGCCGGACGAAAACCAGGCGAACTCGGGCCCGGCGCTCATAGGACGAGCTTCGGGCCGCGGACGATGTGGTAGAACTTCGCTTTCTTTTCCGGCCCCGTCTGGATGTATTGCACGATCAGGTCGTTGTCCAGCGTCAGAATTCCGCCCACTAGGCTGTTGGGCTTCTGGCCGCCGGTGATGTCGATCACCGTTTCCTTTTTGTTGTCGGCGTGATCGACGGCCTTTTTCACAGCCTCTTCGATTTGTTCATAATCCTCGAAATCGATCCCGGACAAATCGTCCGGCACCGTCGGCAATGTGGAACTATCTTCAGGGAAAGTGATCGGGACGGGCTTCGCCGAAGTATCCCCCACCACGAACACTTCGAGATTCTTTCCGTTCTTGTTCTTGAGGGTGCCCTTATTCTGGTAACTCGCAATGTGCCAGCAGAAAACGCCGACCTGCTCTTTGGACTTGGACTTTGGGGAGACGATGAGGTACAGGCGTTCCAACTCCGCCATCTGCCGCTCGATTCCCCGCAGGCATGGCTCCCAGTTCCATTGCTTCCCTTTCCCGTCGCAGTACTTACGCAGTTGATAGTAGTCGTCTTCGAATCTCTGATACTGCAGCACGTTTATCCCATTCTGGGATGGGATGGTCTCACCGTCGTTATAAGACAGGAAGAGGATCAAGAACTTGCGTGGCAGAAATTCTTCTTCCTGAATCCTGACGAAGGTGAGCCCATGCGCCGCCGGGGCCAGAATATAGACTGCGAGCACCAGGCCGACGAGCCAGAGAAGCTGCAAACTGAGATTTCCGTGCAACAGAAGTTCGAGCGCGTGGATGCTCCATTCGACCAAAAGGAGCAGCAGCACTGAGAAGGTCACGGTGCGCAAAGGCTTTCGGATCACGAACTGGGCGAGACGATCCTGCCACGAGCGCTTATCTTGATCAGACGAGTTTGAGGGCTTCGCCTTTCGGCATTTGAAATCGTCCAGCTTGTTGTTGAGCTTGGCGATTAGCCACCAGCATGGAAGAATGCCTAGGGCGGCATTCATCAGGCCACTTTTCAGTATCCTACAGAGTTCAGTCCCGTCCCCTCCGGTTCGCAGCCAGACAAGGTCCAAAAAATCTTTGAGGGTCTCGCCCACGAAATGCACGCCGATGAGGAGGCCGACGATGGCGGCGAATATCTGGTACTCGTCCCACCATTTTTTCAACCCATCAAGGCCCCCCCGGATGAAACTGCGTATCTTGATCGCTGCGTTCATGGCGAACCTCCCATTGTGGATAGCAATCACGTTTCAATAGGTTTCGTCTGGCACTCGGTGTATCTCGCCTACCGCTTAGCCAGAATACGGCTTTCAGGCGAATCATACTCTCCATTGGCATTGTCACACCAATGTGACGCTGCCTCCTTGTGTCGCAGGGCTGCCGAGAGAGAGGGCATTTGCCGCAAGTTGCCGTTCGAAAAAATCACAGGCTGAGTTCGAATGACGGCCATGGCCGATTTTTTACCCCACGCTTGACCAGCGTCCACAGAATGAACGTTTCCAGCCTGACGCCGCCGGCGGGATCGGGATAACACATTGTTTATAATAGTTTTATGGTTTTCTGGCCAGGTAGATAATACCCATGCGCCACTCCACGGTATTCGATAGGCATCACCTTGAATCACGCCCCGTTTGATGGGGCTTGCCGAAGGACGGTCGGGGGTTGTATCTTCACCGCTTCCGCCGAGGATTTTACGCCGCAATGAAAGCCGCCCTGAAAAAATTCATCTTCGCAGAATTGATCTACCATGAAGCGCCCGATCGGTTCGGCGAGGACGACGATCTGCTGGAAGCCGGGCTCGACAGCATGGGCATCATGCGCCTGATCATGTTCGCCGAGAAGGAATTCGGCGTAACCCTGCCGGATACGGAAATCGAACCGGACAACGTCCGCAGCCTGAACGCCCTGGAAAAATGGATCCAGCAAGCCCGAAGCGCCTGAGCGAAGAAGCCGGGCCGATCCGGTTCAACCCCGCCGACTATTTCACCTTCGTTCTCGACCAGGAAATCCGCGACGCCGGCATGCCGGGCGGCTACTGCGGGTTCGTGCTGGAACTGGGGGGCGAGCCGGATCTGGAAAGTTTGCAACGGCGGCTGGACCTTCTGCTGGAACGATTTCCCCGCGCCAGCGCCCGCCTGGAAAAGCGGGGCAAGCGCTATTTCTGGATACCGACCGGAAGACGCATCCTGCTGGAGCGGCATCGCTGTTCCGATGGCGACAGCCTGCGCATCATTTTGGAGATATTCAATCGAAAGCCGTCCTCCGTCGAGCCCATGCCGTTGAGCCTGCACTGGATAGCCGGCGAGGTGGGCGGGCTGCTGTTGCTGAACTGGATTCACCCCCTGCTGGATGCCCGTGGGGGGAAAATCCTGCTGGATTTCCTCGGCTCGAACCAGCCCGAAGCCTTCCGGGAATCGCCTTCCTTGATCGAGGAAAAGCTGTCGCAATGGAGCCTGTGGAAAAAAATCCGCTTCTTCTTCAAGGCCAAATCCCATAACGAGCAGGCCAATAGCCTGGATAGCTCTCTGCCCACCGCCGCAGAGCAAGGCAAACAAAGTTTGCGCTTCAAGGTGCGGCGCTACGATGCGGCCGAAACGCAACGGATCTCCCGCCTGGCGCAGCAAACCACCGGCTTGGCCGGCAAGACCCTGTATTACATCGGCTGCTTCATGCGCGCCATGGAGCAGGCTCAAGTTCCCGTTGCCAAGGAAGGTTACTGCGTTCCCTATGCCTTCAACCTGCGCCGGCAGAACGCCCCCACGCCGGTATTCGGCAACCATGTCAGTTGCCTGTTCGCCCGCGCCACCCGATCCCAGGTGGGAGACAGGGATGGACTGTTCGCTCATCTGTTGGCGCAATACCGGCAAACCGTGCAGGAGGAGCTGGATTTCGCCTATCTGCCCTTGATGTGGCTGGGACAATGGCTGTCTCCGGCCCGTTACGCCAAGTTATTACGCAAACAGAAAAGCGGTGGTGAATTGAGTTCGGCATGGTTTTCCGATATCGGCGATCTGCGCTGGGGGAAGGAAGGCTTCCTGGGCGTGCCGGTCGATGGCCTGTTCACGCTATGCTGGATGACCCTGCCGCCGGGGCTGGCGCTGCTGATCGGACAGTCGAACGGCCAGCTCACCCTGTCCTATAGCTACCTGCACCCGGCGGTGGATGAATCCTGGCTGGAGCGGGTCATGAAGCGGATGGATGCCGAGTTGCTGGAAACCGTTGCTTAGCCATGTTGCTCGAGCCGTTTATGCGGCAATGCCGCTGTCGCCCCGAGGCTCCCGCCCTGCGGGAAAACGGCCTGCGGCTGAGTTACGGCGAATTGCTGGCGCGTTCGCAGTTCATCGCCGCTGCCTTGCAGGGTCTTGGCTTCATGCCCGGTCAGCGGGTCGCCATCCATCTGGACCGCGGGGTCCAAGCGGTGGCCGCCGTGTTCGGCGTGCTGCTGGCGGGAGGCTGCTATGTGCCCCTGGATCTGAAAAACCCGCCTGCCCGGCTGGCTTTCATCATCAAGGATGCGGAAGTTTCCACAGTGCTGGGACTCGGGGCCGATCCCGACTGGCTGGAAGGGGTGGCCTGGCTGGATGTGGAGCGACTTCCCAGTAAAGAATTCGCTACGGTCGAGGTGCGATCTACGGATCTGGCCGTCATCCTTTATACCTCGGGTTCTACCGGTTGCCCCAAGGGTGTGGCCCTGAGCCATGGCGCCGTGGCGGCTTTTGCGGAATGGGCCGCCGACTTGTTGGGCCTAGCCGGCGGAGAGCCTATCGCCAGCAGCGCGCCGTTCTTCTTCGACCTGTCCACCTTCGACCTGTATTCGGTGCTGGGGCGCGGCGCCTGCCTGCATTTCGTTCCATCCGGTTTGACGCTGAGCCCCTCTCGTCTCAGTGCCTGGCTGCAGGAGCAGGCCATCGCCGGCTGGTATACCGTTCCCACGCTGCTGGCCTTTCTCGCCTACAAGGGAAACCTGGCGCAGACGCCGCTGGCCGATCTGCGATTTTTGATTTTCGCCGGCGAGGTATTTCCTTCCCCGGCCCTGGTGGATCTGGCCGAAAGTTTGTCGGCCACGAGGCTTTACAATTTTTTCGGTCCCACCGAAACCAATGTCTGCTGTCATTGGCCGGTGGATCGGCAGTGCTTGGACCCCAGCCAGGCCATTCCCATCGGTTGGCCCGCCGCCGGCTGCGAACTCCATGTCCACGAAGAGAACGGCGAATTGTGGGTGCGTGGCCCCGGTTTGGCCAGCGGTTATTGGAGCGGGGGACGGTTGCAGGAAATCCTGAATCGGGAAGGCTGGTATCCCACCGGCGACCGGGTGAGCCGCAACGAGCGCGGCGAATACCTGTTCCATGGCCGCTTAGGACGCATGCTGAAATGTTCCGGTTACCGGGTCGAGCCGGCGGAGATCGAGGCGGCTCTTCATGCCTTGCCCGGCGTGAAAGGTTGCGTCGTGGTCGGCCTGAACGATCCGACGGCGGGCCAGCGCCCCGCCCTGGTCCTGGCGCTGGAACCGGGACTGGATCTGGGCGAGGTGCGGCAGTTTCTGCAGCGGCGATTGCCCGCTTACATGCAACCTTGCCGCTGGCAGCTGGTGGAGGAACTGCCCAGGCTGCCCAACGGCAAGACCGATTACCAGGCCATAAACTCGCTCCTGGAGGTTTCATGAGCCACGACTTTTCGGCGCTCTCGCCCGTAACCGGTCCCTTGAGCGAGGAACAGATCCTGGATCGGTTTCGCGCCGTGGCGGCGACCGGGGCCTTGCGCCATGCCTTGCCGGAGTGCTTCGGCGGGTATGGCGACGGTTTCCAATCGCTGTACCGAACCCATCGCCGCTTGGGCGAGGCCTGCCGCGATCCCGGCCTGGTGCTGGCGGTGAACGCCCATCTGTGGGGGGCGGTGTTTCCCATCCTGCTCTATGGCGATGAGGTCCAGAAAGAAAAGTATCTGCCTCCCTTGATCGAGGGGCAGTGGCTCGGCGGTCACGCCATCACCGAACCGGGCTGCGGCTCGGATGTGCAGGCGATGACCAGCCTGGCCGAAAGGCAGGGCGATGGTTTCATTCTGAATGGCGAGAAGCGTTACATCACCAATGTGCCCCTGGCGGATGGGTTGGTGATTTATGCCAAGCTGGAAGGGCGCATCAGCGCTTTTTGGGTTTCCCGTGTGGATGAGGGCTGCCATTTCTTGCGCGAGAGGGAACTGAATGCCTGCCGGGGCAGCATGACCGGAAGCGTCAGGCTGGAACGCTGCCGGCTCGGCCCCGAACGCTTATTGGGTAAGGTCGGGGCGGGAGCGCAGATGATCCAGAAGGCGCTGGAGCTGGAGCGGGCTTTTGTGTTCGCCGGCATCGCCGGGGTCATGGAATGGCAACTGCGGCAGGTGATCCGCCATAGCCGGGAGCGGGTATCCGGTGGGACCCCTCTGGGCCGGCACCAGGCCATCAGCCATCGCATCGCCGAGATGAAGTTGCGGCTGGACACCATGGATCTATGGCTAGTGGAATGCGCGAGGATTTGCGATGAAGGCCTGCGGCTGACTTTGGCTTCGGCCCAAACCAAGCTCTACGCCTCCGAGGCGTTCCTGCAATCCAGCCTGGATGCGGTGCAGATCCTGGGCGCCGCCGGCCTGGAAGACGATACCGGACTGCTCGGCCTGGTCCAGGACGCCCTGGCGGGACGCTTGTTTTCCGGCAGTTCGGAGATCCAGAAAAACCTCATCGCGGCGCTGCTCGGCACCGGCGAGGGTTATCGGGGCCAACCCTGCTTCGCAAGCTCATGATGTCAAATCCAAACCCCTGGCGCCCGCCGCTTCTCATCAAAGGCTCCGCCTTACTGCATCTGGGGGCGGCTGCGGTTACCGGCCTGCATCCCGAAACCTGGCCCTGGAGCGCCGGCGCCATCACTGCCAACCACGCGCTATTGGCCTTTTCCGGCTTATGGCCGCGTTGCGGCCTGCTGGGGCCGAACTGGACCTGCTTACCGCCGCCATCCACGCAACGGGGAGACGTGGCCATCACCATCGACGATGGTCCGGAACCCGAGGTCACACCGGCCGTCCTCGACCAACTCGACCATCACGGGGCGAAAGCCACTTTTTTTTGCATCGGCGAAAGAGCAAAGCGGTACCCGCAACTATGCCGGGAAATCGTCGAGCGCGGCCATGCCGTGGAGAATCACAGCATGCAGCATCGCCACAACTTCTCGTTGCTGGGGCCTGGTGGTTTCGCCCGGGAACTGGAACAGGCCCAGGAAACCTTGACCGCGATTACCCAGGTTCGCCCCCTGTTCTTCCGGGCCCCCGCCGGTTTGCGCAACCCGATGCTCTATCCGGTGTTGAATCGGTTCGATCTGCGTCTTGCGGCCTGGACCCGCCGGGGTTATGACACCCGCGACGCTGATTCCCAATCGGTGCAACGGAAATTGCTGCGCGGACTGCGGGGCGGCGATATCCTGCTCCTCCATGACGGCAACGCCGCACTGACCCGTAACGGCCATGCCGTCATCCTCGAGGTGTTACCCTCGCTGCTGGATGCCATAGCCGCCGCGAATCTGCGTCCGGTCACCCTGCGCTCGGCGCTTGAATGAGCGGCGAAGCGGAAGGACAATGCCCTCTCTCGAGGTGATGCTACTCGATCAACAGATACAGGAAGAATTACATGCGCGCTAAACGATTCGTCATGGCTTCTATGATTTCGGGACTGTTATGTTCAACGGCACTGGGGGCGGACAAGTCCATATTGGTCGCCTCTCCCGGTAAGGACGCCATTTTTGATATGAACGATCGGCTGGTTTCTTCCGGCGGAAAATACATCCTGCTCCAGCAAGCATCGGACGGCAATCTGGTGATTTACAAGAGCGATTGCGTGGGTGGTTCGAAATGTGCGGTTTGGGCGAGTCATGTCTACGATAAGCCGGGCCAATACTTTCTCGCCATGAAGGATGATGGCAATCTGGTCACTTACCGCGGCACAGGGCCCGCCGACAAGCGAGGCGTGGTCTGGGAATCGAAATCCGGCGGAGAAAAGGACAGTTATTTCATGGTCCTGCAGGATGACCAGAATCTGGTCATCTATCGCGGCACCAGCCCTGCCGACAATCAAGGCGCAGTGTGGTCCAGTAAGAGCGGTATCATGAAAGAACCCACCGTCTTGAGTTATGCGCGCATCAAACTCGGCGAAATGGAACTGCCTCCATGTTCCACCATGGAGGCCCATCAGTTATTCAAGGCCAAACTCAAGACCGGCAGGCAGTTCACCTATGCCTATTTATATATCGATCAGCAGGCATTCAATAAGTCGAAGAAGGATGTCGAGGAATGCGCCCACATGGCGACGGATGCCGTCGGCATCGGTTCCATTTTCACCAATACCGCCTCCGCGTTGCCGGTTTTCAAGGCATCGCTGGGAACCTGCCTGGCCGAGAGAAAAGTCGACAGATTAGTCATCCAGTCGGCTCATCTCAACGCCGAATCGCAATGCTTTTATTGACGCCTGGCGTTTCGGCGTACAATGAGTCGAGCCAATCAACCCATACAGGATAAGCAGTGGCGCAAATAAAGATTTACGGTATCAAGGAAAAACTGGCGCCCGTCCGGGAGCGCCTGTCGGAGGTCATCCATGAGTGCGTGATGGAAGCTTTGCAGTTTCCCGCCGACAAGAGATCTCACCGTTTTTTCTTGATGGAAAAGGAGGATATGCTTTATCCTGCGGGTCGCACCGATGCCTATACGATCATCGAAATCGCCATGATCGAAGGCCGCTCGGTCGAAGCGAGAAAGAAGTTAATCAGGCTGCTGTTCGACAAGATTAGAGACGAGGTGAATATCCAGCACCAGGATATCGAAATATGTATCCAAGAAAGCCCGGCATGCAACTGGGGATTCAGGGGCATGCATGGCGACGAAGTAAAATTGAACTACAAAATCGATGTCTAATTCCGTCAGGTTCCCGAGTTTCCGGATCGGAAGCGGGAGCTTCCAAGGCAGCGTCCCCAAGCTTGGAGCTTGGGGACGAGCGAAACTGAGTTGATAGCTGAGGAGAATCGTTATGTCTGGACTGGATAAGATCGAACACTTCATCGTGCTCATGTTGGAAAACCGCTCTTTCGACAATTTGTTGGGAGGCTTGTACCCTGATGATCCTGCATTCAACGGCCTGACCGGCACCGAAACCAATCCTTATGATCCGCCGGGTGGGCCATCGGAAACCATCCCGGTGTGGTCTGACGCCCCGCCGGACCAGCAAACCCTGACGATTCCCACGCCCGATCCCGCCGAGTTGTATGTGGACATGGCGCAGCAAATTTTTGGGAACGAGACGCCGGGGCCGCAAGTGCCGAATATGCAGGGCTTTGCCAATAACTACGCCAAAAATGGCGGCGCGGCGCGGGATATCATGCATTATTTTCCGCCCGCGCAAGTGCCGGTGTTGAGCGCGTTGGCGCGGAGTTTTGCCGTCTGCGACCAGTGGCATGCGTCGGCTCCTTGCCCGACTTGGCCTAACCGGTTTTTCCTGCCCGCGGCCACGGCCAACGGGTATCCCAACAATAGTCCCCCCCAGTTCCCTTATCTGCTTC
>JAQTSI010000199.1 GCA_028711365.1 Methylococcaceae bacterium
CCGGCGGATTCCAGCTCCCGCACCCTAGGCAACACCCGCTTGCCGAAATACTCGATCTCCTCGTGGTAATGGAGAAAACCGGCCAGCACCAGATCGACCCCCACCGCCTTCAGTGCCTGGATACGTTCGGCGATCTGCTGGGGGGTGCCGATGAGCCCGGTCTTGAAGCCATCGTTATATTGCACCAGATCTTCGAAGCGGGATAACGCCCAATTACCCTCGCCTTCGGGCGAGGCTTTGCCGGCTTGCTGCACTTCCTGGCCGAAGGCATTGACCGCCTCGGGGTCGGCCTTGTCGAGAATCTCGGCCAACACCGCCTGGGCCTGCGTTTCGGTGTCGCGGGCGATGATGAAAGCATTGACGCCGATCTTGACCGAGTGGTCTTCCCTGGCCGCCTTGGTGCGAATGTCATCGACCTGGGCCTTGATGCCTTCGATCGTGTTGCCATTGGTGAAATACCAGTCGGACACCTTCGAGGCCATGTCGCGGGCCGCCCTGGAACTGCCGCCCTGAAAGATTTCAGGATGCGGTTTCTGCAAAGGCTTGGGTTTCAGCGAGTAGTGATGGAAGCGGTAGAAATCGCCGAGGAAAGTGAAATCGTCCTGGGTCCAAATGCCCTGGAGCACACGGATGAATTCCTCGGAGCGCCGGTAGCGCTCGTCGTGTTCCAGCCAGGGTTCTCCGATGGCGGTGAATTCGCTGCGAAACCAGCCGCTGACGATGTTGACCGCGATACGGCCGCCGGTCAGATGATCGATGGTGGCGATCTGCTTGGCAAGCAGGGCCGGATGCCAGGGGCCGGGCAGGACGGCGGCAATCACCCGCAGCTTTTGAGTGGCGGCGAGCAGGGCATGGGTGAAGGACACCGATTCATGTTGATACTCGGCCCCATAGCCAGCGGTGAAGCGGATCTGGCTGAGAGCGTAGTCGAAGCCGTTTTGTTCGGCCAGTTGCGCCAGTTTACGGTTGTAGTCGATGTCCCAACCGGTGCGCTGCTCGATCTTGCTGATGACCAGGCCGCCGCTGACATTGGGCACCCAGTAGGCGAATTGGATGGGGTCGTTGGAAGGGGGAAATGGGCTCATGGTGGTATACCTCATGCGGCATGACTGACCGGAACGCCCAGTGGCGTTCCATTGAGAGTGACCGTGCCGCTCACTTCGACGGGACGGGTCAAGGTGTCGAGCACCGGGCAATGCCCTTCCACGATGGCAACGAGCTTCCGGACCGTTGCGGGGTCCGCGGGGCTCTTCAGGGCGGTTTCAAAGCCGATCTTCTGGTAGCCGGCAGGCACCGACTCCTGCAAGCCGAAAAGCCCGTGGAGATCGAGATAGCCCTTGGCCGTCACCGTGACCTCGTCCAAGGGGATATCCAGGACCGCCGCATAAGCGGCATACATGATCTCCTGGCAGGTGCCGAGCGCGACCAGCACCAGTTCGACCGGATTCATCCCGGCATCCGATCCGCCCAGTTCGCTGGGTTCATCGACGATCAGCGGCGGAAAATCCCGCACTTCGGCTAAGCAGCGCACGCCATCGAGCAGGCGAGTGTGCGCTCTGAACACCAAATGCCCACCCGCAGGATTTTTCTGCAGGGTGGCAATGGTTTTTTCCAATGTAGCCTTCAAGGCTTGCTGTGACATGTCGAACTCCTAGGGATTGATGGAGGGTGTCCGATCCGTTCGGGCGGATGGGACGATCAAATTGTGGCCCGGTTCGAGGTTCATTCGCCGCCTGCTTCGAATAACTCCAGCGGCAGGCCGACCAGCACCTTGCCGATCCATTCGCGGGCGATGTTGTTGGATGGCCCCATGCCGATGCCGGCGCGCGCATCGCGGAAGATGCGCTCCAGGGGGCCTTTCTTGTAGCCATACCCGCCGCTTACATCCAGCGCATTACGGGCCGAGATATTGGCCACCTCCGCCGCATGGACCTTGAATTCGGTAAGCGGAATCAGGATTTGCCCCTGCGGCTGGCCGGCTTCCTGCAACCGGTCCAGTTGCCGGGCCAGTTCGTTCTGCCAGGGCTTGAGGCTTTCCACCAGCACTTTCGATTCCCCCAATTGCTGGCGCAACACCTGGTAATCCGACAGTTTGCGGTCGAAGTCCCGATGGTGGGTGGCGGTGAGATGATCGGCGGCCCGCTCCAGCGCCGACCGCGCCACGCCATGCCAGACTGCGCCCAGGCCGATCAGATAGACCGGCGAGACGCCGTGATACACGATGTCCTTGCCCTGGCCTTCGGCGCCCAGACGATCGCGGCTATGGACGCGGACATTCTGGTAGGAGATCGGTCCGCTGTGGTTACCCCGAACTCCCAAGGCCTCCCAACTGCCGTGAGAGATTCCATCCAGCTTGGAGTCGACGATGAAGAAGCTGATGTCGGTGGGGCCCAGGGCGCCTGGCGAACGGGTCTGGAACAGGTAGTAATCGGCCTGTCCGGCGCTGGTGGTGAAGGACTTTTCGGCATTGAGCCGATAGTGCTCGCCGCCATCCCAGGCCGCCTGGCTGAAGTTGAACCACCAGTGGCCGCCGGAGGCTTTCTCGCTGGTGGAATAGGTTCCGATCAGACCGTCCCGCGCCGGTTTCAGCCAACGCTCCTTTTGATCGGGGTTGCCGAACAGGTTGATGGTTTGCACCGCCCCGGTGTGCATGACATAAACCAGCCCGGTGGAAGCGCAGGCCCGACCGATCTCCTCGGCGGCGATGGCGAAAGCCACATGGTCCAGTCCCAGTCCGCCATATTCTTCCGGGATCAGCACCCCATTCCAGCCGGCTTTGGCCAGGGCGAGCAGGTTTTCCCGCGGGAAGATTCCCTCGGCGTCGATTTTTTCCGCGTTGGGCCGAATGACATCGTCCACCAGGCCGCGGATTTCGGTGCGGATTTTTTCGTAATCAATCGTGGGCATGGCATTCTCCTTCAGGCAGCTTTGGCTTGACGGTCTCGCTCGGCGCGGGAGCGTGCGGCGGCGAGCGCCTGCCGGGCGGCGGCTTCGATACGCTCCAGGATCGCCGGATCGGAGAAACGGGAGCCATCATAGTTCTGCTCCGAGGCATAGATACCCGAAGGAACGGTCAAGGCGCCGAAGAAGCCGAACAGAGGCCGCAATTGATGTTCGATGATGAGCGCATGTTTATCGCCGCCGCCGGTAGCGCCCAGAATCACCGGTGTCTCGTTCAGCGCTTGGGGGTCGAGAAAATCGAACAGATGCTTGAACAAGCCGGTATAGGAACCTTTGTAGACCGGGGTCACGGCGATGAGGATATCCGCCGATGCGATGGATAGGAGCGCCGCTTGAGCAAAATCGCCCAATTCGCCGGGATGGCGGGCGGGCCCGATCAACGGGGCGAGTTCGGCTAACTGATGGATTTCCTTCTGCACATTGGCTTGGCGTTTGAGGGTCTCCAGGATCTGTTCGGCCAGGATCAGCGTCTTCGAAGGCGATCCCAGATTACCCGAGACGACCACGACTTTGAGTTTGCTCATCGATATTTACCTTTGAGTAGGATTGAAAAGAGGAGAGGCACAGCCGGCTCGCCGGTGCGCTTAGAACTTGAAGTTGGCGCCGGCGCCGAACGCCCATTCGCTGGCGTCGACCCGGTAATTTCCCAATGCCAGCGTATCGCGCCGGGCGGATTCCTCGAAGGCATAGGCCCCGAAGGCGTCCAGCCGGAATTTCGGGCTGAAGGCATAACCCAAGCCGGCGGTCAGGGTGTGCTGCCAGACGACGGGGCCCAGCGTGGTTTGCACGACCTTGACCAGATCGTTTTGATTCAGTACTCCGGGTACGGCAGTATCCAGGGGCAAGGTGCCGAGCCCCTTGAAATCGCCTACCGTACCGTTCGGGTGCTTACGCAAGATTTCACTGGCATAGCCATAACCGGCCCGAAATTGCCAGTCTTGCAAGCGGTACTGGGCGCCGAGCAGGGCCTGGAACTGATCGTCATACACATCCCGGTAAAGCGAAGACCCCGACCAGTTTTTCCAAAGGGCGTCGACCTCCAGCAACAGGTCGGGGCTTATTTCTGTCGCGAGCCCCCATACCACTTCCAGGGGCTGGGCAAGCCGGGTGCTTTGCTCATACTCGCTACCGTTAATCGTGGTTGAAAGCACTTTACGGTAGTGATATTCCAGGGGGGTCTTGAACGAGGCGCCCAGGGTGACGCCGGGCGCAATCCGATAGGTGGCGCCCAGGGAGCCGCGCAGGGAATAGTCATGCACGCTGGACGTGGTTCCGCCAAAATTGCCGGTCAGGCCTGCGAGGCCCGAGCTGTTGCCGCCGGTGCCCAACTGACCCAAGCCGAATCCCAGGCTCAGTGCCGCCCCCAGGGAAAGATCGGGGGTGATTTCCACGGCGCCGCCGAGATTGGCGCTGAAAGACAGCAATTCCACCAGCAGCGGCAGCGTGGCCGCACCCCCCGGACCTTTGCCGCCGAGTCCGGAACCGGCGCTGATGGGCTGGCTGCGATAGTCCGCCCCCAATCCGGAATCGACCGCCAGCCCGCCCCCCAGCACGACACCGGGCAATACTTCGCCGCTCAGGGCGAAATCCGGTGCGATATAGTCCTGGGCCCGGCTGCTGGAATGATGGCTGAAACCGCCATGGCTCTGGTAATTGTCGACGATCGGCTCCAAAAGGGCGGCGCCGAAGCCGAAGTTGAGTCCCTTGAATTGCGTCAGGGTGGCCGGATTGCCGAACAGCGCCGCGGAAACCTCCTGCGGACGCACATGAGCCGCGCCGGCCATCCCGCCGGCGATGGGTTTCAAGCTCAAATTCAGATCGGTGCCCGCGTTGAGCCCGAATGCCGCCGCTGGGAGGGTGCTTGCCAGCGCCAGAAGCCATGCGCGTTGGGCCGGTCGGGATAATCGGTTCGATTTCGGTGAAGCAAGGATAGACTGCATATTGACCCCAAGATGGCGTTGATCGGCTTTCGCCCCTCTGTCGATGGGCGTTTATTAGCGGGGAAGCGAATCCCATGCCACGCTGTAAGCTATTGTTATTCAATCAATATAAGGAATGTATCCGAGATGGGCTTGCCGCTGTGGCGGCAGTGACAAGGCAGGATTGTCGCCACGGAGGCAAGGGGCAGGGCATTCCAGGCAGAATGAGCGGAGTTTCGGTTTGGCTCAAAGCCATGAGCCTTCATCCCATCGCCATCACGCGGAATTCGACCGATGTCGTTTCGGATCGCGCCGGCGAGAGAGTCTGCAAGCAAGACCCGAATGAGATATAATCGGCCCGCTTCGGAAATCGCCACAGGACACTAAAGCATGTCAGCGCCAAAACCATCAGCAAGCCAGGAACAGCCACCCTTGACGCTTGTCGCGAGACTCATGAAGGAAAAAGGGCCATTTTGGATGGCGGGAATGTCGATTACGCTGATCGGTGTTTTGTTATTTGCGATCGCCGAATACTGGGGCAGCGAAGGAGAACCTTTCGACGTGTTGGCCGTATCGATGAAAGATGCCAAAGTCGAGAATCGGCAGGAATTACCCTTGGGTTATGCCTATGCCTCGGCGCTCGTTCATATCGCCGATACCCTGTTGAACAAACCGGGGGGATTTCTCGCCAATGATATGTTTCCGCCGGGCGTGCTCGAGGACAACATGCCCAATTGGGAATATGGCGCACTGACCGCCTTGCGCGATGGCACCTCGGCCTTGCGTAACCATATCGCCCGCGCCCAGTCGCAATCGAAGGAAGATCCCGATTTGGCCAAGGCCGAACCCATGTTCTATTTCGATCATAAGTCCTGGCAGTTGCCCTCCTCCGAATCGGAGTATTCCAAGGGTATCGAGGCCATGGAGCGCTATCGTGATCGATTGCGAAAAAAAGTCGGTCCCCCGCCCAGTGATACCAGCAACGAAGCCCAGTTCTATTCCCGCGCGGATAATCTGCGCCAATATCTGGAAATTCTTGAAAAACGCTTAGGCAGTCTGTCCAACCGATTGAGCGCCAGCGCCAGCGGCGCCAGCCCCGGCACTCCCAGCGCCACCGCGCCCCCTCCCGCTAGCGGCAAGCCGGGCGAGGTGCTCCCGGTGATCCCTGCGTTCGAAGAGTCCCGGGTGGTGGCCAAGACTTCCTGGTGGTATATCGACGACATCTTCTTCGAAGCGCGCGGCTATTGCTGGGCCACGATCCATATCCTGCGCGCCGTGGAATTCGATTTCCGCGACATCTTGGGCAACAAGACGGCGCTGGTCTCCCTGCAGGCGATCATCCGCGAATTGGAAGAAGGCCAGGCGGATTATCTCAGCCCGGTCATCCTCAATGGCGGTGGATTCGGCCTGTTCGCCAATTATTCGCTGACTCTGGCCAACTACATCGCCCGCGCCAACGCCGCCACCATCGATCTGCGTAATCTATTGCAACAAGGTTAAAACACCAGGCGGAATTCCTTCCGAGTGGGAGGCATTCCGCCGATTTTTTGGCCCGAAATGATGAGAAATCCCAGCCTCGAATCCCACTATCCCATCAATGTCTTCGCGCGCTTGTTTTTCATGCTCGTGTTGCTGGTCCTGTTCACCCTCGTCCGCTGGATGACCTGGCTGGTAGTGATCTATCAGCTCATCCACCATATCTTCACCGGGCGGGCGAGCAGGATGGCCGTCGGCTGGGGGGAAGCCCTATCCGGCTGGATTCACCGGATGCTGCTGTTCATGACGTACAAGACCGAACGCATGCCGTTTCCCTTTCATACCCTATGGCCCGATAAGGAATGAGCACGCGCAGGGGGCCGCTTCACCATGGCAGAGATTTCAGGCCCGCGCAAAATCATCCATATCGACATGGATGCTTTCTTCGCCGCCGTGGAGCAGCGCGATTTTCCCGAATATCGCAACCGCCCGGTGGTGGTGGGTGGACCACCGGATTCCCGCGGGGTAGTTTCCACCTGTAGCTACGAGGCTAGGGTTTTCGGCATCCGCTCCGCCATGCCTTCATCTCAAGCCTATCGCCTCTGCCCCCACGCTATTTTTCTCCGTCCCCGTTTCGAAGCCTATCGGGAAGTCTCCCGGCAAATCCGGCAGATCATGCTGACGTTCACCGAACGGGTGGAGCCGCTCTCCCTGGATGAGGCTTATCTCGACGTGAGTGCTTGCCAGGCTTATCAGGGCTCAGCTACCCTCATCGCCCGGGAGATCAAGCGCCGCATTCGTGAAACGACCGGCCTGAGCGCTTCTGCCGGGGTTTCCTACAACAAGTTCCTGGCCAAGATCGCCTCTGACCTGGACAAACCGGATGGGCTATACCTGATCACGCCGGAACAAGGCCCCGGTTTCGTCGAAAATCTGCCGGTCGGTCGTTTCCACGGCATCGGCAAGGCGACCGAGGCGAAGATGCAGGCTTTGGGTATTCTTACCGGCAAGGATTTGAAAGCCCGCTCGCTGGAAGAATTGTCGCTGCATTTCGGTAAGGCCGGCCGGCATTACCATCAGATTGCCCGCGGGCTGGATGAGCGCCCCGTCGTGCCATCCCGGCCAAGAAAATCGATGGGAGAGGAGTCGACCTTCCAGACCGATCTCGACGACAAAGTCGAGATGCTGGCCAGGCTGGAAACCATGGCCGGAGAATTGTTGCGGCAATTGGCGCAAAAGCGCCTCACCGCCCGCGCTTTGACCCTCAAGGTCCGCTATGAGAATTTCGTTCTGGTGACGCGAAGCAAGACTCTGAGCAGGCCCTTCTTCGATTTGGCCGATGTCATCCCGCATTTGGCCGAATTGCTGGGCAAGACCGAAGCCGGGACACGCCGGGTGCGGTTGCTGGGGGTGAGCTTTTCGGCCCTGAGTGAAGAGGACGGACAACCCACCTTCCGCCAATATGATCTATTCTCTCTTTAGCCCGGCGTCATTCAGATCGAGCGGGCCAGGCGGCAGATTACCGACCTTTTGATCGGGAATCCCCCAGTCTTGCAAGCTCCCGCGTTCTGGATGGCGTTCCTAAACTGGAGTTGGGGAACGAGCGAATGATGGAGTCCCCTCTGTGCCAATATATCTGAGACACCACACCCTGATCTAATAATAGGGAAAGCCCCCGGCTCTGCCGGGGGATTGTTACTGAATAGAGCGGCAATCCTTCGCCGCCATCTCGCTACGGGTCTACGGGCTCCCAAGCCCCCACTTGGGAGCCAGCCTTTGTCGGCGAGCGGATGCCAACTTGCGAAGACCGATTCGGAGCCGAATCATGCCTATTACGTGAATGGAAATGGCGATCCGGCTCTGAATCACGCCGTTCATGTCCATCATGACGGCCAGCAAGATGCTGCAGAGTATCATCACGATCATGCCGATGAGGGTAACGCTCTTTCCCATGCCGGGAACGTTCGTTCCAACGATGGAAACGTTCCTTCCCATGCTGGGAACGTTCATTCCAACGATGGAAACGTTCTTTCCCGTGCTGGGAACGTACGTTCCGATGATGGTAACGATCTTTCCCGTGCTGAGAACGTACGTTCCGATGATGGTAACGATCTTTCCCGTGCTGAGAACGTACGTTCCAATGATGGAAACGTTCTTTCCCATGGTGGGAACGTACGTTCCAACGATGGAAACGATCTTTCCCATGTTCGAAACGTTCGTTCCGATGATGGTAACGCTCTTTTCCGTACTGGGAACGTTCGTTCCAGTGACGGGAACGATCCTTCCCATGGCGGCCAGGATTATGCGGAAGACGGATTCGATAGAACCGTTACTCCGGTTGCCGTGGATTTCATGGGAACCCATCCGGAAGATGTCCGATCGCGGCTTATGCGGTTTTCGACGGAGAGCTGGAGACCGACGTTCATCCACTCCCTGGAGTAAAGGGCGCCTCGAAAAACTGTTTCCGTTCATGGCTCGACACGAACGTAGCCCCTTGATATGCATGAATCCGAGCGCACTTGACTTGTCGAAGTGCAAGGTTTTTCGAGGTATCCTAAACTTCACCTCATCCAGATGTGAAATTTTCGACTTTCATCGCCGCGCTATGCCGCCCGTCCTGACGAAACCACGCTACCCCGATTGACCGATTGATGAAAGGGCGACTTGCCTAATATCCGGTGGCCTGAGAATGTATGCAAACGGCTGGATATCGGCCATAGCAGACACCTGTACTCGGCCTTGGATTCATTCGATCGGCTGCTTTATGGACCTTTAGCTGTTTGTACAGTCGGCCAAGTTCGGACCCCACGAGATGCCCCTGTGCATTGGTTGCTTTTTTTCGAATGCGACCTCCTGGGACAGATGTTGCTACGAAGAACCATAGAGTAAGCAATAAGTTAC
>JAQTSI010000200.1 GCA_028711365.1 Methylococcaceae bacterium
CATCGACGCGGTGTGTTCCAGCATCGCCCAATTCTGGCAGGATCATGGCAGAGCTTCCCTGCTGGTGATGTCATTCCATGGCCTGCCGGAGCGCAGCCGCAGATTGGGCGATCCCTACTACCAGCACTGCCAGACTTCCGCCCGGCTGATCGCGAAACGGCTGGGATTGGCGGACGATGACTGGAAGCTGGCGTTCCAGTCGCGTTTCGGCAAGGCGGAATGGATCAAGCCATATTGTGTGGAATTGCTCAAGGCATTGCCCGGCGAAGGCGTGAAGGCGGTGGATGTGGTCTGCCCCGGTTTCGCCGTGGATTGCCTGGAAACCCTGGAGGAAATCGCCATCGCCAACCGCAAGGTCTTCCTGGCGGCGGGAGGCGAACAATACCGCTATATCCCGGCCTTGAACGCCAGGTCGGATCATGCCCGGGCGCTGGCCGGGCTGATCCTGCGCAACCGGCCTTGATGCCAGGGCCCCCGGCCTCGTTTCGAATCGCTCAACTTCCCTTTCATGTTCACGATGTCCACCCCCAAAAAACGCCGTCCTAGTGCTAGATCCAAACCAAAAACCGCAAAATTCGGCGGATTTGGCTGGCTCAGGCGGATTTTGTTCATCCTGGCGCCGGTCGTCATCCTCATCCTGGGCGGCTACGTCTTTTACCTGGACTACACCGTCCGACAGCAGTTCGAAGGCAAGCGCTGGGCACTGCCGGCCAGGGTCTACGCCAGCCCGGTGGAACTGTACGCCGGTTTGGAGATGGATGCCGCCGATCTGGAGTCCATCCTGGAGCAATTGAAATACCGTGCCGATCCCGCGCTTTCCACCCAAGCCAGCTATGTCAGACTGGGTGGGGAGATCACCCTCAATACCCGCGAGTTCAAGTTTTGGGACAAGACCGAGCCGGCGCGCCATATGCGCATCGTTTTCTCGGGCGGCACCCTTGAAACCCTGGAGGACGTGGATGAGGGCAAGGAATTATCCCTGCTGCGCCTGGAGCCGATCCAGATCGGCAGTTTTTATCCCGCACTGAAGGAAGACCGCATCCTGATCAAGCTGGATCAGGCGCCCAAGCCGCTGGTGAACGCGCTCCTCGCCGTGGAGGATAGGGATTTCTACGATCATTTCGGCGTCTCGCCCAAGGGTATCGCCCGCGCGCTCTGGGCCGACATGCGCGCAGGCGGTTTCGTCCAGGGCGGCAGCACCCTGACCCAGCAATTGGTAAAGAATTTTTATCTGAATTCGGAGCGCACCCTGGTGCGCAAGCTCAATGAAGTGATCATGGCCCTGTTGCTGGAGGCGCATTATTCCAAGGACGAGATCCTCGAAGCCTACATGAACGAAATCTATCTGGGCCAGGATGGCGCGCGCGCCGTCCACGGCTTCGGATTGGCCAGCGACTATTATTTCAGCCGTTCCCTGGACGAGCTGGAATTGCAGCATGCCGCCCTTTTGGTGGCCCTGGTACGGGGCCCCTCGTTCTACGATCCCATCAAAACTCCGGACAAGGCGAAAAAGCGCCGCGACTTGGTGTTGGATGAGATGGCCGAGCAGGCCTACATCACCAAGGCCCAGGCGGAACAGGCCAAGACCAAGCCGCTGGATGTGGTCGAGGACCCCCACCAGGCCATCAGCCGCTATCCGGCCTTTCTCGATCTGGTCAGACGCCAGTTGCAACAGGAATACCGCAACGAGGATCTGACCTCGGAAGGTCTGCGCATATTCACCACCTTGGACGTGGAGGCCCAGGACAGTCTGGAGGACTCCATCGCTTCCACCCTGAAGAAGCTGGACAAACAGACCCGCAGCGATGGCGCGCTGGAAACCGCGGCCGTCATCACCCGCAGAACCACGGGGGAGATCGCGGCCCTGGCCGGATCGCGCGATCCCAAATCCGCCGGTTTCAACCGGGCGGTGGATTCGGTGCGGCAGATCGGTTCCTTGTACAAGCCGGTGGTATATCTGACCGCCCTGTCCAATCCGCAAAAATACACCGTGCTCACTTCGCTGCAGGATACTGCCTTGCGCCTTTCCAATCCGGGTGGAGGGGCGTGGACGCCGAAAAACTATGATGGCCAGGAGCATGGCCCGGTTCCCTTGCACAAGGCCCTGGCCCATTCCTACAACCTGGCGACGGTCCGGGTGGGCATGGGCGTGGGCGTGGCCCATACCGTGAAGACCCTGCACAACCTGGGGGTGGAGCGTTCCATGCCGGTATTTCCCTCCACCCTGTTGGGAGTAGGCGAGTTGACCCCGATGGAAGTGGCGCAGATGTATCAAACTCTGGCCAGCGACGGTTTCGTCACGCCACTGAAAGCCATCCAGTCGGTGGTGTCCCAGGATGGCAAGCCATTGCACCGTTATGGCCTGAACGTCAAGCAATCGGTCGACCCGGGTGCGGTTTATCTGCTCGATACCGTGCTGCAGGAAGTGGCTCGCTCGGGCACGGCCAAGTCGGTTTATTCCTATCTACCCGCCGATTTCAACGTGGCCGGCAAAACCGGCACCACCAACGATCTGCGCGATAGCTGGTTCGCCGGTTTCACCGGTGATTATCTGGGCGTGGTGTGGATTGGGCGGGACGACAATCAGCCGGCGAAACTGACCGGCGCCCAGGGGGCTTTGCAGGTCTGGGGTTCCACCATGGGCAAGATCAGCCACGAACCCTTACAACTCGATCCGCCGGAGAACGTGGAGATGGTATGGATCGATCGCGGCAAGGGTTTGAGAACCGGCGAGGGCTGCGAGGGCGCGACTCGCTATCCTTTCATCCAGGGTTCCGCGCCGGCAGGATTCTCCGATTGCGGCGGAAGTTCGCAGGAGGTGGGAGGCGAGCCGGAGGAATCCCTATTGAAGGGACTGTTCTAGCGCCGGCTCATCCCGAAACCGGCAGGCAACGGCCGAGTCTTTGCCCCATGCGCGTCTTCTTTCCGGGAGAAAGGGATTCTTCCCACTCCATCGTGTTTTCCCCGAACAGGACGATGAGGGTGGAGCCCATGTTGAAGCGGCCCATTTCCTCGCCTCGATTCAGCACCGGCGCATTTTCCGGATAATTCCAGGTGCGCACCGTCGAAGCGCTGGGCGGGGTGACGACGCCGTGCCAGACGGTTTCGATGCTGGCGACGAAGATCGCTCCGACCAACACCAAGGCCATGGGGCCGGCTTCGGTATCGAACAGGGCGACGACGCGTTCATTGCGGGCGAACAGATTCGGCACCTGGTTGGCGGTGGCGGCATTGACGCTGAACAGACGGCCGGGCACATGGATCATCTCGCGCAGGGTTCCGGTCAGCGGCATGTGCAGGCGATGGTAATCGCGCGGTGAGAGATAAATCGTCGCGAATCGGCCGTTTTCGAAAACCTTGGCCCTATCGGCACTGCCTCCTAGCAGGTCCGTGGCGGTGAAGCTCTTGCCCTTGGCCTGGAGGATGCTGCCCGTCTGGATATCGCCGATCTGGCTGATCGCCCCGTCGGCAGGACAGAGCAGGGCGTCATCGTCTGCACAGAGAGGGCGGGCTTCGGGTTTCAGCGCGCGGGTGAAAAAGGCGTTGAAGCAGGGGTAAGCTTCGGGATCAGGCTCCAGCGCCTCGCTCATGTCGACCCGATAAAGGCGGATGATGGAGCGGATGAAAGCATCCTTCCATGCCCGGTTCTCGCATCGGGTGAGGCGATGCATCAGCCGGGATAAGGCATGATGGGGCAGGGGATATTGCAGCAGGGCGGAGAGGGTTTCGCTAGTGTTTTCCAACATAGGCGGGCTTGATCGTCTAAAGCGACGTGCGGCGGTCTCCGCTGTCTACACAAGGGCCGCCGCGATTGCAGCCGCGCTGATCTGCGCGGCCTTCAGGAAACTTTGGAGCGGGAAACGAGACTCGAACTCGCGACCCCAACCTTGGCAAGGTTGTGCTCTACCAACTGAGCTATTCCCGCTTATGATGCGCAGGCCCAAGCCTGCTTTCGAACGGCGCATATTATCGGCGAAAATTTAGAAAATATCCAGCCCAGCCACGGGTGCGATTCAAAGTGATGCCTATCGAATGTCTGCTCAATATTCATTCGGGAGCCTTGTGTCAGCGAGGGTTCCTTGCCTAGACATGCGACGCAATTGGTATTGGATTGGGCCGAACTGCATCAGGCTGAACTCCGAAAGGCGGGTTACGGCGCTAGGGGGAAACGATAGCCTTGATCAGCTCGGCTGCGCGCTAGAGACAAGAATCAACGCATTGGCGTTTCGTATCGAATGCAAGCTTAAACCGCTCTAGGAAACCGCCACGGTCTCCGCATCATGTTGCAACATCAATGCATCCAGAAAAAATTTAGTCGCCCAGTTGGGATATCCTGAACGCATGTAACTTCCCAGCATGGGAAAGGAACCGGCCAAGGCACCGATTAGCGCGGGATCGTCCGATTCTTTGAGTTGGAGGGATTTTAAAAAATCCACTAGCCGGTTGGCGCTTGCGATGTAAGCATCGCTACCCGTATGTTCCGCAAGACGGAAGCAGACTATTGCGATCTGCGCGCTACCGGTCAGGCAAGAGGAAAAGGTGGCTGGCTCCCAATCGGAATAGAAGCGTCCCGGAAGATAGCCATTGGGCTTGATTCTTTCCAGAATCGGATCAACACCATGGCGAACTGCAGTCACGAAATCCTCCCGCCCAGCCAGCAAACCCACTTCAAGAATGCCCTGCAGGGTGTAACCGAGCGTATGGGTCAGTGGACGATCCGACTGACTCAGACAACTATGAGCAAACCAGCCATTGCTTTGTTGTTGTTTGAGCGCCGCTTCGATTGAACGTATGGCGGCGTCAAGGTAACGGGCCTCATTCACCAGTTGGCCGAAACGATAGATGGCCCACGCACAAAGACAGGTATATGTCTTGATTTCGCCGGGACTGACATAATCTCCATTGGTCTTGAAATATCCCGCATCATCGAGATCAGCGACCAAAAAATCAGCGGCCTTCCGCGCGGCTTCGAGGAAGGCCGGATCATGCGTCTCATCGTAAGCCGAACACCATCCGTCCAACACCATTCCGGTATTGAAGGCGGCCGGAGTTTGTTTGTCCGGTGAAGCTACAGGCCCTCCCTGCACGGCCCCCGAAGGCATCTGCACGGCGATTTCCCAATGGCCCATCTTGATCGCAGCCTCCCGAGCAGCAGAACCCTCGTAGCGGCGGGCGAATCGGAACAAGGAGGTCATGATATAACCGGTCGTTTCCGGATAGGAGGCCCTCCATCTCTGGTTGATTTCGTCACAGAGAAAATAGCCCAAGGAAACGCCATCGTCAGGGGTTGCCGCTTGGGCTTTTAGCAACCAACCCGCAGCGGCACGCACACATTCCTCAGTTCGGCCCGGCATCGGCGCCTGGCCTAATAAATATCGCCTCAGGTCGTCCATGACATGACGGCGAAGGCTGCCATCCGGATGCAACAGCAGAGTCATGGCTTCCTTGGCGAAAGCCGATGTGCTCCAGTAGGTTCTGCGCAATGGAGGCTTTCCATAGCGGTCATCGAGGATACTAACTAGGCCTGAAATTTTCATTAGTGATACCCTAAGACTTAAATTGCATAGAAAAAGCGCAACTTCCTGGCTTCACTGTCTATTGCCTTGCGGGGTGCCCCG
The DNA here is from genome assembly GCA_028711365.1 of Methylococcaceae bacterium. Taxonomy (GTDB): domain Bacteria; phylum Pseudomonadota; class Gammaproteobacteria; order Methylococcales; family Methylococcaceae; genus Methylumidiphilus. The sequence continues at coordinate 5,619 of JAQTSI010000200.1, forward strand.
CATTCGTGCCAATCGCCTCTAAAACCTACCCCCAGATTTTTCCATAAATAGTGAATCGCTGGTTTAGGCAAAGATCTTCAAGGCAATCCTCCATGGCCTTGGCATCGATAATTCCAACCGAGCCATTCCCAACGGATATCTCACGCAGCACGCCTGAGCGGACAAAGGCATCCCTGACCAAATCACCATCGCGGACTCTTGAAATGAATGGGTCATGGGATTGGGTTCTGACCTGTAGCTCACGTCCTTCCACATCGGTGCAGCGCACGGTAAATACCTCATCAAGGTAAATTTTGACGAGGTATCTTCCTCCCAGTTTATCCTCTATGCGGTGGAAGCTGGTTGTGCTATTGAGCCCCACCCCCAACAGGAGAATCTTTCCCGAGCGCTCCACTAACTTGGCAAACGGCGACTGGTCGGAAAAAGGCGTTGGACAGAGATGATGCTCACCGACAAAGAAATCGCTTGATTCACCGAATGCAAGCACCGAATGGGTGGGATGTATGCTGCGCCTGCCGCCGGGTGCCCTAAGCGCATATTCGGTTAATGAACCCATCTTGCTCGGAGCGGTATTGACATCGAAAACGGGATTGGATCTGAGATATTCGTATATCAGACCGCCAAAGGGGAAAACCGGATAAAGCACATTCCCATGCTCCCCCACTGTTTTCTGGATAAGCTCGAAGATACCCCGAGCTCCCCCGCTGATTTTACCCAGATGGCTGGTTCCACTGTGAACCAAAACCGAGTCACCCGAGCTTAGCCCTAATTCTCTCAAGGCGGTTTCAAGGGTAGCTAAATCGATTACCGGACGTTTATCCCTCTGCGCCTCCCCAACCGAAGCGACGAAGCCGATTCCAAGATAATACCGTAAACGACGTTCTATCTTGCCTAAAAGCCTTTCGCCCGCTCTGCGAACGGATCGGATATAAATTGATAGAGGGTGTCGCATAGTTAAGTAGGTAGGCATATAAAATATTCTGCATGACAATACTTTAATATAACTTATAGTTGATAACTAAACAAACTATAGAAACATAGTAAAATCAAGATGTTAACGATTTTTCGGAAATTTGGTAGAAAGCTATAAGGCATTTCTGTCTCGTATTAACTTTTTTATGCCTACCTACTTAATTCAACCCCGATTTAGCTGTTAAATCTCATTATTTGTTTAGGCAATTATTAATCTTAGGCGAAACTGCTGTATGTATACCTACCCAGTCGTTTATATTTGGATGGCAATGCTACACTTTCCATTTATCTCGTCAATGTGAATATTTACATCTTCATCTTGATGATGATTATCATGGAAAGATCGAAGGGCCATAGTAAGGATAATGAGGAATGAAGCACACCATTTGCATTGCTTGGCTGATGCGCCTTCTTCGTCGACACAGCCTTCCATGGGCCTGCCGATGCGACAAATGGCGCGGGCATAGGCATCAACGTTTGGGCGAGGGGTTATTTTTGCGCGATGGTGTGGGTGACAGCCACAGACGAGATGATCAAAGCGTATTTGAAGTATCACTTTGAGCCGAATCCGAATGACAACTTTGACATGGAGCCCGAATAACGATGCGTCGTTCAGTCGATGCATATCCGGATTTTCAGCCCGTTACCTAAGCTTACTGGCTTTCAGCCGGTGGTTGTTTAGTTTCTCGTACTTTCAGACTTGCTTAGATATCCATGCCTGGCAGGCATGGATATCTACACAAATCCCCTCCACCTGGCAGGGGTAGGGTTAGGGTCAATAGTGTTGAATTAAGCCGTCATACCGGCAGGGATCGCCGGTATCCAGTCGACAGGGACGTTACTCCGGCCGCCATCCATGGAGTCTGGGTTCCGGCATTCCCTGCCGGAAAGACGAGCCAAGAGCTTAATTCAACAATATTGAGGGCTAGGGAGGGGGTTGAACGCCGGTCATATGGGCCGCTTCTGGGTTTCGGCAAGCTTCTACCCCCATCCTAACCTTCCCCCTTCTAGGGGGAAGGGATCAAGCAGCCTCAGCGGCTAGTATTATTGCGACATTCGGACGACTACTGGTCGATCCTATTCAACTGGAAGTTTCAACAGCCTTAACGGCTAGTACTGCTGCGACCGATGCCGACTCCGGCGAGCGGTCTGGTACATGAGTTTCAACAGCCTTAACGGCTAGTACTGCTGCGACAGCAGTACGCATCAAGGTCTATGCAAAACGCTGCCTGTTTCAACAGCCTTAACGGCTAGTACTACTGCGACCGACAATGCCGGACTGCAAACTCTTGCCGATGCTGCGGTTTCAACAGCCTTAACGGCTAGTACTGCTGCGACAAGGAGGCGGCCGCGTTGGCATGGAAGCTCACACATGGTTTCAACAGCCTTAACGGCTAGTACTGCTGCGACGTGGACGACACAACAATATGGACATCAGCTCAAGTTTCAACAGCCTTAACGGCTAGTACTGCTGCGACGTCGGCACGGCAACCTTTACACCTCCCTCTGACGCAATCGTTTCAACAGCCTTAACGGCTAGTACTGCTGCGACTCTAGGCTCGGGAGCTGGCGCAGCAGGCGGCTTGGGAGGGCCGATTTGGTGAACCTCGGTAAAAGTCGCAGCAATGAAGTGATTCTATCCCCGCATTTCACCCTTGGCAATGCTTAAGTGGATGATTTCATTGCGTTGGTAGACCGGAAGCCGGAATGAAGCCCATCGCCAGTCAATAACTCATTGATCCCATGAAATAAATCGAGCTTTTCACGGCTTTTGCCCATTTTGGTGCAGAGGTTCACCAAATCCTAGATCACCACCGCCGCCGGGAAATGAGCGAGGCGTTCGCCGCGAATGTTGGTGGAGTGGCTCCTGCATTCGGCGCACAGGGGGTAGAACCGCAGGTCGTCGCCAGCTTCCAACAGCGGGGCCAGCTTGCCGCACAGCGCGTCCAACTCCTGCGGCTGGCGGATGATGATTTCAAACACGGATTTTTGCACCCGCTCGCCGTAAGCCATCAGTTCCTTATCCACCCGGTCACGGTTTTTGTCATCGCTGATGTCGAAACAAGCCAGGTAAATTTTCACGCGATTTCACCGCGTTCGAAAGGCATGGAAAGGCTCGCCTTGGGTGAGCCAGCGCAGCAGCGACTGATTTTGCCGGTGGATGTGCCGCACTGGGGTTTGCGCCAGGTCTTCGCCATGAGATGTCAGCGGAATGTTGAAGCGCTCCAGCAAACGGGCCAGATAGTCGCGGCGGGCTTCCTTGCGCATCAGGCAAGCGCCGTTAGCGGCGGTGAAGAAATCTTGCGGCGTCACTTCATGGCGCTGGATAGAAGAGAGAACGGCCCGCTCCACCAGATGTCGGAAAGGCTCCATCAGATCGGAGGCGAGAGTGGCGTGGCGGCCATGGGCCTGATGGTAAAACCCCAGCCATGGCAGCAGGCCGTCGGCATGGAGCAGAGTTTCCACATAGCCATGCAGCAAGGTATAGCCATAGGACAGCAGGGCATTGGCCGGATCGCGCGGGGGCCGGCGGTTGCGCCCGCTGAAGCTCCAGGCCGGCGGCAATAACGTGGCCATGGCCTGGAAAAGCTCTCGTGTGGCCGCGCCCTCCAGGCCATTGAG
>JAQTSI010000201.1 GCA_028711365.1 Methylococcaceae bacterium
TTCCAGGGTGTCGCGTTTGACTTCGGCGCAGCGGTCCGCCATGGTTTGCTTCTTCCTGAGGAGGGGTAGGCTTATATGATAATGACTCGGCGGAAATTGATAAACATTTTTCCGCGGGGGCGGAGGGTATGATTCAAAGTGATGCCGGTCGAATCCCGCGGGGGCGGGGAGAGCCAGTCAGTGAAGCCAGTTGTTCCCGCTGCTATGGCTTTGCGGAGGCTGCCGGCGCCTGATCGTCGAGGAAGTCGGCGATCTGGCTGCGGATATCCCGGCTGAGGACCGGGGAGGACGCCCTCTTTTTCAAATCGGCGACGAGATTTTTGACGCGCTTGGTATCACTCGGTGTTCTTGCCACGATGCTTTGAAGCGAATCGAGGGCGCTCGTTTGGACTTCTTCGTGGCGGTCTTCCGTCGCCGTCAGCAAGGCGGTGACGGTTTTTTCGCTGGGGTGTTTGAAAACGCCCAAGCCCTGCGCCGCTGCGGCGCGTACTGAAGGCTCGGCATCGGTTTGCAGGGCTTCCCGCAGCAATCTTTCCGCCTCCTTCGTGGGGTAGGCGCTCAGTTGTTCGGCTCCCGCTACGCGCGTTTCGGCATCGAGATGGTCGAGCCATTCCGCGGCGAGACGCACCTGCTCCTGATCGGTTTGCGCGTCATCGGCGACGTCTTGCGGCGTGGGGATGAAGTTCATCTGCCCACTGATTCGTTCCAGGTGAGGTATTTCGGCCGGCTTTATTTCGCCACCACTCGGCTTGGAAGGCGGTGGAGGGGACGGGTTGAAAATCAGGGCAAGGGCTGAAATGCCGAGCATTGCCGCGAGGGTGAGCAAAAGAATACGCATGGAGATGCTCGCACGATGGATAAACCGGTTTGCGATCAAACAACGGGCGCCTTGCGGGGCCCGTTGTTGAAATCCGGGTTACTGCGCGCTATTGACGGTGACGATGCCATTGGCGTTGCTAGCAGGCGGATTGTTGGGGCACAGAGGATGAGCCCAGCCATTCCAACCTTTGCCTCGGTCATTGGCGACCGCACCGCTGAGCTGAATCAGTTCGTCGCCTTTTTGGGCGGTGGAAACCGCCACCTTGGTGCCGTCTGCCATCATATTGGCCGTGGTGATGCCGCTGCCGGCGGGTTCGGCTTGGAGCATGGCGCGAATCTTCCACGCCACGACGTGATCGGTGCAGGAGGTATCGCCGGAGACGCCGATGGCGCCGATTTTTTTCTTACCATCCGTGCTATACAGCGCGAGACCGCCGCCGAACACGTTGATGCCGCCGATGCGCTTGTTGACCAAGGGGTCCTTCGCGGTGCCGTAGGCTTTGGGACTGCCCAGGTAAGCGACGCTCGCGTCGACCGGGTTGCTGTGTTGCAAGCCGTACAAGCTATTGCCGGGCTGGGTCGGGGTGTAGAGGTTGGCGGTGGAAATGGCATATCCGTCGATGCTGAAAGCATTGGCGGTGTTGGCTTTCTGCGCCGAAATGATGCGGCTTCCCAGCCAGCCGCTGTTGCCGATCATTTCCCCCGAACCCGCGGTATTGACAACCTGGCAAACCTTGCCGGTTTCATCCACCACGGTGACCCACATGGGCAAGCCATATCCCCAGTTGTTGGCCTTGACGGTCATGGCGGCATGTTCTGCCAGGGAATTACGATTGATGTCCTTGCAGGACGCAAACGCCTCATTGCCGACTAGCGACAAGCAGGCAACCCCAACGGCCAGCAAAATTGGTTTTTTCATGCGATAACCTCTCAAATGAATTGTTGTTTTTACGCCATCTCAAAGCGATCGGCTTTCGGGAGCCTCCATTCCCCGGCTCACAAAAACTCTAAAACAGGTTCGGTAAAAAAGGAAGACGTGAATATTTGCCAAACTTCTCCCGGTACAGCCACTGGCTTTGTCTTAAACAGGGTTCGAGTCAGGGTAAAATCGAGTGCAAATAGTTGTCCTGAAATTGCCCCTGCTTGATCAAGATCAAGGAGGGTCAGGGCTCGGCTCCGTAGACTTCGCCCGGTCAGCGTATCAACTATTGGGCGGGAACGAGCATGGCCTTATTCGAGGCAAGTCGAATTTTTTCTCATCGCAACTGTGAGACTGGAAGGATCGAGTGGTTTTTTCATGCGCGCGAAGGCGTCATCGGCCCTTATGAGTCCGTCGACAAGGCGACCCAGATGATGGTCGACTTCATTGAAACCTGCAAAAAACTTGGATCCGACGGCGGGCGGAGTGAGAAAGGAAAACCCCAATTATCGCTGGAGCAGGAAGACTCTTCGCAGCAGGGAGTCTGGAAAATCGAATTCAACGACTGGCACTGAAAATCGATGTAGACAGGCGGAGACCGATCCGCGCTGCCCAAGCTCCGTCTGCTTTCATGCGTTTTTCGCGATGCGCCCGCTTGACTTCAAAGTCGAGCTGCGTAAGAATGCCAAGTTCTTATAAAGAAAAATTCCTTCGCGGGGCTTTCAATCATGTATGCGGTTATTCAAACAGGCGGCAAGCAGTATCGAGTGAAGGAGGGCGAAACCCTAAAGGTGGAGACTCTCGTCGCCGAAGCCGGCCAGCAAGTCGAATTCGACAAGGTATTGCTGATCCAATCCGATGCTGGCATCAAAGTCGGCCAGCCATTCGTGGAGGGCGGCAAGGTGACCGCCACCATCAAGGCTCATGGTCGCCATAAAAAAGTTCATATCATCAAGTTCAGACGGCGCAAGCACTATATGAAGAGGCAGGGGCACCGTCAGAATTTCACCGAAATCCAGATCACCGGCATTTCTGGCTAAACAAGGGAGAGACTCATGGCTCATAAGAAAGCAGGCGGCAGTTCCAGAAACGGTCGCGACTCAGAATCCAAACGATTGGGCGTGAAGCGCTTCGGAGGCCAACTGGTCTCCGCCGGCAATATCATCGTCCGTCAGCGTGGCACCCAGTTTCATCCGGGTCCCCATGTCGGCATCGGCAAGGATCACACCCTGTTTGCCACGGTGGAAGGCAAGGTGCTGTTCCAGGTGAAAGGACCGATGAAGCGCAAGTACGTCAGCATCGTCCCGGCCTGAGTCTGGGTCCCGCGTGGACCAGGCTCGCGAAGCCGGAATAAGCCTCGTCCTGGACGGGGCTTTTTTGTCAGTATCATCATGAAATTCGTAGACGAAACCGAGATACGTGTGGAAGCGGGCAACGGCGGCAATGGCTGCATCGGCTTCCGTCGCGAGAAATATGTGCCTTTCGGTGGGCCCGACGGCGGCGACGGCGGCGACGGCGGCAGCGTTTACCTGATCGCTTCCAATAATCTCAATACCCTGGTGGATTTTCGCTACAACCCTACGCACCGCGCGGAGCATGGACAGAAAGGCTCGGGCGGAAACTGTACCGGAAAATCGGGCGCAGACCTTTATATTCCGGTTCCTACCGGCACCGTCGTCTATGACGCCGAAACCGGGGAAAAGCTCGGTGACCTGAGCTTAGAGGCTCAAAGCCTGCTGGTCGCCCAGGGTGGTTTCCATGGGCTGGGCAACACCCGATTCAAGAGCAGCACCAACCGCGCTCCGGAAAAAGCCACCCCGGGCTCACCCGGCGAACATCGAATGCTGACGCTGGTGTTGAAGCTCATCGCCGACGTAGGTCTGCTCGGCATGCCCAACGCCGGCAAATCCAGCCTGATCCGCGCCGTTTCATCGGCCAAGCCGAAGGTCGCCGATTACCCTTTCACCACTTTATATCCCAATTTGGGCGTCGTGCGTGTGGACGATCAGCGCAGCTTCGTCATGGCCGACATTCCAGGTCTGATCGAAGGCGCCGCCGAAGGTGCGGGTCTGGGCATGCAGTTCCTCAAGCATCTCTCCCGTACCCGGCTGTTGCTGCACCTGGTGGATGTCCAGCCCTATGAGAGCGAGGAAGAGCCAGTCGATGCCGCCGAAAAGATCATCGCCGAATTGGAAAAATGGGGGGAGGGGCTGGACGAAAAGCCTCGCTGGCTGGTACTGAACAAGATCGATCGTCTGCCGGAAGAGGAGGTCGAAGCGCATTGCCAGGCCATCGTCGACGATCTGCAATGGCAAGGGCCGGTTTTCAGGGTTTCCGCCCTGCAAGGCCAGGGGCTGCAGAATCTGATGTACAAGATCATGGATTTTCTGCAACAAGAGGATGTCGATGCAGTGCAGGAATGATTTTCCAAGGGCCAGGCGGATCATCGTCAAGATCGGCAGCGCGCTGCTGACCGGAGGCGGGCGCGGCCTGGACGAGTCGGCCATCGCCGGTTGGGTGGCCCAGATCGCCGAGCTTCGCCGGCAGGGGCGGGAGGTCGTGCTGGTTTCCTCGGGCTCGGTGGCCGAGGGTATGGCCAGGCTGGGTTGGAAAGCCCGCCCCCAGTCCCTGCACCAGTTGCAGGCAGCCGCATCGGTGGGGCAGATGGGGCTGGTGCAAACCTATGAGTCTCTGTTCTGGGCCCATCAACTCCACACCGCCCAGATCCTGCTCACCCACGAGGACTTGTCCGAACGGCAGCGCTATCTCAACTCCCGCAGTACCTTGATCACCCTGCTTCAGTTGGGAGTGGTGCCGGTGATCAACGAAAACGACACCGTCGCCACGGAAGAAATTCGCTTCGGCGATAACGATACCTTAGGGGCCTTGGTCGCCAATTCGCTGGAGGCCGATCTGTTGATCATCCTGACCGATCAAGCCGGCCTGTACGAACGCGACCCCCGTATCGATCCTTCCGCCAAGCTGGTGCATCAAGCCAGCATCAACGATCCCGCTCTCGGCGAAATGGTCGGGGAAAGCCGCAGCGGCCTGGGGCGCGGCGGGATGATCACCAAGCTGAGGGCGGGGCGGCTGGCGGCCCGCTCGGGAACGGCGACGGTCATCGTCGGCGGTCGGGAAGACAATGTGCTGACCCGCGTGGTCAATGGCGAAGTGATTGGAACCTTCCTGATTCCCGACACGGACCCGCTGATCGCACGCAAGCGCTGGCTGGCCGGCCAGCTGAAATTGAAGGGGGCGCTGGTGTTGGATGACGGCGCGAAGAGAGTCCTCAGGGAATCCGGCAAGAGCCTGCTGCCCATCGGCGTGACCGCCGTGAGCGGAGAGTTCAGACGCGGGGACTTGGTGGCTTGCCTGGATGAAGAGGGGAAGGAAATCGCGCGCGGATTGGCGAATTATAGCCATGGAGAGACCCGCCTCATCATGCGGCAGCCGAGTTCCAGGATCGAGGAGTTATTGGGATATGTGGACGAACCCGAACTCATCCATCGGGATAACCTGGTCCTGGTGGACTAAGCGCCTGAGCCAAGCCGATGGCGCGCCTAGGCACGCCACGATTCCGCCCCGAGGTTTTAGGCAGCTTGCTGCGTCAGCGATTTGACTCGCGCGCTCAAGCGGCTCTTGCTGCGGTCGGCTTTATTTCGATGGATCAGCCCCTTGTTGACCGAAGAATCGATCACGGGCATGGCCTCGCGGAATGCGGCCTGAGCTTTCTCGAGATCGCCGGACTCGACCGCGAGTATGACTTTCTTGATGAAAGTGCGCAGACGGCTGCGAGCCGCGGAATTGTGAGCGCGATGTTTTTCTGCCTGTTTGGCGCGTTTTTTTGCAGAAGCGATATTAGCCAAGATGGAACCCCTAGCGACTGAGCGGAATAAAGAGAGGTATTTTTCATTACTCTCTAGCCCATGTCAATGACTATGTTGCCATTGCCGTCTTGGCGAATCATTTCTCATGGGCGAGAAACCGGGATAAAATAGTCGGAAATTATTCGATCAATCCAATCTGTCCTGGAGAACCGATGGCCAGCTTCACGAAGTCCGATGTCGAAAACCAACTGCGAGATTTCGTCGATCCCAATCTGGGGGTTGACCTCGTTTCCGCCAAAATGGTGAAGAAGATCGAGGTGGAGGAATCCAAGGTCAAACTCGAAATCGTGCTGGGTTATCCCGCAGTGAGCTGTCGTGACGCCCTGGCCGAAGCGATCAAAGCCAAAGTCGCCGCTGGCACGGGCGCCAGCGAGGTGGTGGTGTCCATCAGCAGCGATATCGTCTCCCATGCCGTGCAGAAGAACCTCAAACCCATGGGGGAGGTGAAGAACATCATCGCCGTGGCTTCGGGCAAGGGTGGGGTGGGCAAGTCCACCACCGCCGTCAACTTGGGGTTGGCACTGTCCGCCGAGGGCGCGCGGGTGGGCATCCTCGACGCCGACATCTATGGCCCCAGCCAGCCGGCCATGCTGGGTTTGTCCGGTACCCCGGACGTATTGGATGGCAAATCCCTGATCCCGAAAATGGCCTATGGGTTGCAATCCATGTCGATCGGTTATCTCATCGAGGCGGACACCCCGATGATCTGGCGCGGCCCCATGGTCACCGGCGCCTTGCAGCAACTGCTCAAGGATACCCGCTGGGACAAGTTGGACTACCTCATCATCGACCTGCCCCCCGGCACCGGCGACATCCAGTTGACCATGGCTCAGCAAATCCCGGTTTCCGGCGCGATCATCGTCACCACGCCCCAAGACATCGCGTTGCTCGATGCGCAGAAGGGGCTGAAGATGTTCGAGCAGGTCAGCGTGCCGGTGCTGGGCATCGTCGAAAACATGAGCGTTCACATCTGCTCCCACTGTGGGCATGAGGAACATATTTTCGGCTCCGGCGGCGGCGAGAAGATGGCGCAAAAATACGGCGTGGAATTGCTGGGTTCGCTGCCCTTGGATATCCGCATCCGCGAACAGGCGGATAGCGGCCATCCCACCGTGGTCGCCGATCCGCAGGGCCGCTGTGCGCAAATATACCGGGAGATCGCCCGCAAGATGGCCGCCCGGCTGGCGCTCAAGGCCAAGGACTATTCTTCCCGGTTCCCCACCATCAGCATCGTCAACAACTAGACATGAGACTCTGCGACCGGGATATCATCGCCGCCCTGGATCAAGGCCGCATCAGGATAATCCCGCGGCCTCTTCCCGAAAGGATCAGCGGCGTCAGCGTGGACCTGCTGTTGGGCAACCGTTTCCGCGTGTTCAGCTCCCATTCCACCCCTTATATCGACCTGTCCGGTTCCCGTGAGGAGATGAACGTCGCCATCGAAAAAGTCATGAGCGACGAGATCGTCATCGGCGAGGGCGAGGGCGAGGCGTTCTTTCTCCATCCCGGCGAACTGGCCCTGGGCATCACCCAGGATTCGCTCACCCTGCCCGACGATATCGTCGGCTGGCTGGACGGGCGTTCCAGCTTGGCGCGGCTGGGCTTGATGGTGCATGTCACCGCCCATCGCATTGATCCGGGCTGGAGCGGCAATATCGTGCTGGAATTCATCAACGCCGGCAAATTGCCCCTGGCCCTTAGGCCCGGCATGTCGATCGGCGCCATCAGCTTCGAACCCATGTCGGGGCCTGCCGACCGCCCCTACCGCAAACGCAGCGATGCCAAATACCGGGATCAGGATGGCCCTTTGGCGAGCCGGATCGGTGAGGATAAATGATGGGGGGCGGGTCGGCGCGTCGGATCCAAGCCGCTCGAGGGACGCAAATCCGCTCATGGACTCATCCTGCGCGAAACGTCAGTTTTTTTTACAAGCCTCGGGCATCCAGTTTATAGCCGCCGTGAAGCGATGCAGTTTTCGTCTGCCTCGGCAACCATCAGCATCAAAGTTCCAATGGATTGATATTTCAACATATTGTTTCACAGGAGGGGCCGGCCATGAGCCTGCCGAACCCAGAACGGCTCGACAAGCGTATCGTCAAATGCCGAAGGCCCTCTGGCTGGCGCTCATTTCTGCGGTTTTCATGCGTCAGTTTTTTTTACAGGCTCCATTCGGCGGCAAAGTCTGTCATCGGACGGTATCGGCCATTTTTTGAACGCTTCCATGCTCGAGCGAGCCTGCCGTTTGCAAGTTCTGTTATATAAGTATTTGCTTTTATTTGGTTTATTTTCAGGGACGAGAAACGGCTAGTCTCCTTGGCTCCGGTTTGTTGGTCCGAAGCCATTCGAGTGGACGTAGATATGGGTGTCAGCTTTTTTTACACTTCTTTTCACGATGGCCTGGTTGCGGCCAGATGAAGCCTGTTCATTAATGAAGAATTTATTTGATTTCAATTGGCTATGATTCTTCGCTCGATTGTGGCGCAATTTGTGCTGTCTGTTGGTGTGAGTAAAAGGCACACGATTGAAAAGGTTTTTATCCGAGATCTTTTTGGTATGCACCTCAAGCTAACTTTCGATTTTCAACAGGGGAAAAGATGAAAAAAACACAATTCGCTCTGGCCATCGGCTTGATGGCTTCCAACTCGGTTTTCGCCGGCTCGTTCGTCAATGGCGGTTTTGAAAGCGGCGACCTTTCCGGCTGGACGGGTGGCGGTGGTAGCTGGTTCGGTACACCGGCGGTACCTGTCAATCCTAGCTTCTATAGCGGCGGTACTCCTAAAAACACCGTAGTCGGCGTCGGCTCTGATCCTATTACCGGCGCATCCACCGTGTATAACGGCAAGTACGCCGTGCGGGTCAACGACCATATCAACGATTATTCGGTGTCTACGCTTTCCCAAAGCGTGACCAATTATACCGACAGCCATATCTACTTCGAGTGGAATGCCGTGCTGGAAGAGTCTCATGGTCTGAGCGATTCGGATTATTTCTCGCTAACCCTGCACGATGTCACCACGGGGCTGGATGTCATCAGCCGCAGCTACAGCTCTGCCGGCTCCATAGGCAGCGGCACCTCGGGCGTGACATGGACCGCTTATAAAAACCCTCTCAGAAGTACCGATACCTGGTATTCCAGCGGTTGGGTGGTAGAGCAGATCGACTTGGCGGCACAAGGCCTGGTGGGTCATGACTTCGTCCTGACCCTGTTGGCTTCGGATTGTCCCTATGGCGGCCATGCAGGCTATGCCTATCTGGACGGTTTTGGCTCCACCGTCGTCACACCAGGCCCAGGCCCGGTGTCTGAACCTGTCTCCCTGGCCCTGTTTGGGCTGGGTGCGCTGGGCATGGTTGCAGCCCGCCGTCGCAAGAGCGCATAAACTTCACGCATTTAGAGCCAAGCAAGCGCTTAGGCTTTCGCGCCTCCCGGAATCGGTGAAATTCGACTTCGGGAGCGTAGAAAGCAGATTAGAGAGTCATCAAGAAAAAAATGGCGGTTTTAATCGCCGTTTCGATTCGAATTCACGCTTTCCTCAAAGCTAGCCTCTGCGACGGGAATTCCCAGCTGCGTATCAGTCTGTTCCTGTCCT
>JAQTSI010000202.1 GCA_028711365.1 Methylococcaceae bacterium
GCTTAATGGGGATGACCCGCAAGAGGTTGCGGATGACCAACGGCTTAATGGGGATGACCCGCAAGAGGTTGCGGATGACCAACGGCTTAATGGGGATGACCCGCAAGAGGTTGCGGATGACCAACGGGTTAATGGGGATGACCCGCAAGAGGTTGCGAATGATCGACAAGATCATGCAGTGGTCCGGCAGGATGTTGATGGGAATGATCCATCCCGCGATAAGAACATCCAGGCGAATGATGATCCCGATAAGTACAATGGCAGCAACGGGCCCTGCCCGTGCCGATTCTCCCTGCCCGATCGATCGTGCGATGGCCGCCGAGTCCCGCTGCACCGCCTCCGTCAGGATTCTCAGCAGAATTGGAATCCACCCCGGCGATCACCCGATAGCGAATGGCGTGCTGCGCATTGAACCGCGCCCCCACGGGCTGATCGATACCACGGGTCTTTAAATCCCACAGCTTCAGAATATATTCCACCAACCGCTACGCCTCCTCATCCACTGTCATCTATTCAAAATGCGCCTGTAGCAAATCGCGTTTATCATTATTGCCTCCTACTATTTCGAAACCCTGTCAGTTCAATCTGAATTGCGGGCAATACATAGACTTGAGGAAAATATGATTAAGCAAAAACAAGCTCTTGCTGCGGCCTTGTTGGCCGCTGCCTGTATTGGCGATGCGGGCGCCGCGACCGGTGTGGCTTTCGTTCACGGAACCGGTAACCAGACGAATGCCTTGGTGGATTATTGGACGACGGAATTTGTCGATTCGGTGCGTCTGGGTTTGCCAAATACTGCCAACTATACGGTCATCAACTGCCAATTTGAGCAATATATGTGGGAATCCGGCGCAGCGGGTTGTCTGGCGCAGCAACTGACGGACTTTATCAATACCAAGGGAATCACCGATCTCGTCGTCATCACCCATTCCAATGGCGGTAATGTGATGCGCTGGATCATGTCGAACCCGACTTATGACAGCCGTTACCAAAACATCATCAACCGTATTCGCAGGGTTGACGCCTTGGCTCCGTCCAGCTTGGGCACACCGTTGGCCGACGCAGTGACCAGCGGCACGGTGCTCGAGCAAGCGGTGGGTTGGCTGCTCGGCTATGCCAACAACGCGGTGAAAATGCAGCAAACCAGTTGGATGGCTTATTACAACGCCAACTATTTATACGGCACGGCGGGTCGACCGGCACTGCCGAAAGGATTCTGGTCGGTCGTAGGTTCGGACGTGACCGCTTCCCCATTCAATTCCAACAGCTATTGTGGCGGCTACACCCTGAACTTGGGGCTGGCAGTGACTCAACTATGGCTGGATAGTTGCTCCGACGGCTTTTTGAACTGCACCAGCCAAGCCGGAGCGGGCACAGTCTGGTTCTACGACACCTCGCGCACGACCGGCGCCGCGCCTTTGAGCCACAACCAGAGCCGCCGCAAGTGTTTTAATCTGGATGTCATTTTGCGTAACGCCGTGTAAGGAAGAAAATCATGAAGAAATCCTTGAACCTGATCGCGCTTGCGCTTTTGGCTGCCGCACCGGTGTTTGCCGATTCGACCAAGCATCTCGCGTCGCCGCAAGAAGGCGATATCGTGCCATCTCGCGCACTGCCTGAGCCTGCTGCTGCCCAGGCCCAGGCAGCGGTTACCCCACACGCCGCTGGCGCAGCGACGACACCCATCGCCGCCGGTTGGAAGCTGGACCATGACAGCAAAATGGACATTAAAATCAAACCGTTTGTGGCGAAAAGCGTCGATTACTCGAAACACGTCAACGCGACCGAACTGGCTGCAGGCACGAACTTGGTTGTCAGCACCCCCAACGCCGTGGTGCGTATCAACCCGGCACCGGATACGCAAGACGGCACTGGCGCAATTGAGCCAGAATTTGTGCGTTTGAAGGATAAGCATGGCCGGGTCTTTCATGGAAGCGAAGGCATGGACAAAGCCGTCAGCGATGAGCAAATCCGGACGGCAAAAGTGGACGTCTTCGCCCCCGGCACCTCCATGTTTCGCTTGAAGAAAGAACTCGGCGCGGGCGAAGTCACCATGACCGTCGATGCGTTGACCGCCGACCCCGGCAAAAAATATGTGGTCAACGTCCACGAAAAAGACAGCCCATATGTATTGCAGCTAAACACCGACCGCGACGCCTATGTCTCCGGCGATACCGTGACGCTATCAGCCCACATGCGGGCTGGCCAACACGCCTTGCCGATCCAGGAAATCAGCGGCGTGCTCACTGCGCCCACTGGCAAGACCATCCCGCTAAGCTTCGACCATGGCAGGGCAAGCGTCTCCGTTGAAGCCGAGCCGTCCACCGATCTGTCGAGCGGCTTGTGGCGAGCGGATGTCACGGTGGTGTCCCATGACGGCAAGCTGGCTGTCCGCCGCGATGCCAGCACCGCCTTCGCCGTAGCCTGGCCCAGCGCCCGCTTGAGCGGAACCGTTGACGTGACCGGCGACGCCAAGCAAATCACTGCCAATGTGAAAGTGGAAACCGCCGCCGCCGGGCGCTACGAAGTGCGTGGGATGCTGTTTGGCACCGACAAAGATGGCACCGCCAAGCCCATCGCCGTGGCCCACGCCGGCGCATGGCTGGAACCGGGCGAAGGCCAACTGGGGTTGAGTTTCCAGCGCGATGCAGTGCAAGCATCCGGCCTGGTTGCGCCATTTAGCGTGATGGACTTGCGCCTGATCCGGCAAGATCGCCTGATGCTGCTACAGCGGCAACAACTAGGCTTTGACGTCGAATTGCCATAATCGCTGAGGCTCCCCTATGCGGGACGAGATAGGTATCCCGTCCCGCACTTGAGCACATCGGTGAAAGCTTCCGAGGTAAACTGGCAGCCTTGATCGCTGTTGATGATGGCAGGGACGCCGTAAGCCTGTAAGGCCTATTCCAGACAATCCACGCAGAATCCATTGGGGTCCACTATGCTTTGAGATAGGTCAGCCGAACGGTGTTTTCTTCCAGCGGCAGCGCGTCCACGCGGACGAAACGGCCTCGGCGCTTATCTTCCAGACTGAGGGCGACGGTGCGATTACTTTTGAGGACCATGATGAAATCCTTCTCCATCTTCACCTTGATGAAGGTCATGTTCTCCTGGGAAGAGAACCCATTGTCGCTCAGCACAGAGCGGTAACGCAGTTGATTTTGTTGACATACCTGAAGCATTTAGCGCAGGTACTCATTTTTGGTGACGGAGCTTTGACGCTTGACTCGATGGGTTCCCACCTCGCAAAACAGCCGGTCTATGTGGACGATCTCGAATGCCACCGGGATATTGACGCCGTGCATGTGATAGAGACAATTGAGGATGTTCACGCCTTTGACCATGCGGTTTTGGCAATGGTCAAAGTGCCAAGCGATGATTTCGTTTTCATCGGTATAGGGCTTTTCCTCAAGGGTGTCATCGAAGACCAGCACGCCATCATCCGATTCGACGGCACGGACAGTCGCTTTCACCAGCGACCACAAGTCGCGCGAGGTGTAATCGGTCCCCGCCAAAAAGCGGGTGATTTGATCATGGCTGACCTCATAATCCGTTAGCTATGACAAGCCGGTTGCTGTAGTCTGAGCGAACGAACTGATCAGATAATCGCTGTACAACTCCAGGAGAGGATTTTTCATGACACGTACCTCACAGCTAGCCAGTCGACAAGGATCGTTCTATGACTATAGCAACTGCCATGCGTAACATCAGTTAGGGAAATTGTTTTCGGCCAAATCCATAGCGCGATTGCCCTGTGACCGTGTACGTTTTGTTCAGGGGCCGCTTGACCGAGGTGGTCGGGGGACTTAGATCATGCTGGCCACCAGCGAACCTAGCACGACGGAAACCAGCAGGGCGAGGGGGATGCCGATGAGGATGAAGGCGATGGTGGCGATGATCTTGTTCAGCAGATCGAGTGTATTCCACCAGTGCAGCAGGTTCGTCTTCTGTTCCTCGTACCAGAGCTTCCAGGCATTGGCATAAGTCATCTTCAGGGCATCCGCCTTGGTTTCGGCCTTCTTGTAGAGACTCATGATCTTGCGGACCAGCAGGTAAAGCGCCACCAGGACCAGCACGAAGCCGGTATAGGCCGTAGCCATCTGCGCGAAGCCGGGATTCAAGCCCACTATTTTTTCGAAGAAAGTGTCCAGGGATTCCTCGGCGACTTCCAGCACCAGCGGTACGCCGTCCGCCAGCATGTTCCAGATGACGTCGTAATTCATCACCAGGGTGATGATGACGGCGCTTGTCGCCGCGATCCAGGCGATTCCCCGCAGCAGGGTGAGGCCCGGTTTCGCGTCGGCCCGTTTCGGCTGGCTGGCGGCGGAGGGCTGGCGAAGCGGCTTGTCGCCTTTCGGCGTGTCGGATGATGTGCTCATGAATGCATACCTTGGAGTCGAAAACGATGAAGAACCAGGCCGAAGCTTCGATGGGGAAGCAAGTCCGCCCAAGTTTAACAGCAGCGGATTCGATGCAAAATCGTTGTTGAGAAGAATCTTCCCAGGCGTTTATTTCTCCAGCAGGGCGAAGCGGCCACGAGTTCCGGGGAAGAGCGAGCCGGAATCTCGCGGTTAGGCCATCAGGAGAGCCGAGTTTCCTGGAAGTCTCACGACATCAAACGCGCCGCGGTATGCGCAGCGCCCAGCAGGCCGGCATCCTCGTTCAGCGACACTTTCACCGACAAGGTTCCCAGCCAATCGGAAAAGCGGCCCTTGTCGCGGAAGCTCACCATGAAATCGCCATTGGCGATGGCGGGAAGATTTTTCGCGGCAATCCCTCCGCCGATCAGGACTCCGCCCTGGGCCAGCGTCTTCAATGCCAGGTTGCCCGCCTCCGCGCCGTAAATCCGGCAGAACATGCGCAGGGCTTCGCGGCATAGCAAATCATTTTCCGTCAGAGCGAAATGGCTGATCAGCTTTCCCGGATTCTTACCCGCAAGCAATTCATCATGAAATGCCGTCGATTCCGGCGCAACACCCTCTTCGCGCAAGAACTGATAGATGTTATATAGGCCATGGCCGGAGAGAATCCTTTCGTAACTGACATGTCCGCCGAATTTGCTGCGCAAATATCGCAATAATCCTTACTGTTCGCGCGTGGCCGGAGCAAAGTCGGTATGTCCGCCTTCGGTGGCGATGGCATGATGGCTTTGTCCATCCCAGTACAGCATTGCCTCCCCACAGCCGGTGCCGGCGGCGATGACGGCAATATTGCCGATGCTGGACTGGGCGTTGGGATTCAGTTCCACCATTTCGTCGGGACCGAGCCGCGCCAAGCCCAGCGCCATGGCCTGCAGATCGTTCAACAAGCGTACGATGGGAATGCCGGTCTGGGCGGACAGGCTGGACTCTTCGATCAGCCAGGGTAAATTGGTAGTCCGGCATAGCCCTTGCCTGACTGGGCCAGCGACTCCGAAACAGGCAACCGACGGGATGGTCAACGTGCCGACGATAAAATCCGCGACGATGGCTTCTAGCCCTTCATAATAGCCACTGGCATAGGTTTGTTCGCGCAAACGCAGGAGCACATCTCCACTACGTTCATAAAGAGCCAGCTTGGTTTTGGTTCCGCCGATATCCCCGGCTAGCAGCAATGTTCCTGTCCGCATAGCATCAACCTTGTCGTCTCGTGTCATCAATAATCGGAATGCTCGGCAAATCGCTCGGTGTGCCCTTGTGGGTCGAAGATGAGGACCGAAAATTTATCCTTCCGTCCCCCCATTTCCATGCCCGGCGATCCTGTCGGCATCCCCGGCGCAGCCAGGCCTGTCGCCTTGGGTTGGGTCAGCAGTAGTTTCTTCACATCTGCCGCCGGCACATGGCCTTCCACCGTATAACCCTTCACGCTGGCAGTGTGGCAGGATTGCAGCGCTTTGGGCACTCCCAGCTTCTGCTTGATGGCGTCCATCTGCTCGGACTGGATTTCCTTGATGGTGAAGCCCTGTTTTTGCATATGTGTCACCCATTGACCGCAGCATCCGCAACTCGGGCTGCGGTAGACGGTCATTCCCGTCGGCTCGGCCAGGGCCGCAGTGGGTTTGTCCCAGGCGCTATTTTCCGCGCAGGCGCTTTGCATGACAATGGTGAGTAGCAAGAAGGTTTTTTTCAAGACGATTCGCTCCATCGGATGGATGTTCATGTTCAGGATTCCCCGAAAAGGGTGGCGACGATCGCGCGGGAGCCTCCCCGTTCGCGGTGCTCGCCCAGATAAATGCCTTGCCAGGTTCCCAGCAGCAGTCTTCCCTTGTTCACGGGCACGGTCAGCCCCGAACCCAGCAGGCAGGATTTGATATGGCCCGGCATATCGTCTTGGCCTTCGTCGCGATGGATGAAATGGGCCGAATCGTCGGGCGCCAGCCGGCGTAAATGGTTCTCCAGATCGACGCGCACGTCGGGATCGGCGTTTTCGTTGATCACCAGCGAAGCGGAGGTATGGCGAATGAAAAAATGCGCCAAGCCGACGCGCAGGCTGGCCAATTCCGGCAATTGGGCCAACAGTTCGTCGGTGACGAGATGGAAGCCACGAGGACGGGCCTTGAGCAAGATTTGGTGTTGGACCCACATGGCTGGTGTAAACAATTGGACGCGGAAGCTAAGGCTGCCTAACGTACCACAAACCCGGTTGCGCCCCAAGCCGGGAAAGCCCGTGATGGCCTCAGTTAAATTCAACGCGCCGCCAGCTCCTGGTTCGCGCCAAAACGTAGGCAAAACCTCTATGTGGCTGATTTTGTAGCTCGCATGAAGCGCAAGCGGAATGCGGGGGCTCATGGCCCCGATCATCCCGGGCTTCATTTCACTGCGTTCGGGCTACGTTGGCTATTCCTTCGGCTGGCCGACGGTGACGGTTCCGGTGTTGACCACAGCAGTTCCTCCGCTTCCGGTGGTCGCGGAAACATTGCCGCCGGCGGCGATGCCGCCGCCAGAGGCCGAAACCGCCGGCGCGGACGGGCGATCCCCCGACGCTTTATATTCGGAGCTCGGTTGATGGCCGTCCCCCATGTATTGCGGAAGTGTGGTTTTGATGCAGTCCGAATAAATCTTGAACACGGCCACTTTGGCGTCATCATTTTTCAGTGCCGCGATAATGCCGCCCAGTTCGGTCACGCCGCCATTGCCGCTGATTTCGCCCTGTTTCCGCCATAGTTTCAACGCTCCCGACACTTCTCCCTGGATGCTGGTGGAATAACCCGCCGCGCAGGTTTTTACGATATTTTCCACTTCGGTGTCGGTGGGAAAGTTGCGGGCCGCCAGGGCGGATTGCGGGATGGCCAGGGTCAGGAGCAGTCCTAGCGGCATGAGTGGTATGGGTTTCATAAGAATCTCATGAGTGGGTGATCGAATTTCATGGGTATCTGCCGCAAGCTGCATGGTTCATCGGTGTCGCAGTTCTCACTGTACGGGTTGATGGTGAATGCGGGTTTCCAGAGCTGCGGCCTCTTGGAGCCTTCCTGTTTGGCGATACAGTTCCGCGAGGTTTCGTAGGCTCTTGGCGACATTGGGATGGTCGGGGCCAAATGCCTTTTCCCGAATCGCCAGCGACCGCTTGAATAGTGGCTCGGCCAGGGTGTATTGACCTTGCGTGTCGTACAGTAAAGCGAGATTGTTGAAGCTCTCGGCGATATCGGGATGGTCGGGGCTGAACGCCTTTTCCCGAATCCCTAGCGACCGCCAGTGCAGCGACTCGGCTTGGGCATACTGGCCTTGCATCCGATACAACTCCGCGAGGTTATTGAGGCTCGTGGCGACATCGGGATGGTTGGGGCCGAGCACCTTTTCCAAAATCGCCAATGACTGCTGGTACAGCGGTTCGGCCTGGGCGTATTGACCTAGTGCTTTATACAGCCCTGCGAGGTTGTTGAGGCTCTCGGCGACATCGGGATGATCGGGGCCAAGCGTCTTTACCCGAATCGCCAGCGACCGCCGGTGCAACGGCGCGGCCTGGGCGTATTGGCCTAGCGCTTTATACAGTCCCGCAAGATTGTTGAGGCTCTCGGCGATATCGGGATGGTCGGGGCCGAGCGTCTTTTCCCGAATCGCTAGCGATCGCTGGAACAGCGGCGCGGCCTGGGCATATTGGCCTTGCGCCTGATACAGCCCCGCAAGATTGTTGAGGCTCGTGGCGACATCGGGATGCTCGGGGCCGAGCGCCTTTTCAAAAATTGTCAGCGATCGCTGGAACAGCGGCGCGGCCTGGGCGTACCGGCCTTGCATCCGATACAACTCCGCGAGGTTGTTGAGGCTCTTGGCGACATAGGGATGGTCGGGGCCTAGCACCTTTTCAAAAATCGCCAGCGACCGCCGGTACAGCGGCTCGGCTTGGCTATAGTGGCCTATCGTATCGGCAATAAAACCAGCCGCATTGAGATAGATAGGATTATTGGGCTGCAAGGCGACTGCCTGCCGATAGTAATCATCAGCAGCGGCGTAGTCGATGCGATTATAGGCCAATTCACCCAGATGATAGGCGGCTTCGGCGGCATTTTCCTGGCCTCGCTTCAGCGCCTCGGCGAATAGTTTTTCAGCGGCGGCGCTCTCGCCTTTCGCCAAGGCGGCTTGCGCTTGCTGTATCTGTTCCGGCGGAATGACGCCTTTGAAATCATCGACGGCTCGATAGGCTTCAGCGAATTTGGCTTTGTATTCCGCCAAGGCGCTTTCCGGGTTCTTGCGCTGCGCTTTGATCACGGCAAGCTGTTTTTCCAGCACTGCGATGCGTTCCTTATCCGCCGTGCGTTCCCGCCTTATTTCTTCCTCCCGACGTTTTAAACCAGCCTCATATTGCTCCGGCGTGATGCCAATAGTGATGTTCCCGGTATTGACGATAGCGGTGCCGCCGGGCTGAGCTTTCGCGAAGATACTTCCACCCACGGCGATGCCGCCCGTCGCCGCTGTCACCGCTGGCTGGGCCGTGCCTTGGGGGTTTCCCCCAGCATGTGACTGCGAATAGCCCGCCAGCAGACCCAGCAAAACCCATTCCGCCAGCAGACATAGTTTGCCAGGGACTTTTCGGTGATTATCGGTCTTCAGTTCCAATGGTGCCTCCGTCGGATCGCGCACATAGGTATCGACATAAGTTTGAAAAGCAAGCTACTCCCTCATCACTCCAATTCCGACTAGACTTGAGGTCATGATGACGAACCTTGTGGGAGGGTGTCATGAACCGAAGAATCCGCATCCAACGTTTGGTCCCCCAAGATCGGGAGCGATGGC
>JAQTSI010000203.1 GCA_028711365.1 Methylococcaceae bacterium
GGTTTCGCCGCGCGCCAGGTGGCGGTGGCCAGCAAGGAACAGCGCAATGTGGTGATCCACGAAGGACTGAAGCCGGGCGAGGAAGTGGCGGTGCAGGGAGTCGCGGCCCTCAAGGCCAGTTGGACCGGCATCGGAGGTGATGAATGATGGGCAAACTGATCCAGTTCGCGCTGACCCAGCGCCTGCTCGTGCTACTGCTGGCCCTGTTGTTGGCGGGCGGCGGCTGGAATGCGGCAAACACCATCCCCATCGATGCGTTTCCCGATGTCTCGCCCACCCAGGTGAAAATCATCGTCAAGGCGCCCGGCATGACCCCCGAGGAGGTGGAAGCCCGCATCACCGCTCCCATCGAGGTGGAGTTGCTGGGTACACCTAAGCAGACCATGTTGCGCTCCATCGCCAAATACTCGTTGACCGACATCACCGTCAATTTCCAGGAAGGCACGGACATCTACTGGGCGCGCCAGCAGATCGCCGAGCGCGTCAACGGCGTCTGGGCCAGCCTGCCGGAAGGCGTGGAAGGCGGAGTCGCGCCCATGACCACGCCGCTGGGCGAGATGTTCATGTTTACCGTGGAAGGCGGCGATCTCGGACTGATGGAACGGCGCAATCTGCTGGACTGGGTGATCCGTCCGGCTTTGCGCAACGTCGAGGGGGTGGCCGACGTGAACACCTTGGGCGGCCTGGCCCGCAGTTACGAGGTGATTCCCGACAATGGCCTGTTGTCGGCGCGCGGCATTTCCACCCAGATGCTGATCGAGGCGCTCAAATCCAATAACCGCAACGACGGCGCCGGACGCATGGTGGAAGGCGAGGAGTCTTTGCTGGTGCGGGCCGAAGGCCGCATCCAGAACATCGAGGACGTGCGCTCCATCGTCGTCGCCAATCACAACGGGGTGGCCATCACCGTGGCCGACGTGGCGGAGGTGCGCATCGGCGCGCTGACCCGCTATGGCGCGGTGAGCCAGAACGGCAGCGAGGAAGTGACCGAAGGCCTGGTGCTGAGCCTGCGCGGCGCCAATGCCCGCCAGGTGGTGGAGGGGATCGAGAAGAAGATCGAGGAGATCAAGCCGGCCCTGCCGGAGGGCGTCAGGATCGACGTGTTCTACAACCGCGGCAATCTGGTGGGACGCGCCGTTCACACCGTGGTCAAGGCCCTGGTGGAAGCGGTGGTGCTGGTGCTGGTCCTGCTCATGCTGTTTCTCGGGGATTGGCGCGCGGCCCTGACCGTGGCCTGTTCCCTGCCGCTGGCGGCGTTGTTCACCTTCATCATGATGAAGCAATTCGGCATGTCGGCGAACCTGATGAGCCTGGGCGGATTGGCCATCGCCATCGGCATGCTGGTGGACGCGGCGGTGGTGGTCGTGGAAAACATCGCCACCCAGTTGAGCGGGGATGACAAGGCCAGCAAATTGCCGCGCATGCACCTGATCTACCGCGCCGCCCGCGAAGTGGCCGTGCCGGTGACTTCGGGGATCGTCATCATCATCATCGTGTTCCTTCCCCTGCTGACCCTGGAAGGTCTGGAGGGCAAGTTGTTCGGTCCGGTGGCGCTGACCATCGTGTTCGCTTTGGGCGGCTCCCTGGTGCTGTCGCTGACGGTGATCCCGGTGCTTTCCTCCATGCTGTTGCGGAAAATGGCGCATGAAGAACCCTGGCTGCCGCGCACCCTGCACCGCCGTTATGCACCCATCCTGGAATGGTGCCTGCGGCATTCGCGGGCGGTCATCGTTTCCGCCGCCGCGCTGTTGGCGCTCACCGCCCTCGTCTATACCCAGATCGGTAAGACCTTCATGCCCACCATGGACGAGGGCGACATCATCGTGCAGGTGGAAAAACTGCCCTCCATCACCCTGGAGCAGTCCATTCGCCTGGACAAACGCATCCAGAAAACCATCCTGGAGCATGTACCCGAAGTCACCCGCATCGTCGCCCGCGCCGGGGCCGATGAAATCGGCCTGGACCCCATGGGCCTCAACGAGACCGACACCTTTCTGATCCTCAAGCCGGTCGAGCAATGGCGCAAGCAGAACAAGGAATGGCTGATCGACCAGATCCGCAAGGCGGTCGCCACCATTCCCGGCATCGCTTTCGGTTTCACCCAGCCGATCCAGATGCGCGTCACCGAGATGCTCACCGGCGTGCGCGGCGACGTGGCGGTGAAACTCTACGGGCCGGAGTTGTCGGTGCTCAATGGCAAGGCCGAGGAGATCCGCGAAGTCCTGCTCCATGTTCCCGGGGCTTCGGATGTCTTCACCACCCGCAACGAAGGCATGCAGTACTTGCAGGTGAAGATCGACCGTCTGGCCGCAGGAAGGCTGGGGGTGGACGGCGATCGTCTGGAGCAGATGCTGCGCGCCCAGATCGAGGGTCTGAAGCTCGGCATCGTGCAGGAGGGCATACGCCGCACCCCCTTGCTGTTGAGGGGATCGGGCGATCCGGCCAGTTTTTCCGTGTTGCAGATCACCCTGCCCGACGGCAAACGCGTTCCGCTTTCGGCCCTGGCCAAGATCGAACGGGTGGAAGGGGTGGTGTCCATCGGCCGCGAACTCGGCCAGCGTTTCGCCGTGGTGCGCAGCAATGTGCAAGGCCGCGATCTGGTGGGCTTCGTCGCCGACGCCAAAAAAGCGGTGGAAGAAAAGGTAAAACTGCCCAGCGGCTACTACATCCAATGGGGCGGACAGTTCGAGAACCAGCAGCGGGCGGCGGCCCGCCTGGCCCTGGTGATCCCGGTCTCCATCGGATTGATCTTCCTGCTGCTGTTCTCCACGTTCGGCTCGGTGAAACAGGCGGTGCTGGTGCTATCGAATATTCCGCTGGCCATGATCGGCGGCGTGTTCGCCCTGTGGTTTTCCGGTGAATACCTATCGGTACCGGCCTCGGTGGGCTTCATCGCCTTGCTCGGCATCGCCGTGCTCAACGGCGTGGTGATGGTGAGCTATTTCAACCAGTTGCTTGCCTTGGGGATGGAAATGGAGAAAGTGGTGGTGCAGGGTTCGTTGCGTCGATTGCGGCCGGTGATGATGACCGCCAGCATCGCCGCCTTCGGCCTCATTCCCTTGCTGTTCGCCACCGGGCCGGGCTCGGAAATCCAGCGCCCCCTGGCCGTGGTGGTGATCGGCGGCCTGGTGACCTCCACCCTGCTGACTTTGATCATGCTGCCGATACTCTACCGGCGGTTCGGCAATGTTTAGCCGGGAATCATTAGGAAAAACTGAACCGCTGTTGCAAGAATAAGCTCAGGCAGGCATCCACCACGGCGGGATCGAAGCGAATGCCCCGGTAATGGGTGATCTCCGCCAAAGCCGCCTCGATACCCAGGGCAGGGCGATAAGGACGGTGCGAGGACATGGATTCCACCACGTCGGCCACCGTCAATATCCGGGCTTCCAGGATGATCTCCACGCCTTTCAAGCCTTGCGGATAACCCGAGCCATCCAGCCACTCATGATGTTGGCGGATCATCGCCGCGACCGGCCAAGGAAACTCCAGGTCCTTGACGATCTCGTAACCGATCTGGGAGTGCGTTTGGACGAACTCCATTTCCAAGGGACTCAGCCGTCGGGTGCAAACCAGGATTTCGGTGGGAATCGAGATCTTGCCGATGTCGTGGATCAAGCCGCCGAAACCGATGCCTTCGATCTGCAGTTCACTGAGCCCCATCTCGGCGGCGATCGCCGTCGCCAGTTTGGCCACTCGCTGCTGATGGCCCGCCGTGTAGGGATCGCGTCGCTCCAAAGTGGTGGCGGCCAGTTGGATGGTGTTGCGCAAGGTCTTGTGGAGCTTTTGCAATGCCGCCTCACGCCCCCTTTCGGCTTGCTGACGGGAGAGTTCGCGCTCGAAGCCGTCCAGGGCGAAGGAAATGTCCGCGGACATCTCCTCCAACAGCTCGAGCTGATCCCGATCGAAAAAAAAAGCCTCGCCCACATATAAGGTCAACACGGCCGCGACCTTACCGCCCCGATATAAAGGCAGTGCGGCGGCGCCACGAAAACCACAGTGCAGCGCGCTTTCACGCCAAGGCAGCACACGGTCGTCGTTCGCATAATCGTTGACATAGCTCACGCGGCCTTCCCGGAACGCGGACCCGGTCGGCCCCCTGCCTAGGGGGACATCATCGATGCCGATTTGGATGCCGGCAAGATAGCCATCGTTATCGCGGCTTTGGCAGAACGGCTGCACCTTCCGCGTCACCTCATCCGCCAATCCCACCCAGGCCATGACGAAATTGCCATTTTCGACGGCGTCCCGGCAGATTTGACGAAACAGTGTGTCTTGATCCCGCGCCCTGACGATGGTCTCGTTGACATGGCTCAAGGTCGCATGGAGCCGGGTCAATTTGCGCAGATGGGCCTCGGCTTGCAGGCGCAGGCTCACATCCCGCTTGACCGCGGCAAAATTGATGATACTACCGGCGCCATCCTTGATGGGAAAGAGGGTGGCTTCCTCGAAGAAGATACTGCCATCCTTGCGCTTGTTGGCAAATTGCCCGGTCCAAACCTTCCCTGCCGAGATCGTCTCCCACAATTGCCGGTAAAACTGCTCGCTCTGGTAACCGCTTTTCAAAAAGCGGGGGTTCTGGCCCAGAACCTCGGCGGTACAGTAACCGGTCAGCCGTTCGAAGAAGGGGTTGACATAGACGATGTTGCCTTCCAGGTCGGTGATGACGATGGAGTCTTCCGCCTGATTCACCACGGCGGCCAGGCGGAAGACTTGTTCTTCCGCCCGGTTGCGCAAGCGGCGGGCTTCTTCGAAGGCTAGCGCGCCTTGAACGGCGGGGCCAAGCCGGGTGAGGCTGTCCTTCAGGATGTAATCCTTTGCCCCCAGCTTGAGCAGATCCACGGCCGCATCCCCCATAGTGCCGGTGACGATGATCGCCGGTATCTCGGGATGGCGCTCCCGCAGCAGTTCGAGCGCGGCGCTGGCGCTGAAAGCAGGCAGTTGGTTGTCGGCGAGCACGACGTCGGGTGCGAATTCCGCTATGGCGTGGAGGAAACCCTCCTTCGTCTCCACCCGCAGAGCGGTGAAGTCGATGGCCGATTTCCGCAGCGCCCGCTCGATCAGCTCGGCATCGGTGGCGACGTCTTCCAGCAGCAGGATGCGGATCTTTGGCTGCTTCATACCGGCGGTTTGTTGACCAGCAGCCAATACAGGCCGAGTTCCGAAACCACCTTGATGAATGAATCGAACTCCACGGGCTTGCTGATGAAACTGTTCACGCCCAGTCCATAACATTCCTTGATGTCGCTGGCCTCCTGCGAGGAGGTGAGTACCACCACGGGGATGGTTTTGGTTTTCTCGTCGGCTTTGATCCGGCGCAGGACTTCCAGTCCATTCACCTTGGGCAGGCGCAAATCCAGCAGGATCACCTTGGGGGTATGGTTGGGGTTGCGCGCGGCATAAGCGCCGGTGGCGTAGATGAACTCCAGCGCTTCGGCCCCATCCTTGACCCATACCAGGTGATTGGCAAGTTTGTTCTTTTTCAGCGCGCGCATCGTCAATTCCGCGTCGGTGGCATTGTCTTCCACCAGGAGAATATTCACCGCTTCGATTGATTGGTTCATGTCGTTTCCCTCGTTATCGGTAGTGCAAAAAATATCGTGGCACCTTCGCCGACCTTCCCTTCCGCCCACACCCTGCCACCATGGCGTTCGATCACGCGCTTGACGATGGCCAGCCCGATGCCGGTGCCTTCGAATTCCCCGCCGCCGTGCAAGCGCTGGAACACCCCGAACAGCTTGTCGGCATATTGCATGTCGAAGCCGGCGCCGTTGTCCTTGACATAGTAGACGGTTTCGCGCTCGTCGGCTTGTGCGCCGACCTCGATCCTGGCTTTGGATCGGGGGCGGGTGAACTTGATGGCGTTGCCGATCAGGTTGATGATGACCTGGCGCAGCAAGCTGGGATCGCCCCGGGCGATCGGCAGGGGATGGACATCCAGCCGGAGGTCGCGCTCCTGCGCCTGCGGCTGGAGTTCATCGAACGCCTCACGCGAAAGAACCTCCAGATCGACCTCAGAAAACCTCATCTCCTTGCGTCCCATGCGGGAGAAAGCCAGGATATCGTCGATCAGCCGGCCCATTTTTTGCGCATTGTCGCGCACCACATTGAGCAGGCGCTGGCCTTCGGCGTCGAGTGTGCCCTGGTAGTCCTCCAACAGGATGCGCGAGAATCCGTCGACCGCTCTCAAGGGCACGCGCAGGTCATGAGAGACGGAGTAGGCGAAAGCCTCCAACTCCTTGTTGACGGTCTCGATCTCGGTGGTGCGCAGCCTGACCAGTTCCTCCAGATGATCGCGGTACTTGACTAGCTGCTCTTCCGCCCGCTTGCGCTCGGTGATGTCGCGGGCGGCGGCGAAGACCCCTTGCACCTCCCCCGCCTCGTTCCTGAACAGGCTTGCGTTGTAGACGACATCCGTGATCCTGCCGGTGACATGGCGGATGCTCAACGGGTAGTCTCGCACCTGGCCTTGGGCGAGTACCTGCCGGTAGCCTCGCCTCGCTTGCTCCGGCTCGGTGAAATAGGCGGTGAAATCGCTGCCGATCAACTCATCGCGGGCAAGACCCGTGACTTCCTCGGTCGCCTGGTTCACGTCGGTGATCCTGCCTTCCGGGCTGATGGTGACCAAAGGATCGAGGCTCGCCTCGATCAGGCTGCGGGCATACAGGGAGGCGATGTGCAGTCCCTGTTCCGCTTTTCTGCGCAGAACGATATAGTCCATGACGATCCGGTGCAGGAACACTGCCAGGCCCAACGTGAGCAGGACGGCTGTAATGCCCAGAACTATGGACGAGACGACATAGCGATGACTTTGTCGCTGTGTCTCCTCGACCAGGCGACGAGCATCGTTCGCTTCGTTTTTTTCGAGATCGCGGGCGATGTCGCGCATCGTGATATAGCGGGCGAGATTGACGCCCATGAACAGCTTCTTGGCCTCCTCGATGTTTCCTGCGGCGAGCAGCGGGATGACCTGGGTATCTCGCGTTTGTTCGAATGACTCGCGGATTTTTTTCAGTTCGCCGAGCTTGGCGAAAGCTGGCCCGTCGTTGCGCAGGCGAACCAGCAGCCGCTGAATCATCTCGTTATTCGCCAGCGAACGCTCCTGCAAATCCTGCTGCCAGGGCTCCCGTTCCGAAGGCGGCAGTTCCAGCAGGGTCCCGACATCCAGCCGCTCGCCATTCAGGTGGGTTCTGAGGGTGCCCAGGTCATGGACGTTGCCGAAATATCGGTCGTAAAGCAATTTTTGCGATCGGTCGGCTTCCATCAGCGCCAGGTAAGCCATGAAGGATACGAAAGCCAACAGACAGATGACGATCCCGAAGCCCAGGATCAACTGCTGACGGATGGGCAGATTCTTGAACCAGCGCATGATGTTCTCCTGAAGCAGTTCCTCGACCCTTTGGCATATAGGGATCTATCTCCTTCCCCCTGGCAGGCATGGGTACCTACACAAGTCGGAAAGGGCAGAAAAATCAACTCCTTCCCCCTTGCAGGGGGAAGGGTGGGATGGGGGTAGAGACTCGCTAAACCCTGAAGCGCCGCCGTCTCCTCGGTGTGTTCAACCCCCACCCTAACCCTCAATGTTGTTGAAATAGGCTCTTGGCTCGTCTTTCCGGCAGGGAATGCCGGAACCCAGACTCCAGGGATGGCGGCCGGAGTAACGTCCCTGTCGATTGGATACCGGCAATCCCTGCCGGTATGACGGCTTAATTCAACAGTATTGACCCTAACCCTCCCCCTGCCAGGGGGAGGGGACTTGTGTAGATACCCATGCCCTAGCAGGGAGAAGGGGGTGAAAACTTTTGTTGATGCTCCTGCTTTCGGAACTCGGCCGGGCGCAGGCTTAGACATAGACGCTTTTGAAGTTTTCCAGCACCTTGATGTAGTTGGCTCGTTCGAAAGCGCCGGGGTTGGCGACCTTGGCGTGGCTCATGCTGCCCCGAAGCTGACCGACGGAGGCGAAACCCCGCGCTTCCATCCAATGCTTCAAGCCGTCGAGCAGGGTGGCGGCGTAAGCGGGGCCGAAACGCAGCAGGGCGGAGGTGGTCATGACCACGTCGGCGCCGGCCAGCAGATATTTGATGACTTCATCCGGCTTCTCCACCCCGCGCGTCGCACCCAGTGAAGCTTTGAGCTTGCCGTGCAAGAGCGCGATCCACAGCAAAGGCAGCCTGATTTCCCCAGCGGAACTCAGTTCCAGGATAGGAGAGACTTCCAGTTCCACGATGTCGATATCCGGTTGATAGAAGCGGTTGAACAGCACCAAGGCGTCGGCGCCCGCCTGATCCAGGCGCAGCGCCATGTTTCCCATCGAACTGAAGTAAGGGCTGAGCTTGAGCGCCACGGGAATATCGACCGTGGCCTTGACCGCGGTCAGGATGTCCAGGTAGCGCTGTTCGACCTCAACGCCGGAAACGGTGAAATCGGCCTCGAGCGCGTAGAGGTTCAATTCCAGCCCGTCGGCGCCGGCCTGCTGTAGTTGCCGGGCATAGTCGATCCAGCCCTCGCCGCTCATGCAGTTGAGGCTGGCGATGAGGGGGATGGCCACGGCTTGCTTGGCCTGCTGGATGAGCTTGAGATATTGCTCGGGGCCGGGATGGGTTTCGACCTCGGGGAAATAGCTGAGCGATTCGGCGAAACTGTGGGTTCCCGATTCCAGCAGATGGGAGAAAGCCGCTTCGTCGTGGCGGATTTGCTCCTCGAACAGCGAAAACAGCACGATGGCCGCCGCCCCGCCGTCTTCCAGACGCCTGATGCCCTCCAGGGTGGTGGACAGCGGCGATGCCGAAGCGACGATGGGATGCTTCAGTTCCAGCCCCATGTAGGTTGTGGTCAGTTCCATGGCGTTCCCCCTTTAGTTTCTGGTTTTTTGTTTGACGCTGGCGTCGGGATGGAAACGGCTGCCGCTGCCGCTCGCCATCTCTTCGTAGATTTCCCATTTCTGGTTCACCACCTGCTGAGCCAGCGCCATCAGATGCTCGCTTTCCTTGGGATGCGAGCGCGCCAGCATGTTGTAGCGCAGTTCGTTGAAAGCGTAATCCTTCAATGGGATACGCGGGCGCGGCGAATCGAGGACGAAGGGGTTCTTGTCCGATTGGCGCAAGGCCGGGTTGTAACGGATCAGCGGCCAATGACCGCTGGCGACGGCCAGAT
>JAQTSI010000204.1 GCA_028711365.1 Methylococcaceae bacterium
TAGAAGCTTGCCGAAACCCAGAAGCGGCGCCGCATGATCGGCGTTCAACCCCCACCCTAACCCTCCCCCTGCCAGGGGGAGGGGATTTGTGTAGATACCCATGCCTGCAAGGGGGAAGGCGTTTGATCTTGTTCCCCATCTCCGGATTGGGAACGCCGCCCGGGGAGCTCTAGCTTCCCATGGCAAGGCAAGCTGGAGCTGGCAAGTCCTGGGTTCCCAAGCCAGAGCTTCGGAACCAGGAAGATGAGACGGGACGGATGGTTTACGAATATCAGGCCAGTCGGCGTATTACCTCTTGCCGGAATGCCTTAAGCGTGACATTGCGTCCCTCTTGCTGGCTTTGCCGAACGATTTCCGGAATCCGCGTTTGCAAATCGAATTGCGGGAACAGGCGGCTGATGGCATTGACACGGTAGGCATCGTTGTCAAGCAGCAGGATTTCCAGTTCGCGCCCATCGTAACGCCAGAGTTCCGGTATGCCCAGGGCGGCATAGTGGCGAAAATGGGTGCGCGAGGTCAGATCGATTTCCAGCGCAAGGTCGGGTGGCGGGTCGGTGTTGAGATCCAGCCGCTCCTTGCCGCGAATCTGCGCCTCATGCTGGATATAGAAGCATTCGTCAGGCTCCACCGCTTGGGCGGCGCGGTCGCTTTTGAGCGTGGTGGAACCCAACGCGCGGAATTCCACACCCAACTCCTCTAGCAAAATTTCGACTGCGCTGCGGATGATGGCCTTATAATCTTCATGCGCAGCCAACGGCGACATCATCTCCAATTCCCCATCATGATAAGCGTAGCGGGTAGCGCGGTGTTCGCCGGCCTCATCCAACAGAGACTCGAATTGCTGCCAACCAATGCCATGCAGGATGGCCTGATGCCCCGGCGGAACGGTGATCTGGTCGAACTGTATTTGCATGTTAGCCCCCTGCCATCCTCGTCTCGGAATGCTTATGCAAAACTATATCACACCGGCGAAATCGGGTTGATCTTGTTCCCAATCTCCGGATTGGGAACCTGGGGAACTCCGTTGACCTGGATTCCACAAGCTCCGGGCTGGCTGGGAAGCTGTTATTGCGCCTTACGCGGGTTACTGCCAGGGATCGAGGTCGACGATGCCGAGGACCGCTCCGTTGGCGGCATCGATGATCACCGTCTGGTCGCGCTTTTTCGCTCGCAGGGGCAGGAATTTGACTTGGGAGGGATCGAGTCGATGGCTTTCCAGATAAGCCAGGAGTGTATCGCGGGTCTCCGCATCGCGCCGCATCAAGGGGGCCAACGGCTGGGCTTTTCGAACCGCTTCAGCGGACAGATCGGCATAGGGCAGATAATAGCGCGGCAACTGCGGAAGATCGGCACCTCCCGAGAGTGCAGAAAACAGGAGCTTGTTACGCTCGGCACCGTCGGCCGGCTTTTGCGCGGCGACGATCTTCGGCCCGGTCAGAGGTAACGATCGGTACTCCTCGCGCGTCGCCTGCTCAGTCTCTCCTTCCGGAATGTCGGCCGCACTCACCAGATCGAAGCGGTCCACGGCGAACACCAGATAGACGGGCCGCGCCAGAAAGATGGCGTGCAGGCCATAGCCCATGGCCAACAGTTGCAGCAGGACGATCACCGCCATGTCGGATCGGAGGCTGATTTTTTTCACATTCCAGACGATCAGCGTCAACAAGGGGCCGAGGGTCACGTCCACCCCCGCGAAGATGGCGATGAGGCCGAGCCCCCCGACGGCCCAGACATAGGAGGGCGGATACCAGGTCAAAGCCAGGAGCACCGCTAGGGTGAAGGCTACCAAGGCGCTGATACCGAGATGAATGGCGGAGGCTTTCCAACGGGACATGATTCGCACCGGCAAGATGAATGAATTGCGTGAACCTGAAATTGCGTCAAATGACGAGATTGGCGCGGGTTTGATCTCGTTCCGACATTGAGTATCCACCCCGCCCCTCATCACCTGTCGGTTTCGCTGATAGTTTCTAATGCGCCATCATGCCGGCAAGGATCATGGTATCCCGTCGACAGGGAAGGGTTGCGACTCAAGCAACCGTTTGCGATTGGGCATGACTCCGCCCGTCATCCCGAGCGTCTGGCCCTTCGGCTCAGGACAGGGTTCCGGCGATCCCTGCCGGAATGACGAGCCAATGTCTTAAGTCAACAGTATTGCATCCCACCCTTCCCCCTGCAAGGGGGAAGGAGTTGATTTCCTTACACTTTCAGACTTGTGTAGATACCTATGCTGCAAGGAAGGGGGACATGAAAAACATCCTGTTCTTGCCACTGCGTGGCTCGAACTTTGTTTTCCACCATGGCATGATCTATACGCGTGATCCGGAAAGCGGGGATTGTACTCGTCATGGCAAACAGCACCGCGATCCACTGCATGATCACCGGCGGGCGCCACCGGGACCGGGTCTGGAACCGGTCCGTTTGGAACTGGCGATAGCGAATTTAAAACGGCCCGTTTGAAGTGTAGAACGGCTTTGGCGAATTTGAAATGGCTCGTTCGAAGCTTCGAATGAGTCATTTGTTATCCATCCGGCTCATATCGAATTCAAAAGCCGCGGATGCAGTTTGAAATGGCCCGTTTGAAATTCAATTTCCGGCCGCTTCGCTGCGATGGGTTGATAAAAAGCGTGATCGGATTCATGGGTTTCAGCCGATTCGTCTATGGCTGCCATCTGACTGAGATAAAATGCCAGCCGAACCTAAACGCTAAGGCGGAGCCGGTAGTTCCCACCCCTTCCAAAACTTAACCAACCAGGCGACATGATGAGAAAGCTTATCGCACCTTTGCTCACCCTACTGCTTGTACTGGGCTTGGCCGCCGGCATTTATGTCTCGGTCGGCGAACAACTCACCCAACAACGCACCGTTACGGTACGCGGATTGATCGGCTCAGAAAAAGAGGATTTCTTCCGCGACCCCCGCGTCGTCGAGGCCCTGGCCAAAAAAGACCTGGCGGTGGAACTGGAAAAGGCCGGTTCCCGGCAGATCGCCACCCAGTTCAAACTGAAAGACTACGATTTCGCCTTTCCTTCGGGGGCGCCCGCCGCCGAGAAAATCAAGCGGGAAGCGGGCGTCAACAAGGCTTATGAAGTTTTCTTCACCCCCATGGCAGTCGCGTCGTGGAAACTGATCGCCGACATATTGGAGGCCAACAATATCGTCAGACAACGCGAAGGCGTCTACTACATCATCGATCTGACACGATTGTTGCAGTTCGTCATCGCCGAGAAACGCTGGAGCGACCTGAGCAAAAATGAGGGTTACAGTGTCAAGAAAAACTTGCTGGTGAGCACCACCGACGTGCGCCAGTCCAATAGCGCGGGGATGTATCTGTCCCTGGCCAGCTATATCCTCAATAATAACAACATCGTGGATTCGACGGAGCAGATCGGAGCCATCATCCAGCCGCTGGAATCGCTGTTTCTGCGCCAAGGCTTCGTGGAAAATTCCAGCGCGACGCCGTTCAAAGACTATCTGGTCATGGGCCCGGGCAAAGCGCCGCTGGTGATGATTTACGAAGCCCAGTATCTGGAAGAAGCCTCCAGTGCAAACAGCGGGCTTAGCGGCGACATGACCTTGCTTTACCCGGAACCGACGATTTTCTCCAAGCACATCCTGGTTCCTTTCAACGACAAGGGAAATAAATTGGGCGCGGCGCTGACCGACGACCCCGAATTGCAAAAGCTGGCCATCGAACATGGATTTAGAAACCGCGACGCCGCAGGTTTCCGCAGCTTCGTGAAAAACCATCAACTGGCGGTGCCAGACACCCTGGTGAACGTCGTCGAGCCCCCCACCTTCGAGATATTGGAGCAGATGATTATGATGATCGAACAACGCTACAAGAGGAACTGAGCTATGTCGGTGTTGAAAGCCATCCTGTTCGTTTTCGTCACGGCGATTCTTTCCGGCTGCGGAGAAAAAAAGAGCGAAAGCCTCGCCGTCCTGGCCGGTTCGGAATTGCGTGACATGGAGCCCATGCTGGGCGACATCGAAAGTAACACTGGAATCAAGCTGCTGATGACTTACACCGGCACCCTGGAGGGTGCGGAGAAGCTCATCGCGGGAGAGCCCACCGACCTGGCCTGGTTTTCCCACGGCAAATATGTCAGCCTCGCGCAAGGGGACAAGAACCGGATACTTGCACAGGAAAAGACCATGCTGTCGCCGGTGGTGCTGGGGGTCAAGGAAAGCGCGGCCAAGGCTTGGGGCTGGGCGGACAACCCCAAGCTGACATGGCGTGAAATCGCGGCGAAAGCCGAAAGCGGCGAACTGCGCTATGCGATGGCCGACCCCGCCGCGTCCAATTCCGGCTTCACCGCCTTGGTGGGCGTCGCCACCGCCTTGTCCGGCGGCGGCGATGCGCTTGCACCCAAGGACATCGACCAGACCCAACTCGGCGGCTTCTTCAAGGGCCAGCAACTGAGCGCCGGCAGTTCGGCTTGGCTGGCGGATGCTTATGTGAAGGAGCAAGGCCGGCTCAACGGGATCATCAATTACGAATCCGTGCTGATGGGACTGAACAAGGGCGGTCAGTTGCAGGACAAACTGGCGTTGATCTACCCACAAGAAGGCATCATCACCGCCGACTACCCCCTCATGCTCATCAACGGGGGCAAGCGCGAAGCCTATGACAAGCTGGTGGCCTACCTGAGTTCGCCACCGTTCCAGCAAAAGATGATGGAGCAGACCGGCCGCCGCCCGGTCATCCCTCAAGTGAAGCTCAGCGCGGATTTCGCCTCACCCCTGCTGGTGGAATTGGCCTTCCCCAACGATCTTTCGGCCATCGACAAGCTGCTTTTCGCTTATGAAGACCAACATCGGCGCTCCTCCCATGCCTTCTTCGTGCTGGATGTCAGCGGCTCCATGCGGGGCGAGCGCATGCAATCCCTGCAAACGACGCTGAAAAACCTGACCGGCCAGGATCAGACCCTCAGCGGCCGCTTCACCCGCTTCCGCAACCGTGAAACGCTGACCTTCATTCCCTTCGACAACCGGATCTACCCGGCCAAAACCTTCACCATCGCCGAACCCGACAGCCAAGGTGCGAGCATGCAAGCCGTGCGGCAGTACATCGACTCGCTGCAACCGATGGGTCAGACCGCCATTTACCAAGCCTTGCAAACCGCCTATCGCATGGCGCTGGAGGCGAGGCGGGCGGCGCCGGATCGTTTTTACTCGATCGTGCTGATGAGCGACGGTGAAAGCAACTCGGGGCTTTCGGAGGAGGAATTCGCCCGTTACATCCGTTCGCTATCCTCCCAGGATCAGGGTATCAAGACCTTCACCATCTTGTTTGGCGAGGCCAACCAGGAAGCCATGCAGCAATTGGCGGAAATCACCGAGGGAGGATTGTTCGACGGCCGACAGTCGCTGAGCCAAGCCTTCAAGACGATTAGGGGTTACCAGTAGATGGATTTCACTCGGCGTTTCTACCTGTTTTTGTATAGCCCGGGAAATATCCTCGGCTGTTTTTTGGGCTTGATAGGCTTGGGGCTGTTTTTCATCGGCCTGATCAAGGTCTACTGGGCCGGCATCGTCGCCGGCCTGTACGCGCTCGGATTTTTGCTGGCGCCCGCCAACCGCCGCCTCGACCTGAAAATCGATACCCAG
Organism: Methylococcaceae bacterium; assembly: GCA_028711365.1. Lineage (GTDB taxonomy): Bacteria > Pseudomonadota > Gammaproteobacteria > Methylococcales > Methylococcaceae > Methylumidiphilus. The sequence continues at coordinate 5,614 of JAQTSI010000204.1, forward strand.
TTGAACATGGAGGAGATTCTGAAGGCTTTGGAGGCGATGGCGAAAACGGTGCGCAGAAAAAAAGCGCCCAAGGAAGTCATTCCGCTGGTGGACAGCATCAAAGTATCCATTGCCGAGATATTGCCCAATCTCGCCAGGCAAGCAGCCTCACCTTACGATGTCCACGTGATTCGGCAAACCGCCTTGGAATACCTGCCAGACATGCTGGAAACCTACCTGGCCCTGCCGCCCGCTTTCGCCCGCCTACACCCGGTCAAAGACGGCAAGACCGCCACGCAGATATTCATCGAACAATTGCAATTGCTGGATGCGGAAATGAAGAAACTGGCGGTGGACATTCTTCAAGACGATACCCAGGCGCTAATCGCCCATGGCAATTTCCTGAGGGAAAAGTTCTCCGTGTCTGGCCAAGACTGGCTGGGCGCGAGTTGAGGCCTGCAGCGACAAGCCGAAGTCGCTTCGTCCCGCCGCCGACCCCATAATTTCCACACAAACCAAGACGTTGTTTTATTTTGAAAAAGCGAGAATCATAACGACCATCCCGGCTGTGCCAGTTGGCTTTTTAATGAGATGACCTGGAGTAGATTATGCCAAAGCAAATCGCAGGAAAGTTCTATGGACTTGCCGTTCTGACGGCGATGGTAGGCTTGCCGGCTATCGCGGCCGCCAATAGTGTTACCAACCCGGGATTTGAACTCGGGGGCTTCACCGGGTGGACAACGAGCGCGCCCGCTTTCGGCATCGGCGTCGACAACAACTCCAGCGATGTCCACTCCGGAATATACGGTGTCTATTTCGGGAGCAACCCGGGCAATCCCACCACGGCCAGTATCCTGAACCAGCAAATCGCGACGACTGTCGGACAGCAATATGCCTTGACTTTTTGGTTGAGTGAGTACCAGGCCGATGATTTGGGCGGTTTTTTCACGGCCAGCATGGGTGGAAACCTCCTGGTTAATCTGATCGATGTCGCGCAACAGGACTTCACGCGATACACCGCGAATTTCACCGCATCCTCGACCACGACCTTACTTGAGTTCCAAGCCCTCAATCTGCCAGGTTTTTTCGGCCTGGATGACGTTTCAGTGATCCCGACGACTTCCTCTCCCGTATCGGCTCCCGCCACCGTGCTGAACCTGCTCGCCGGGCTTTTAGCCCTCGGCCAGTCACTTCGGCAGCGGAAATCTTAAATTCCATCCCTTCCCATAGATCAAAGGTGCCCCATGAAAGCTAAAATTCTAACTGCTGCCAGCCTCGCTACTTTGCTCTGCCTTCCGATGCCATCCCGAGCCGGGGCGGATCCCTATCTTGGTGAAATCATGACTTTCGCCGGCAATTATTGTCCACTCGGTTGGTTGCCGGCAAAGGGTCAATTGATACCAATAAGCATAAATGCAGCCTTATTCAGCATTCTTGGAACTGCATATGGGGGAGATGGGGTTACCACGTTTGCCTTGCCGAATATCAAACCGATCCTAACGGTTAATAGGGCGCCACTCACTTCGTGTATCGCCACAGTAGGACTCTTCCCAACACGAGACTGAGTCGCCGCTGCCGCATTCAAAATTGGCAGGATGGCTGTCCCTGCGCCGTCACAGGGGCCAGAACCCCAAGGGCTCTGGCCCTGACCCACGGTGGACTGGCGGTGATTTGCTACTTGTTGATCCTGGCCTATACCGCTTTCTACGGTTAATACCCACCTCGCTCCCGGCCACATCGAGAAAGCGCGAGAACCTGCGCCTTTTTTAATCTTCAATCATTCTTCCCCCGGAACATGCCGCCAATCCCATTGGGCCTTTATGTCCACATCCCCTGGTGCGTTCGCAAATGCCCCTATTGCGATTTCAACTCCCATGGCGCGGAAGGTACGCTGCCGGAGCAGGCCTATGTCTCGGCGCTGTTGGCCGACCTCGAGCAGGATCTGCCACGGGTCGAAGGAAGAACGGTGCAGACCGTTTTCATCGGCGGCGGCACGCCCAGTCTGTTCGGCCCCGAGGCCATCCACCACCTCTTGGAAGGCATCGCTTCGCGCCTGCCTCTTGCAACCGATGCCGAAATCACCCTGGAAGCCAATCCCGGTACGGCGGAAAGCGGCAAGTTTCGAGGCTTTAGAGAAGCCGGGGTCAACCGCCTTTCCATCGGCGTGCAAAGTTTCAACGACCGCCATTTGCACAGCCTGGGGCGCATCCATGACGGTCAGGAAGCCATTCGAGCCGCCGAAATCGCGCACGCAGCCGGGTTTGAGAATTTCAACCTGGATCTGATGTTCGGCTTGCCGCAACAGAGTCGGGAAGAGGCGTTGGAAGACATACGCATCGCCCTGGCCTTGAACCCCACGCATCTTTCCTTCTATCAGCTCACCCTGGAGCCCAATACCTTATTCCACAAATACCCTCCCCCTCTACCGGGGGATGAGACTCTCTGGGAAATGCAGGAGACTTGCCAGGCTTTGCTGTATGAGCATGGCTTTCGGCAATATGAGGTATCGGCTTACGCCCGCGAGGATTTCAATACGGTTGAATTAAACTGTTCTACCCCTTTCCCCTGGCAGGGGGACAAATCGGCAGGATTACCGATTTGCACGGCGCAGCCGCCTGCAGGGGGCTGGACAGGGATAGTCCAGTCTGAGCGTTGGGATAGAGGTAAAATCCTTGAAACGCCCGCTCAACCTCGAGACTCTGCGCAAGGTTCGGGCGTCCTACCCCCACCCTGCCCTCCCCCTTCAAGGCATAGGTATCTACGCAAGTCTGAAAGTACGAGGAAATCAACTCCTTCCCCCTTGCAGGGGGAAGGGTGGGATGGGGGTAGAGACTCGCTGAACCCAGAAGCGCCGCCGTATCGTCGGCGTTCAACCCCCACCCTAACCCTCCCCCTGCCAGGGGGAGGGGACTTGTGTAGATACCCACGCCCTTCAAGGGGGAGGGGGCTCAATTCAACCGTATTGCACGAGGGCCTGCGTTGCCGGCACAACCTGAACTACTGGCGCTTCGGCGATTATTTAGGAATCGGGGCGGGAGCCCACGGCAAGCTCACCGACACCAGCGGAACCATCAGCCGTTCCTGGAAAATTCGCCATCCCCAGCGTTATCTGGAAACCGCCGGCACACCGGCGTGCATCGGTGCTTGCGATAGGGTTAGCCAAAGAGACCTGCCGGTGGAATTCCTCATGAACCACCTGCGCCTGCGGCAAGGATTCGCCGAAGCCATTTTCGGCGAGCGCACCGGGCTGGCTTTGGACGATCTGGAGCCCGGATTATCCGAATGCCTAGCGGTGGGTTTATTGGAAAAATGCGGTTCATTCATCCGCTGCACGGACAAAGGCTGGAATTTTTTGGATAATGTACTGGAACGTTTTTTGAAGACGAGCAACTGACCATCGCTTTCGCGCGATTTCATCCCAAGACCATTCCTTTGCACATTATGGTTGGATTGAACCGACCCCCATCATCTCCCGCCGGCCACGACGAAATCACCCGCCCTACCCTGTCCGGCCTGATCCGCCTGAACCAGGCCGCGGGCGGACTGAAGCTGCGCCA
>JAQTSI010000205.1 GCA_028711365.1 Methylococcaceae bacterium
TACGCGCAGTATCCCGGATGCCGCCGCCGTTCATGGCAATCTCTTCGATCTGATCTTTGACGCCAGGCTCGTAGGCTCGATAGACGTAGTCGGTCTTGAATATTCGACCGCAATCCTTGCAGCGAAATCGGGAGCGACCGCTTTGGGTGCCATAACGAACAACCTCTGAAGTATTGCAATACTTGCACAAAACAATTTGATATGCCATTGGAATGGTCGCCATTAAGCTTGAATGTTTATACCTTCATTATACTCGATAAATCAATTAAACCCACCTCCCGATGCGGGAACCAAGAACAACCAGTTTCTTGCCGGTGCCGATTTTGTCATCCAATTTTGAAACGGGGTTAATCGTTTGAAAACTAACTGTTCTGTCTCGCAAAGCCCATGAGCGAGTTCAAATGAAAACTTTACTCCTATTGGATATTCGTCGAGAGTTCAAATGAAAGCTAAAGCCTTCCCCCATATCATCGATAGTCGGCATTTTCTTGTTTTGGCGTTTGCCTTGCTCCTGCCTTCGTTAGGTTTTTCCCAGGAAGCCACTGCCACAACATCAGTGGATTTGAAGCATCACTTCGTCGGCTATATTGCGATTGCGATCACGGTGATTGCCTATGCCGTCGCCATGACTGAGGACCTGCATCAACTGAGTAAGGCAAAACCAATGGTGCTAGGTTCTGCGCTTATTTGGTTTACGATTTTTATTTATTATTCATGCGCCTATGGGTCGGCAAAAAATGTCGCCCCAATTTTTCAAAGTAATTTAACGGCTTATGCGGAGCTGTTTCTATTTATTACCGTATCGATGACTTTCTTGAATTCCATGACCGAGCGGGGCATTTTTGATGCTTTGCGCATTATCTTGGAGAATAGGCGATACAGTTATCGGCAATTATTTTGGATCACCGGTGTGATAGCTTTTTTGCTGTCGACGGTCATTAGCAGCCTAACCGTTGGCTTGCTGATGGGATATATCATATTGCAAATAGGAAAAGGCCAGCCAAAATTTGTTGGTCTGGCAGGGTTGAATGCTGTGGTCGCCGCCAATGCCGGAGGCACGATCAGCCCTTTAGGCGGTATTTCAACCTTCTTCGTTTGGCAGCAAAACATGCTGCATTTCACTGAATTTTTTGCCTTGACGATCCCCTGTATAGTGAATTTTGTAGTGCCTGCGGCCATCATGCATTTTTCGGTTAGCAAAGGAACGCCCACCTTTTCTAGCGAATCTCCCCTATCTTGCCTGCAAAATCATGTGTTAAAACGCGGCAGCAAGCGGGTCATTTTTATATTCATCCTTACAGTCAGTATTACCGTTTTGTCGAATGTGTTTCTTGATATGCCATCCATATCAGGCATGATGTTGGGTTTGGCGATGTTGCAATTCCTTGCTTACTATTTGACTAAATCTGAAAAGGTTCACCATTTCTTGACTGAATATGAAGCACATGAAAAACAGAGCTACATTGATTCGCAAAAAGGCTTCGATGTTTTCAAGTGTATTGCGGGTGTCGATTGGGATACCTTGTTATTTTTCTACGGCGCGATGATGATTGTCGGCACCCTCAGTTTCTTAGGGTATTTGGATGCTATGGCGCATTATTTGTTTACGCAAATTAGCCCCACCTTTGCAAACATACTGATTGGCTTGACATCTTCGTCTATTGATAACGGCACATTGATGTTTGCAGTGTTGAATATGCACCCCCCTTTTTCAGTAGGGCAATGGTTATTATTAACCTTGACATTGGGTGTGGGCGGTAGTTTATTAGCGATTGGCTCCGCGCCTGGGCTACATGTATTGGGATTGATGAAAGGCAATATGAAAGAAGGCGAAGGCTATACCTTCACCCTTCATTTACGCTGGATGCCCGCCATTCTATTGGGTTTTTTTGCCAGTATTGCCACGCTCTTTTTAATCAACGGCGGTCATTTTTAGGTGGAATAGTATGTGGTTTGGCAAGGCTCAATCCGGGGGTGCGTCACGGCAGGCCTAGAAGAACGGGGAAGTGGGCGGGGCAGACTGTTACAAACGCCCCAGTGGGCACCTTACCGGCAGCACAACCGTTATGCAGCCTATTTATGGGGCGTGGCCGCGCCGGGCATCTGCACGCTGATCGACTGGCCGTTGCGGCACACCTTGGGGCCTGCCAGTATCTTGATGATTTATCTCCTCGGCGTGTTCCTGGTGGCAAGCCGGTTTGGTCGTGCCGCCTCGATTATCGCCTCGCTCCTCAGCGCGCCGGCATTCGCTTTTTTCTTTGCGCCGCCGATCTTCTCGTTGGCGATTTCGGATATCGAAAACGTCGTCGGACTCGCCGTCATGATGGTGGTTGCCAATGTCACCAGCAACCTGCTGGAGAGGGTGCGTTTTCAAGCCGATATCGCCGCGCAACGGGAAAGCCTGGCGACCGCGCTGTATTGCTTGAGCAGGGATTTGTCCGAGGCGCAGGATGAGCAAGCAGTGGTCCGAACGGCGGTATCCAATATTTATGGCGAGCTAGGGGTTCCGTCCGTGCTGCTGTTACCGGATGCAGGCGGCAGTCTCCGCTATCCTGCCGAAAGCCCGCTGTGGCAGTCGTTGCGAGGCGCTGACTTAGGCACTGCCCAATGGCTATTCGATCACAATAAGTCGATCATTGGGGATAACGTCGATATACCGGTCAAAGATCACGTCACCTATTTCCCGCTCGAAAGTGCTCATGGCATGGTAGGCGTTTTGGCTATACGGACGGCGTCGGTGCCGAAATTGTCCAATCGGGAAGTCACGACTTTCTTGAACACATTTTTGAATCAAATTGCCCAAGCGCTGGTGCGGGTCCGGTTGGCGATGGAGGCCAGAGAGGCTACCCTCCAGGCGGAAGCGGAAGCGTTGCGCAATTCCCTGTTGAGCGCCATCTCCCACGACCTGCGCACCCCTCTGACCCGGATCATGGGGGCCGCCGGGATTTTGGCGGAACGGGAAAACAGCCTAGGCCCAGAGGAACGAAACGATTTCAAGAGGGCCATTTTGGAGGAGGCTGAACGGATGTCGGAACTCATGAGCAAGATTCTCGACATGGCCCGCTTCGCCGTCGGCAAGATCGTCCTTCATCGGGAGTGGAACGCCATTGAAGAGATTCTGGGCGGCGCGTTGAATCGTCTTGAAAAAGCGCTGCAGGATCGTCCGGTGCGGATCCAATTGCCGGAGGGTCTTCCTCTGGTATGGGTCGATGCTGTCTTGTTGCAGCAAGTTTTTACCAATCTGATCGAGAACGCCATCAAGTACACCGCTGCTAGCAGCCCAATCGATATCACCGCCGAACGGTTTGCCTCAATGCTAAACTTTGCCGTGGCCGACCGCGGTCCCGGCATTCCCAAGGGTCAGGAGGAGAGGTTGTTTGAAAAATTCTATCGTCTTGAGTCTGAAACCGCCAAGAGCGGTGTTGGCTTAGGACTGACCTTGTGCCGCGCCATCGTGGAAGCCCATGCTGGAACGATCCACGCCGCCAACCGCTCCGGGGGCGGGGCGGTATTTTCCATGACGCTGCCCCTTCACGAACCTCCTCAGGTCTCTTTGGATGAATCCTTCGTGTCCGAACCATGACCCAGTCAAGCCCGCTGATACTCCTGATCGAAGACGACCCGCAAACACGGCGTTTTCTGAAAACCAGCCTGGGGGGCCGGGGTTGGCGCATTGTCGAGGCGGAAAGCGGCAAGACAGGGTTGTCCATGGCGAAAAGCGAGAACCCAGATCTTGCCATTCTAGACCTGGGCCTGCCCGATCTGGATGGCGTCTCGGTGGTGAGATGCCTGCGTCTCGTGTCGGACTTGCCGATCCTCATCCTGTCCGCGCGCACCCAAGAGCGGGATAAGGTCGAGGCGCTGGATGCCGGTGCCGACGATTACCTAGCCAAACCCTTCAGCACTGGTGAACTGGATGCAAGGCTACGGGCGTTGCTTCGCCGGGTGGTCAAGGCCGCCATCAACGGTGAAACCTTCGAAACCGGCGAGTTGAAGGTCGATTTGGCTCGGCGCAAGGTCTTCATGGCCGGCAACGAGATTCGGCTCACGCCTATCGAATACCGCATACTCCACTTGCTCATCCGCCACGCCGGATTGGTCGTGACGCATCGGCATCTACTCAAGGACGTCTGGGGGCCTGATCACGTCCATGACAGCCATTACCTGAGAATTTACATGGGACAACTTCGGCACAAGCTGGAAGCCGACCCTGCCAGGCCCCGGTATCTGCTGACTGAGGTGGGTGTGGGCTATCGCTTGTCAGGGAACGACTAAGCTGGGAGCGTAAATCGGGTTCACGTGACAGCTTAGGTGATTTCCGGGAAACGATTGACCCATTTACCCCCACTCCCCCTTTGATCACAATCCGATGGACTATGCTTGATGGGGGTCGGTCGAAAGCGCCGCTTTGGCGCTTTCGATCCGGCCGTATCCCCTCCGGATCGACGTATTGCCTATGACGCCTACCGAAAAAGCACCGCCTGCCGGGCTGCCCATGCCGCAAGAATGCGAACCTTTTTACCGCGTGATGGTGGAAACCCTGCCCCAGGGAGTCTTCTTGTTCGCGAAGGAGGGAAACTTGCGGTTCTGCAACCGGCGTTTCGCGAAAATGCTCGGCTTCCCGTTGGAAAGCCTCACAGGTTGCGCGCTGAGCAACATCGTGCATCCGGATGATAGGGCTCGATTGGCGGGAGCGCTCGAGCCAATCGCGCCTGCGGGCGTGTGCCTCGATATCCATCTGCTGGCTGTGGACCGCACTCCCCTTCCGGTTTTCGTGAGGATATGGCCCTTGTCCGATTTCGGTATCGACGGCATCGCCGGGATGGTTTTCGATCCGACCGAGATCGTCATCGCCCGGACGGAGATGGGGGAGAGGGATTCGATACTGTATCAATTGACGAAACAAGTCCCCGGCGGAATTTACCAATTTCAGTTGTTCCCCGACGGACATTTCAGCTTCCCCTTTGTCAGCGAAGCCGTCCAAACCTTGTTCGAGCTCACGCCGAGGCAGGTGCGCGAGGATGCAGCTCTGATATTCGCCACCTGCCATACGAATGATCTCGAGGCTTTGATGGCTTCCATCCGCCATTCCGCCGCTACCCTGGAGCCTTGGACGTTTGAATTTCGCGTGGTCCTGCCCCGGCAAGGACTGCGTTGGCGCTGCGGCTTGTCCAAGCCGGAGCGGCTCGCTGATGGCAGCACCCTCTGGCATGGCATCCTGTTCGACATCACCGAGCGCAAACAGGCTCAGGATGAGCTTTGGAAAACCCACCGGGAGCTGGAGATCGCCAACAATCTGTTGCGCGGCATCATCGATGGATCCTCCGAACTGGTGGCGGCGCTGGATACCGGATTCAACTATCTCACGTTCAATCGGGCCTACCGCGACGAGTTCCAGACCCTTTTCGGCTCCAGTATCGCCATCGGCTCCAACATGATCGGGGCTTTGGCCCACCTGCCGGAGGAACAGGCCAAAATGACCGAACTGTGGCGGCAAGCCTTGCGCGGCGAGAGCTTCTCGGTGCAGCAGGAGTTTGGCGATCCACGGCGCGTCCGCCGCAGTTATGAATTCAGCTTCGGGCTCATCCGCGGCGCCGAAGGCTCGCTCATCGGCGCCGCGCATATCGCCCGCGACACGTCGGAGCGCCTGCGCGCCCAGCAAGCCTTGCAGCGTAGCGATTCGGCCTTGCGCGAAGCCCAGCGAGTCGCCCGCTTGGGAAGTTGGGTCTGGAATCTCGACACCGACCTCGTGCAATGGTCAGAGGAGCTTTACGCGATCATCGGCCTGGATCCGAAAGCTCCATTACCGACTTGCCAGCAGATGCACGCGCTTTGCGCCCCTGAGGATTGGGAAAAGCTGAAGGCGAGCTGGGAACGAAGCCTGCGGGAAGGTATCGCCTTCGATTTGGAGCTGGAACTGATCAAGGTCGACGGCGGCAAGGTTTGGGTCACTGTCAAGGGCGAGCCGTTATTCGACCCGGATGGGCGAGTCGGGGGGCTCATCGGAACCTGCCAGGACATCGGCGATGTCAAGCGAGCCCAACGGCGGCTCGAACAACTCCTGCTGGAAAAGGAAATCCTGTTGCGGGAAGTGCATCATCGGGTGAAGAATAATCTTCAGGCCATGATCTATCTGATGGATTTCGACATGGACAAGATGGACTCCGAACAAGGGCGGCAGGTGCTGCGCGACCTCCAGCAAAGGAGCCGCGCCATGGCGCTCATCTACGAGAGCCTATACCAGTCTCCCAATCTGGCCGAGGTGGCGTTCGATGTCTATTTGCAGGAATTGAGCGGGCTCATTCAGCAGGCTTTTGTCCAGGGCCGGAATATCGAGCTGAGCGTGCAGGCCGATCCCGTTCGGTTGAAGGTCGATATGGCGGTTCCGTGCGGGATGATCGTCAATGAGCTGGTGGGCAACGCGCTCAAATATGCTTTTCCTCCCCGCTACCCGGGAAGTCCCTGTATTGCGGTCCTCTTCAAGGAGGAAAAAGAAAGCTATTCTTTGATCGTCAGCGATAACGGAATCGGATTGCCCAAGGAGGTCGACTGGAACTGCGCCTGCGCATCGGGATTGAAGCTGGTGCGCTTGTGGGCGACGCACCAGATGGGGGGGGAGATCGAACTGATCCCGACGGAGGGAACCCGTTATCATCTGCGCTTTCCCAAAAATTGATCGGAACGACCTATGAAAGGGGATATCCTCATCGTCGAGGACGAAGCCATCATTGCCGCCCAACTGGAGCGTCTGCTGCTCGGCTGGGGTTGCCGGGTCGTTGCCCTCGTCGCCACCGGCGAGGAGGCGATCGATCAAGCCCACCGGCTAAAGCCCGATCTGGTGTTGATGGATGTCCGCTTGCGGGGCAGGATGAACGGGGTGGAAGCGGCCAGAGTGATCAGCGAGCGTGACGCCATCCCCATCATTTTTCTGACCGCTTATGCCGATGATGCGCTGATCGAGGAGGCGACCGCCACTCAACCCTATGGCTATCTGGTCAAGCCGGTTCGCGAGCGCGAGTTGCGCGCGACCATTCAGATCACCCTGCACCGGCGGCATCTCGAACGGCATCTGGCGCATTTGAGCGAGGTGTTGCGCGCGGTTCGCGAAATCAACCAGTTGATCATCCGTGAACGCAATGAATCGACTTTGCTGGAGGAGGCGAGGAAAATCCTCATCAGCACTCGCGGTTATCATCGCGTCGGGATCGGCTTCAAGCATCCGGGCGCCGATGATCCGCAGGATCGGGCCGTCAATTCCCCCCTCGACGCCGCCTTGCTCGAGGAGGATTTTGTCGGGCAGTCACTCGCGCAGCATCGGCCCATCATTCAACTGCCGACCCCGGAAGAGGGTGATCGGGCTACCGAGGGGGACTACGTTTCGGCGGCCGCGATCCCGATGATGAGCGAGGGAGAATGTCATGGCGTGCTGGCCGTTCATTCGGACCGGCGGGACATTTTCGATGCGGATGAAATCCGCTTATTGGAGGAGGTGGCGAACGATCTGGCTTTTTCCATGCTGAGCATGCGCAGGGAGCGGGCCCGGCGTCGGGCCGAAGAGGACTTGCGCATGGCGGCTACCGTCTACGACAACAGCGACGAAGGCATCATGGTTTGCGATGTCAACGAACGCATCCTCTCCGTCAACCGCGCTTTCAGCGTGATTACGGGCTTTACGCGGGAAGAAGCCAAGGGACAGACGCCCCGGATACTCCGCTCGGGGCGGCACGATCCGGCATTTTTCAAGGGGTTCTGGGATCAATTGCAGGAGCGGGGATCCTGGCAGGGCGAAATCTGGAATCGGCGCAAGAATGGGGAACTTTTTCTCATCTGGCTCTCGGTGAACACGCTGCGGGATGCCGAAGGGCAAATTCAGCAATATATTTCGATCTTCTCGGATATCACCCAATACAAGGAAAACGAGCAACGCATCCACTTTCTCGCCTTTTACGACCCGTTGACGGCCCTGCCCAATCGCACCCTGCTCAAGGATCGCTTGGAGCGTTTGATCATCCTTTCGGAGAAGCTCAACATGTGCGCCGCAGTTCTGTTCATCAATCTGGATCGGTTCAAGAATGTCAACGATTCGCTAGGGCATCCTGTCGGTGACGCCCTGCTCATCGAAGCGGCAGGACGCATACAAAGCCAGATACGCGAAGGCGATACGCTCTCGCGCATCGGCGGCGACGAATTCGTGGTGTTGTTGCCCGCCACCGAGGTCGACGGCGCCGTCCAGGTGGTCGGCAAGCTTCTGCAAGCCTTCGAGGAATTGTTCCCTGTCGCCGGTTACGAGTTGAATATCACACCCAGCATCGGCATCAGTCTGTTTCCCCAGAATGGAAAAACTTTCGACAGCCTGATCCAGTCGGCCGATGTGGCCATGTCCCGCGCCAAGGCGGCAGGCAGGAATACCTACCAGTTCTTTGCCAGTGAAATGCAGGCCGTGGTCTATAACGCCCTGAGGATCGAAAATGCCTTGCGCCGAGCCATCGAACGCGATGAGCTGAGCCTCCATTACCAGCCTCAAGTCGATGTCGATCGTGGCGAGATCGTAGCCGCGGAGGCCTTGGTTCGCTGGAACTCCGCCGAATTCGGCCCGATGTTGCCGGAGCAGTTCATCGGCGTCGGCGAGGAAACCGGTTTGATTTTCAGCATCGGCGAATGGGTTTTAAAGGCCGCCATTTCCCAAATCAAGACCTGGCAGGGCAAGGGGCTTAAACCCGTGCCGGTGGCGGTCAACCTGTCCGCCATCCAATTCGGGCAGAACAATCTCGCCTCTATGATCGGTCGTTATCTCGAACAAGCCGATGTCGAACCCGGTTTGCTGGAGCTCGAATTGACCGAAAGCATCGCCATGCAAGGGACCGGCACCGTCTTGAAGGCCCTGGATGAATTGAATCGACTGGGCGTCAAGCTTTCCATCGACGATTTCGGCACCGGTTTTTCCAATCTGAGTTACCTGAAGCGTTTTCATGTGAGCAAGCTGAAAATAGACCAATCCTTCATCCGCCATATCGAATCCGAACCGGAAAACCAGGCGATCGTGGTGGCGACGATCCAACTGGCCAAGAGTCTCGGTATCGAAGTCATCGCCGAGGGTGTCGAAACCCAGGAGGAAGTGGATTTTCTGAAGCAAAACGGC
>JAQTSI010000206.1 GCA_028711365.1 Methylococcaceae bacterium
TATCATGCTCAGGTAATAGATTGTTCGTCAGCATCGTCGTCATCTCCGTTAAAGCATCGTTGGGTCAACGCTTTGTTTTATCGGGCTGGGCCTTGGGAATATCAAGATGCTGCATAGTATCTACGCTGGCTACGCTTGCTCAACCCAACCTCCCCAGGAACCATCAACTCAGACCGGATGTAATGGTAAGTGCCGGCGCGCGGGAATGGTTTGACCACAGCGATAAGAACCGCCCACGAACCCTTTGACCGGGGACAGGCATTCGTTGTTGATCTGGATCGATCGTGCAGGAGCAACTTCCGATAGGAACTGGTAGTGGGTTTGTAGTCCCTTGCGTATTTCATCGGAAACCGCACTTTCGTTTCGATCACACTTGCACCCTAGCTCCGGACGCCTCTAGTGGTTGGGATATTCCTGTGGCTTTTCGCAAGCCACCGCCAGAATCTGGCCAATCTGCTCCGCCGTAAACGTGCCCGGACAACCTGGACGAGGTCGATCGGCCAATAACTCACTAACGGCTTCCCGCAAGCGATTGGGTTGGTGCTTCCAGCTTCCCCAACGCGGGGCCCGCTTGCAGTCAACGCTTCAGCCACAACCCTACGGTCTCTTCGCATAACGGCGATGGCTTTGTGGGTGTACCCTTCTTGACTAGCCGCTAACACGATCTGTACGCGTTGCACCCAACTGTACGGAACTTCACGAAGCGAACCAGGGATTGCAAGAGTTCGTTTTGTTCAGGGGAAAGATTGATCGGGGGTTGGACGGGCCATAGGATGGAAGCTCTAAGAGCGTGTTGAAAAACCCGCTCTTAGATGTTCATGCCTCAGGATGATGTATCCGCGATAGGCTATGTAGTGTCCCCTTTCATAGCATTGTGACAAATGTTGGTGCCGATTGTCCTAACCGATCTGCTCGAACGGCGATTGTTAACCCAATGTGGCTTCGAGATTCGATTCGATCAGTGCTGACATATGAGTAACCGCTCCTTCATGTCGCCTTTCGTCTCGGTCTCTTTCATAGACCTGGCGATTGGGGCGGGACTAAGTCCATCCCACAACGAACTTATCGCCCATTCAAATTGGCAAATGGATTTGGCTCTTCATGCGTTTCGGATTGTTACGCCAGAGAGGCGTCAAGGGGCGGTTTGAGCAATCCTTTGCCGCTACGGCTAATGTTATGCAGATTTGTATAGATACCCATGTCCAGAGGGCGAGGGAATTTTGTGCCGCTTTCCTTCCGTGGGCATCTTCATAGTAAGGCCGGGCAACGGCTCTTGGTCGCCCCACATTTTCAGTGACTCGTTTTTTCATTATACCGTGGGGCACGGCCATCCCGTGCCCCACGATGGCTTCCTTAACCCTGCAAGTGCTTCAGCACCTCATCCAGCATCTTCTTCGCATCGCCGAACAGCATCCGGTTGTTGTCCTTGTAGAACAGCGGGTTGTCGACGCCGGCATAACCGGAAGCCATGGAGCGCTTCATGACGATGGAGGCCTTGGCTTTCCACACTTCCAGTACCGGCATGCCGGCGATGGGGCTGTTGGGATCTTCCTGCGCCCCCGGATTGACGATGTCGTTGGCGCCGATCACCATGGCGACGTCGGTTTCCGGAAAGTCTTCGTTGATCTCGTCCATTTCCAGCACGATGTCATAGGGTACGCGCGCTTCGGCCAACAGCACGTTCATGTGGCCGGGCATGCGCCCTGCCACCGGATGAATGGCGAAACGCACATTGATGCCCTTATCGCGCAGCAGCTTGGTGATTTCGTACACCGTGTGCTGGGCTTGCGCCACCGCCATGCCGTAACCGGGCACGATGACGACGCCTGAGGCTTCGCGCAACAGTTCGGCGGTCTCTTCCGCGCTGATGGGCTGCACTTCGCCTTCCGGCTGCTGGCCTCCGGCCACGGGAGCCCCTCCCTCGGTGCCGAAACCACCGGCGATGACCGAGATGAAATTGCGGTTCATGGCACGGCACATGATGTAGGACAGGATCGCACCGGAGGAGCCGACCAGGGCGCCGGTGACGATGAGCAGGTCATTGGAGAGCATGAAGCCGGTGGCCGAGGCCGCCCAGCCCGAGTAGCTGTTGAGCATGGATACCACCACCGGCATGTCCGCGCCGCCGATGGCCATGACCATATGCACGCCGAAAGCCAGGGCCAGGGCGGTCATCAGCAACAACGGGAAGGTTCCGCCGCCGGTTTCCGCCTGACCCAAGAACCACTTGCCGAACAGGATGGCCAGCACCAGAAGGCCCAGATTGAGCCAGTGACGGGCCGGCAATAGCACCGGTTTGCCGCTGATTTTGCCGGACAGCTTGCCGAATGCGATGACCGAACCGGAGAAGGTGATCGCGCCGATGAGGACACCGATGTAGATTTCCACTTCGTGGATGGTTTTCTCGACGCCCGTCAGAGTAGAAGTAGGATCGATGAAATTGGCGTAACCCACCAACACGGCGGCGAGGCCGACGAGACTGTGCATCAATGCAACCAATTCCGGCATTTCGGTCATCTTGACCTTGATGGCGGCGTAAACGCCGACGCTGCCGCCGATGGCCATGGCGATCAGCACGGTGGCGATGGCGCCGCCGCCGGTGATCTTCGGCCCGAGCACCGTGGCGAGGATGGCAATCGCCATGCCGGCAATGCCAAAGTAATTGCCCTGCCGCGAACTTTCAGGATTGGAAAGCCCCCCTAAACTCTTGATGAACAGAATCGTCGCGACGATGTAAGAAACAGTAACTAATCCTTCCGACATTGTATGTTCCCCTTATTTCCTGAACATGCGCAACATGCGCTGGGTGACCCAGAAACCGCCCACCATGTTGACCGAGGTCAGCACGATGGCCAATGCCGCCAGCGACGTGAGCATGATGCCGGGGGATGAAATCTGGATGAGCGCGCCGATGGCGATGATGCTGCTGATGGCATTGGTGACCGACATCAGCGGCGTGTGCAAGGCCGGGGTGACATTCCAGATCACCATGTAACCGACGAAGCAGGCCAGCACGAACACCGTCAAATGCGCCATGAAAGCAGCGGGGGCGGCCACGCCGATACCATAGAAAACCAGGGCGGCGAAGCCTAACGCGAGGCCGCTGCTGGCCCACGCCGGCAATAAGGGTTTTTTCTCTTTTTTAGCCGCCACAACCGGAGGGGCCGCGACTGCGCCTACAGGCGCCGCGGATATTTTCGGCGGCGGAGGGGGCCAGGTGATGCTGCCTTCCTTGATAGCGGTGGCGCCGCGGATGACCTCATCCTCGAAATTCACGTCAATGACGCCGTCTTTGGTTTTGCACAGTTCTTCCAGCATGCGCAGCAGGTTGGTGGAGTACAGGTTGCTGGACTGGCGAGCCAGACGGCTGGGCAAGTCGGTGTAACCGATGAGGGTGACGCCATGGCGAACCACCACTTCGCCGGGAACCGTCAGTTCACAGTTGCCGCCCTGCTCCGCCGCGAGATCGACGATGACGCTGCCCGGCTTCATGGATTCCACCATGCCGGCGGTGATCAAGCGGGGCGCCGGTTTGCCGGGGATCAGCGCGGTCGTGATGATGATGTCCACGTCCATGGCCTGACGGGCATACATCTCGCGCTGGGCTTTCTGGTAGCCCTCGCTCATCACTTTCGCGTAACCGCCGACGCCGGAGCCTTCCTCCTGGTAGTCCACTTCGACGAATTCAGCCCCCATGGACTTGACCTGATCTTTCACCTCGGGCCGGGTGTCGGAAGCCCGGACGATGGCGCCCAGGCCGCCAGCCGCACCGATGGCGGCGAGTCCGGCGACGCCGACGCCGATGACGAAGACCTTGGCCGGCGGGACCTTGCCCGCGGCGGTGATCTGGCCGGTAAAGAAACGACCGAAATGGTGGGCAGCTTCGATGACCGCCCTGTAACCGGCGATGTTGGCCATGGAGCTCAAGGCGTCGAGCTTTTGTGCGCGAGAGATACGCGGCACCATGTCCATGGCGAGGACGGTGGCTTTGCGTTCCGCCAGCCGCTCCAGCAATTCGGGATTCTGGCCCGGCCAGACGAAGCTGATGAGATTGCCGCCTTCCTTCAGCAACCCGACTTCATCGATGGCAAGCTCCGGATGGGTTTCCGGGGCACGCACCTTGAGCACGATGTCGGAGGTGGCCCACAGGGTCTTGGCATCCTCGACGATCTCCACCCCCGACTCCTTGTAGCATTCGTCGGAATAATCGGCCCCGGCCCCGGCCCCGGTCTCGAGGGCAACGCTAAAGCCCAGCTTCTGCAACTTCTCGGCGACTTCCGGGGTGGTCGCCACACGCTTTTCTCCTGCGTGTATCTCTTTGGGTATTCCTATTCTCATAAAATCACACTCCTCCTCACTTTATTGAGCACCGTCATTGACGGCGCATTGTTGTTGGTGGATGACGAGCATCGATCGGCCGCAAAGAGCCCTTCCATCGCAGCAAGCAAAAAACCAGCCACTGCTCAACCAGAAGAAACTCTCCATGTGCACGAGAGGTATTGACGAAAATAGTCTTTGGATGCCGAAAGACGCCCCGCCATGTCTATAAAGTAAACACCGGATGAGGTCAATCTTTATTTGGCGAAGCGGAGGAAACTCACCATCGCCGATCATGATCCCTGCGATTTCGGCGGCCTGCGCGATTTCCTGCAAAGAGCCGCTTCGGATTGCTTAAGTTCGCACGGTTCTTGCCGCCTGCCCGGAAATCCACATAGAATGCCCCCCATTAAGTTCATAATTTCGCATCCCACGCCCCATGAGCAGCTTGATTCGAGTCGATCAACTTTACCGCTATTACGGCGATCAATGCGCCGTCAACAATGTCAGCTTCACGCTGGAGAAAGGCGAGATCCTCGGCTTCCTAGGCCCCAATGGCGCCGGAAAGTCGACCACCATGCAGATGATCTGCGGCAATCTCGCCCCCACCTCCGGCCAAATCCTCATCAACGGGCTCGATATTCTCGATCAGCCCCGGGAGGCCAAGCGCGAGCTGGGCTATCTGCCGGAAATTCCTCCCGTCTACCGTGAGCTGACGGTGGATGAATACCTGGAATACTGCGCGAAACTGCATCAAATCCCCCGATCCCAACAACGCAAAGCCACGGACCACGCCAAGGAGCGTTGCGGATTGACGGAGGTCGCCCCTAGGCTGATCGGCAACCTGTCCAAAGGTTACCAGCAGCGCGTGGGAATCGCCCAGGCCATCCTGCATTCACCCGCCGTCATCGTCCTCGACGAGCCCACGGTGGGACTGGACCCCATCCAGATTCGCGAGATCCGTGAACTGATCCGCGAACTGGGCGAAAGCCATGGCGTGATCCTCTCCACCCATATCCTGCCCGAGGTGCAGGAATCCTGCACCCGCGTGCAAATCATCCACCAGGGCCGGCTGGTGTTGAATGACAGCATCGCCGGCCTGGAACAGCAGATGCGCGCCTCCAGCATCCTGCTGACGACCCGGCTGACTCCTGATCTCGCCAGTCTTTATGCCATCGAAGGCGTCCATTCCATCGAGGAACTGGGCGAGAACCGCTACCGGATCTTTCACGACAAGGACAAAAAACCGGCGGAAGCCATCGCCGAAAGCGCCGTTTCCGCAGGTTACGGCCTACTGGAACTCATCCCCGAGCGCCGCAGCATGGAGCAGATTTTCATCGATATCACCCAACACAGCGTACTTCCCGAGGAGCAAGCCGCATGATGGCTTTCGTCATCGCGGGGCGCGAGCTCCGCACCATGTTTCTGTCGCCCTTGGCCTGGTCGATCCTGGGCGTCATCCAGGCCATCTTGGGGTTCATGTTTCTCTCCCAGATGGATTACTACCTGATGCTGCAACCGCGCATCGCCGGCATGGAGGAAGTCCCCGGCCTGACCGACCTGATCGTCGCGCCCCTGTTTGCCAACGCCGGGGTGATTTTGCTGTTGGTCACTCCCCTATTGACCATGCGTTTGATCTGCGAGGAAAGGCGCAACCGCACCCTGAGCCTGCTGTTCACCGCGCCCGTTTCCATGGCCGAGATCGTGCTGGGAAAATATCTGGGAGTGATGAGTTTCCTGTTCATCATGGTCGGCATGATCACCCTGATGCCGCTGTCCCTGCTGCTGGGCGGCGGGCTGGATTTCGGCAAGCTGGCAGCCTGCGTTTTGGCGCTGGGTCTGTTGTTGGCGGCTTTCGCCTCGGTGGGGTTGTTCATCTCGACTTTGGCCAATCAGCCCACCGTGGCCGCCATCAGTACCTTCGGCGCCCTGCTGTTGCTGTGGATCATCGACTGGAGCGGCAATGGCGCCAGCACCGCCAACAGCGTCCTAACCTATCTATCCATGCTCCGCCATTACGAGAGCCTGTTGAAAGGCCTGGTCAACACGACCGATCTAGCCTACTTCGTGCTTTTCATCCTCGCGTTCATCGTGCTGAGCATCCATACCCTGGATAATGACCGTCTGCAAAAATGAAGATCAACGCCAGAACCCATCTCCAAATACGTCTGCAAAACCTGGCCTTCACCCTTTTGTTCCTGGGGGTGGCCGGTCTGCTCGCCTGGCTGAGCACGCGCTATTCCACCCAGTTCGACTGGACGGCGGGCGGGCGCAATACCTTGTCTGCGGCCAGCGTCAAGGTGTTAGACCTGTTCAAGGAGCCGGTGAAAATCACCGCCTATGCCCGCGAGGAAAAAGCCTTGCGCACCCGGATCAGCGACCAGGTCGCCCGCTACCGCCGCCACAAACAGGATGTGGATCTGGTTTTCGTCAACCCGGACACCCAGCCGGACAAGGTGCGCGAATTGGGTATCGCCGCCGACGGCGAAATGCGGGTGGAATACCAGGGGCGTAGCGAAGAAGTCAGCGAGGCCTCGGAGATCGCCATCACCAATGCCCTGCAGCGGCTGGCCCATGTCAAGGAACAGCATGTCGTGTTCCTCGAAGGCCATGGCGAACGCTCCCCTAAAGGCCAAGCCAATCATGACCTCGGCCAGTTCGGCATCGAACTGGAACACAAGGGCGTCAATCTCTCCCTGCTCAACCTGGCCGTCACGCCGAACATCCCCGACAATACCGACCTGCTGGTGCTGGCCGGTCCCCGGGTCAACCTATTGCCGGGAGAGATCGCCCAAATCCTGCACTATGTGAATCAGGGCGGCAACCTCTGGTGGTTGGCCGATCCTGGCGATCTGCACGGGCTCGCGCCCCTGGCCCAACAACTCGGGCTGAAATTCCTGCCCGGCACGGTGGTGGACGCCTCCACCCAGTTGTTCGGGATCGACGATCCGACCTTCGCCTTGGTGGCCGAATATCCGCCCCACCCCATCACACTGGGATTCGAGGCGATGACGCTCTTCCCCTCGGCCATGGCGCTGGAAAAAACCGGCGAAAGCGGCTTCGAACGCACGCCATTTCTCGCCACCCTGCGCCGTTCCTGGACCGAGACCGGTCCCATCGAAGGCAAGATCAAATTCGATGCCGATCAGGGCGAACGCGAAGGCCCCTTGCAAATCGGCTACGCCCTGAGCAAGGAAAAGCCGGCGGGAGGGGACAAGGCCAAACCCGAAAGCCCGGAAAGCAAGCCCGCGGAGCAACGCATCGTGGTCATCGGCGACGGCGATTTCCTGGCCAATGCCTACCTGGGCAACGGCGGCAATCTCAATCTGGGGATGAACATCATCCATTGGTTGAGTCAGAACGACCAGTTCATCAATATCCCGGCCAAGACCGCGCGGGATAACACGCTCAATCTTTCGGCCATCGCTTCGGCGTTGATCGCCATCGGCTTCCTGTTCGTGCTGCCCCTCGCATCGTTCGGAACCGGCGCTTTCATCTGGTTCAAGCGGCGGAGACGCTAATGAAACCCAAGTTTTTACTGAATCTGGTTCTGTTGGTCGTGCTCGCGGCTCTGGCGGGAGTGGCGTTTTTCGAACCCGGCAAGGAAGAGCCGAAAACCGTTTATCTCACCCATCTGGATCCGGAAAGTCTCGATCGATTCGAGCTGAAAAACCAGGAAAACATGGTCTTCGAGAAACATGAAGGCCATTGGAGACTGACGGCGCCCTTCCTGGCTCCGGCCAACGACATCCGCATCCGGCAGATGCTGAACCTCGCCAAGGCCGAAAGCGCGGCCCATTATCCGCTCAAACCGGAAGATTCATCCAAGTTCGAACTGGACAAGCCCAAGGCGGTACTGAATCTGGGCGAAGTACAATTGATCTTCGGCGGCCAGGAACCCATCGACATGCATCGCTATGTGCAAGTCGGCGACACCCTGCACCTGGTCAGCGACGACTTCTTCCACCATCTGATCGCCAAAGCGACGGATTACGTGGACAAGAAACTCCTGCCCGAGGACACCAAACTCAAGGAAATTTTTCTACCCGGTCTGCAGGCCAAGGGAGGCGAAAACGGCCAATGGACGATGGAGCCGCCGGGTGAAGTCGGCGCCATGAACGATTTGGCGGCAGCTTGGCAATCGGCCCGAGCCATCGAGGTCAAGCGCGACGAACAGCAGGGTCAGGGCGATGTGATCCGTATCGGTCTGAACAACGGTCAGTCGGTGGAATTCGTGATCCTGCAGCGCGAGCCCGACCTATTGCTGCTGCGTCCCGACCTGAAACTGCAATATCTGGTCGCCGGGGAATCGGGCAAACGACTGCTTGGACTACAAAAACCCGGTACGGAAGCCGACAAGGAGGGAAAAGAAGATGAATCGGAGTCGCCTGCCGATGGCTCCCTGGATGAGGTCATCGATCCCGAGCCGGAAGAAGATCCGGTCATCGAGCCGGAATGAATTGCCCGCACTCTCTCGTGTTGCTCATTTCGAATTAGCCATGCCCGAATTGCCCGAGGTCGAAACCACCCGGCGCGGGATCGAACCGCATGTCACCGGTCAAACGGTCTCCCGGATCATCATACGCCAGCGTCAGTTGCGCTGGCCGGTTCACGAAGCTCTGGAAGAAAAGCTGGCCGGACGGGAAATCCTCCGCCTGGAGCGGCGGGGGAAATACCTGCTGTTTCGCCTGGATAGCGGCGCCCTCATCCTTCACCTGGGCATGTCCGGCAGCCTGCGTCTTTCTTCCGCCGATGCTCCGCCGAGAAAACATGATCATATCGACATCCTGTTCGGATCGGACGGGTGTC
>JAQTSI010000207.1 GCA_028711365.1 Methylococcaceae bacterium
TCCGATCTCGCCGGAAAGTCCCGCAGGTTCCAGGATGGACTGACGGGCGACTTCTAAGGATTGGTTGGCCATGGCTTTTCTTGGGGTATCTTGAAGTGTGAAATTTGCATCGGGTGCCGTTCGAACGGAAAGGATCTCCCTGATCGTCACTGGCAATGCAGGCGGATGTGTTGCAGCGCGGGGAAGGCGGTGCGGACCTTGACCAGTTGATCCAGGTCGATTTCGGCGCTCACCTCGCCGGCGCCGCTGGGCTGGCAGGCCATCCGCTTGCCCCAGGGATCGACGACCATGCTATGACCGAAAGTTTCCCGTCCGTTGACGTGGAATCCACCCTGGTTACTGGCGACCACATAGCAAAGGTTTTCCACGGCCCTGGCGCGCACCAGCAATTCCCAGTGGGCCGCGCCGGTCTTGGCGGTAAAGGCCGCGGGAACCGCCAAAATATCCATGCCGCCCATGGCCATGCGCCGGAACAGTTCGGGGAAACGCAGATCGTAGCAAATCGCCACGCCCAGGCGACCGAAAGGCGTATCGAGCACTAGCGGCGCATCGCCGGCTTCGATGGTGTTGGATTCGCGGTATTGCTCGCTGGAACCGGGCACGTCCACATCGAACAGGTGAATCTTGTCATAGCGGGCGACAGTGACGCCGTGCGCATCGAACACCAGCGCCGCAGCCTTCACCCTGCCGGCGGAAGCCTTGATCGGCAGGGTGCCGCCGACGATCCAAACCTGGTTCGCTTCCGCCGTCCGCGCCAGGAATTCCTGGATCGGCCCCGATCCTTCTTCCTCGGCCACCGACAGCTTATCGAATTCGCTCATGCCCATGATGGCGAAATTTTCCGGCAGCACCACCAGGGAAGCCCCCTGTTCGGCGGCTTTGGCTACCCAGCGGCCCGCCTCGATGAGATTGGCTTCGACATGGGGGCTGGAGGCCATCTGCACGGCCGAGCAAATCACTTTGTTCATTGTTTGTTTTCCTCTTCTTCGCTTCCTAATCCGGATAGGTCTTTCAAGCTCGACCAGGCCTGGCCCAGCATGTCCAAAGGTATGTTGCCTTCCACCCGTTTGAACTGCGGATTGTCCCAACTGCCCTTGATGGAATAATTCGTACTGCCGATATTGACATCTTCCTCGCCCACCAGCCAGTGCGCCATGTCGATGGCGGCCCCTACCGCAGCCCCGCCGACCACGGCGCCGGCAAAGGGGATAGTCGCCAGGGCATGGGGCATGACCGAGACTCTCTCATCGAAATCCTGGGCAACCAGGCCGACCCGTCCGATCATCAGAATATTGGCGGCCACCGCGTCGATGGCAAAACCCTGGGTCACTGCCTGGCCCTCCTCCAAATGGAAACTCCCCTCCATGCTGTCATAGGCCAAACCCTTGCCGAATAAATCGCTGAAATCCAGCAGCAACAGACGCCGCAATGTGTACAAGTTTAACATGCCCAAAGCCCGTCCCAGCCCCGGCTCGACTTGCAAAATGCTGCCCCGCCCCAGTTTCAGCCGGATATCGCCTTTCACCTTGGGCGCCGAGAATTCCTGGGGCGCATCGTTCCAAACCAGGGAAAATGCCGCATCAGCGGGCGTGCCTTGGACCTCCTTGCCATAACCCAACAGGGACAGAAATCCCCCCAGATCGCGGATTTTCAGTTTGCCTGCCAGTTGGGTTTCATCGTGGCCCTCCTGGCGCATCCAGCTTCCCCTGAGGTTGAGTTCATGATTGGGCGCGCGCAGGCTGAGTCGCTTGAGACTCAGACCGGCGGTCCAGCGCTCGATTTCCAGGTCCAGTACCCCCAAGTCTCTGCCCTGGCGCAGCAATTTCGCCGCATGGAGTTGCAGACCCGGCAGACCGGCCGGGTCCGGCGATGGACTTGGCGCTTTTCCCTCCCGATTCTCGGTGAAGTCGGGCAGATCGAGGCGGTCCAGATCGAGTTTGAGATCCGGGCGATCGGATGGCGAGGTGGTGAGGCTATAGCGGCCTTTGGCGTATTGGCAGTCCAACTCGCCCGACAGGATTTTCTCTTGTCGCGTGCCGGTGATGCGCAGATGACCGGCCTCTTCGCCGTTCCATCGCAATTTACCCACTTCGACATCGAGCAAGCGAGGCGTCAGCGATAAAACGGAGCCACCACCTTCACCGGCCAGCTTGCGCCAGGCATCGACATCCAGTTCATCCGCTTTGAAGGAAAATCCCCATCCCGTCTCGCCGTCACCGGGCGGCAGGGGTTTCCCCCAGGCCAGATCGCCTCCCACCCAACGCAGTTCTTCGGCTTTGACGAACGACAGCCTGGCCTTGCCTTCATGACCATAGGAGAGATTCAGCGAAGAAGGGTTCCCGCTGCGCCAGACCATTTCGGCGCGCAAGTCTTTCTTGACGGCAGCGGGCTTGGACAAAGGCGCCGGCAGCTTGAACTCCAATCCGCTCAGGTCCGAAACCAAAACCACGCGCATGGGATCGCTTTCCGCGCTCAAGGACTGGGGGATCTCCAGATTCAAGCGGTAGTCGAAAGCCCCATCGGCATAGTTCCACAACTCGCGGGGGAAGGTCTTGCGCAATGTCGTTACGCCGACTTTGCCGGTGATGTCGAGCAGGATGTCGCTTCTCGCCTGGGTCACATCCATCAGGATCGGCGCCTCCAGGGCCTGGGCGGCGATTTGCCTGCCGTCCATGCCGAGTTCGGTGAAATGCAACTCGCCCTCGATATTTTCAAACTTGATATCGACCGCTTTCAGATCCAGGCTGGCTTTTTTCAAGCGCAAGGTGCCATCGACGGCGACATCGCCCAGGCTGCTGGTCAAGGGGATGTGAAGTTTCATCGCCAAATCCGCATCGCCTTGGGGATCGCCCGCTCTGAACAATCTTTCCGGGATATAGCGTACCGGGGTTTGTTGCAGGAACCGCATCGCCGCGGGGAAATGGGTCGGCAACTCGCCGGTTATGTCCAACCAGGAGCCATTGACGAAATCCGAGGTCTCGGCATGGACGGCTTGCAGAGGAATCTCGCCGATCCGCCCTCCCTGGGATTCGACGAACAAGGTAGGGCCGAACAGGATGATCCTGCCCGAGGTCTCATAGAGATGCGGCCACTGCGGGTTGAAATCCAATTCCATGTTCTGCGCATCGATCTGGACCTCGAACAAGCCTTCGCCCTGGGCGAAGGGGAAGTCCGCCAGCTTCCCCCGAAACAAGGCCTCGGCCCGGTTGACTTTGCCGGCATGGAAAGCGTCATCCAGCCACTGAGCCGATACCGCGTTGAAAGTCCGCAAGGGCAGATAATCGCGCAAACGGGCGACTTCCACATCGCGCAGGCTGGCGTTCAATTCCAGTTCGGGCAAGGCACCCTCTCCCACAGGCAGTTCCAGGGCGAAACGACTGGAAACCTGCAAACCCGGAGCGGCAAGCTCGATATTCCGGCTGCGGATGCGCCAGGAGGAACCGCTGAGCCCCGGTTGAGTGGCGGCGCCTCCCAGCCGGGTCCATTCCATGCTGCCTTTCAGGCTGTCGATGAGGATGGGGCCTTTGAACCAGGCAGGAGCGTTCAACCCGGCCTTGGCCATGTTCAAATCGATACGTCCCTGCCGGTCGCTACCGCAAACCCTGCCACTGAAACGGCTGATGCCGGGAAAACCCTGCACGGGATTCAAACCGACCTCGCTCAAATCGCCACAAAACCCGAAACCGCCGTCCGCCTGGACTACCAGCCGACCGTCATGCACTTCGCCCTGCGGCGAGTAAGCCTCGACGATTTGCCGCGTCTTGTCGTCCAGCCAGGGCAGATGGCTCAGCAAGGCGTAAGTATCGTCGAAATGCAGATAATTGATCGCAGCCCGCAGGGACTGCCAATCGCCGGCCGGGGAATGGGAAATGGCGAGAGCCAGATCGGTCTGGGGCCAGGGTTGGCCGTTGAGTGCCAGGTTGAAACGGCGCACATCCAGCCGCCAACCCTGCTCTTCCTTGACCCAGTTCAACCATCCCTCCACCTTGTCCAGATCCACCATCCCCTCAGCCCCCGCCGAGGTGCGCCAAACGAATACCGGCCGATCCAGATCCACATGACCGACCGCCTGCTGCAAACGACCGTCGCGCCATTGCGCCCAGGCCTGCAAACCGGCTTCGCCCGAGCGCAAGCGCACCGGCAGGGATGCGACGAACAGGCCTTCACGCAGGTGCTTGGCTTCAAGATAAAGTCTGCCGCTCCAGCTTCGATCCTGCAGCACATCGCCTTCCACCTCCGCGGACAGTTTCAGCGACTTGCCCAGTTTGCCCGGCAAATCCATGCGGGCATCCAGGACATGCCGCCCCTGGCCGTTGACCAGCTTGACCTGGGCGCGCCCCAAGGGCATGGGGCCGTTGCCCGGGTTCTCCACCCAGGCCAGGTCGATGTCGGTAAGCCTCACTTCGCCATCGGCGAACAGCCAAAGCGGGGGGTGTTCGCCGGGTTTGAGGCCCACGACACCCACCGTGCCATCCGGCTTGCGCGTCAGCAGCAGCCGGCTGCCCTCCAGTTCGATGCGATTGATCACAGGCCCGGCGGAAAGGAGCGAACGCAGCAGGTTCAAGCGCACCCCCAGGCGCTCGAATTCCACCGCGGGGCCGGATGGGTCGGCGTTTTCGATGCGAAAATGACGCAGATTCACCACCGGATCGAAACCTTGCATGCCCGCCGACAAGGTGCGGATGGACACGGTTTCGCCGATCATCACGCCGATCCGGGTCTGCAATTCCTCGCGCCATTGCTCGGCCTGCGGCAGCAGCCAGAAGCGGATCGCGCTCAGCCCCAAGGCCATTCCCACCAGGACACAGAACAGGATATACCGCGTGGCGCGCGTGATATGCGGGATGATTTTCAAGAAAGGCAAAACCCGTTCAAAGCAGGACGACGTCGTATTGCTCCTGGTTATACTGGGCCTCCGCGCGGAACTTGACGCTCACCGACAGGAAAGACTCCAGTTCGGAAAGCATGTCCGCCTCCTCGTCCAAAAGCCGCTCCACCACCTCGTTGGAAGCCAAAACCAGCAACTCTTGAACATTATATTGGCGCACCTCTCGGATGATTTCACGAAAAATTTCCAGGCAAGTGGTTTCCGCCGTCTTCATGACGCCCCTTCCGCCGCAACAGGGACAAGGCTCGCACAGGATATGCTCCAGGCTTTCCCGAGTGCGCTTGCGGGTCATTTCCACCAGTCCCAGGGAAGAAACCTCGCTGATGGCATTCTTGGCGTTGTCTTTCTCCAGATTTTTTTCCAGCGATTGCAGGACCAGTTGCCGATGTTCCCTGTCCTGCATGTCGATGAAGTCGATGATGATGATTCCGCCCAGATTGCGCAGCCGCAGTTGCCGGGCGATGGCCTGGGCCGCTTCCAGATTGGTCTTGAAGATGGTTTCCTCGAGATTGCGCCCACCGACGAAAGCCCCGGTATTGACATCCACCGTCGTCATCGCCTCGGTCTGATCGAAGATCAGATAGCCCCCGGATTTCAGCATCACTTTGCGATCCAGGGCGCGCTGGATTTCCTCCTCCACCCCATACAGATCGAACAGGGGCCGTTCGCCGGCGTAATGCTCGATCAGCGGCAAGATTTCCGGCACGAATTCCCGGGCAAATTTCTGCAAGCGCGCATAGGTTTCCCGCGAATCCACCCGGATCTTCTCGACCCGGCTGCGTTGCAAATCGCGCAGAATTCGCATGGTCAAGGGCAGGTCCTCGTGCAACAAGGTCTTCACCCGCACCGTCTTGATCCTTTGGGCGATGGAATTCCAAAGCTTCTGCAGGAACAGCATGTCCGCGCGCAAAGCCGCCTCGTCCACATCTTCCGCCGCGGTTCGGCAGATGAAGCCGCCAGTGCTGTGCTCGCGCTGGAAAGTCTCCACCACCAGCCGAAGCCGCTGCCGCTCAGGCTCGCATTCGATTCGCTGGGAAACCCCGCTGACCTTGCAGTAGGGCATGTAGACCTGATATACGGAAGGAATGGAAATCTCGGTGGTCAGCCGGGCGCCCTTGGCGCCCAAGGGGTCCTTGGTCACCTGCACGACCAGATCCTGGCCTTCCTTGAAAGCCAGTTCGATCTGCTCGCCACCGGCCCGCTCCCGATCGCCGGCATTCAAATCGGAGACATGCAGGAACGCCGCCCGCTCCAGGCCGATGTCCACGAACGCCGCCTGCATCCCCGGCAACACCCGGCACACCCGGCCTTTATAGATATTGCCCACCAAACCCCGCCGCCGCGAACGCTCGATCAGCACCTCCTGCAACACGCCATTCTCGACGAAAGCGACTCGCGTCTCCGGCGGGGTCACATTGATCAGAATTTCGTCGCTCATGATCCCATCGGCCCGGTAGCGCCCGCTTCATTCATTCGCATCGTCTTCGCTCGATTCATCATAATGTCACCTATTGTAACAGCGGGCAGACGGCTTGCCTGCGAGGCGATTTCCAATATGACTTGCAAAGGGGGAATCGGCGGCAGACCCAGTGCGTCGAACACGCCCGCGCTTCCAAAAGGTGGGCTAGAAAAACCGGTTCAAATCCATGCCGGCATATAAACCGGCCACTTGCTCGGCGTAACCGTTGAAAGGCAGGGTCTGGCGTCTGAAGAAATCGCCGATGCGGCGCTCCCGGGCCTGGCTCCAGCGCGGATGGTCGACCTGCGGGTTGACATTGG
This sequence comes from Methylococcaceae bacterium, assembly GCA_028711365.1. Classification (GTDB taxonomy): domain Bacteria; phylum Pseudomonadota; class Gammaproteobacteria; order Methylococcales; family Methylococcaceae; genus Methylumidiphilus. The sequence goes on from JAQTSI010000207.1 coordinate 6,668, forward strand.
CATAAAAGCCATACTCATTGGGTCCCGCTTTCATCCAGGCGGTGAGCGGCGGTTGTTCCAGGAAGCGGATTTTCACGATGGACTTGGCGCTCTTGAAACCGTATTTCCAGGGGACCACCACGCGGAGGGGAGCGCCGTTCTGGTTGGGCAACACCTCGCCGTACAAGCCCACCGCCAGCAGGGCCAAAGGATGCATCGCCTCATCCAGCCGCAACCCCTCCCGGTAGGGCCATTCCAGCACCGAAGAGCGCTGGCCCGGCATCTGCGCCGGATCGTGCAGGGTGATGAACTCCACGAACTTGGCATTGCCGGTGGGTTCCACCTGCTTGATCAATTCCGCCAAGGGGAACCCTACCCAGGGAATGACCATGGACCAGGTCTCCACGCAGCGAAAACGGTAGATGCGTTCCTCCAGCGGCGCCAGTCTCAGCAACTCGTCGATATCGAAGATCTTGGGCCTGTGCACCTCCCCTTCCACGGCCACCGTCCAGGGGCGGGTTTTCAGGCTGCCGGCCAATTTGGCCGGCGCTTCCTTGTCGGTGCCAAATTCGTAGAAATTGTTGTAATGGCTGATGTCTTCCCGAGGCGTGGGTTTATCCGGCACGGCATAGGCGGGATTGGGTTTGCCGGATAATTTGTCACCGGCCCAGGCGGACTGGGACAAGAGAGGGGCCAAGGCTGCGCCGACGGCCAGTTGCATGAAGCTACGCCGGCTGTAATACAGCTCGGGAGCGGTGATTTCGGAAGCTTTGATCGGTTTTTCGGTTCGGCCCGGCATGGATGCAGCCCCTTTATCTTGAGGTGGGGTGGAGGGAAAAGCCTGCTCGCAGGTATTGTTGCGATTTTATGGCAACTTCTGCAAGCGGCGCTATCTCTAAGCGGTCCGCGCCGAAAGCATTGAAGAAAAGCATTGAAGAGTAGAGACGACGCCGGGCGTGGTCGGCCAGCACACTGACGTCGAGTCGATGGCGAGTTACGAGTCCTAGCAATTCGGCCTATAAATATGCTATAGTCTAGTTTTATTCATATGCATCCCTTCAGCCTAATAAACTCTACTATACAAGAGTTTATTCTTGACAAGCTACGGCGCGGCTCCTATAAATTCGGCATAGGAGAGTTTTATGAAGCGTGTCGTTCCCACCCCTTTTCCCGCCGATCCCTGCGTTGACAGTCCCGTTACGCTGGGTCAAGCGATCCGTTCTGCCCGGACACAGGCGGGCTTGCGGCAGGAGGATGCGGCTTTGAGCATCGGTGTTGCCCTGCAAACGCTGGTCGACATCGAAGCCGGCAAACCCGGTGTCAGCATCGGGAAAATTCTCCAGGTTGCGCGGGGTTTAGGCATTTCGCTGTTCGTATTGCCACAGTCGCAGCGCGACATCGCCCGCAGGCGATTGACGGATTTGACAGGCGCTTCCGATGAAGCTTGAGGTTCGGGCCAACGAGCGCTGCATCGGCTGGCTGAGCCAGGATGCGAGCAGCGACCTGTTTGCATTGACCTATTCCCCCGACTGGCTGGCACGCGAAGACCGCTTCCCGTTGAGCCCGGCGTTACCCTTGGAATCGATCTCCAGTTCTCGTGAACAGCATAGCGCCACGGTTCGCCAGTTTTTTCAGAATCTGTTGCCGGAAGGTCAGGCCCTCGATGACGCAGCCGCCACCAACAAGGTCTCCAAGTCGAATATCGTTGGACTGCTCATCGCCCTGGGGCGTGAAACCGCCGGGGCCCTTTCCATTAGCCTGGCACGTACGCCCGCCGAAACACGCACACAACCGAGCCGCCGTTTACTTTCGCCCGCCGAACTATCGGAGCGTATCCGCGCCAGACCAGAAGCGCCTTTTACCGTTTGGGACGGGAAGGTTCGCCTCTCCATCGCCGGGCACCAGGACAAGATTGCCGTCTTGGAGGAAGGCGAGAGCTGGTTTCTGATCGACGGGATGGGGCTGGCTTCCACGCATTTGCTCAAACCCGAACCGGTTCGAGGCAGACTGGAGGGCATGACGACCAATGAACTGGCCTGCATGCGCCTCGCCCAAGCCGTGGGCCTGCCGACAGCCAATGTTCGCCTTGAACGGGTACCGGAAACGGTGCTGCTGATCCGGCGCTTCGACCGAAAAGTCGAAGCGGAAGGTGTTCGCCGCCTCCATTGCATCGATGGCTGCCAGGCGCTCGGGCTTGGGGTGGGCATGAAATACGAACGTCCCTATGGGGATGGCCGCGACGTGCAGCATATTCGCGAGGGTGCGTCTTTGCCCAAGCTGTTTGCGCTGCTCGAGCAAACCGCTGCCAGCCCCGCCGCCGAACGGCTTGCCCTGCTGCGCTGGGCGATCTTCCAGGTCCTCATCGGTAACACCGATGCGCATGGCAAAAACCTTTCCTTCTTTCTCGATGCGGGTGGATTGAGACTGGCCCCGGCTTACGATCTGGTCTGTTGCCTTCTCTACG
>JAQTSI010000208.1 GCA_028711365.1 Methylococcaceae bacterium
ACCGAGCTTTCAACCATACCTCAATATTTCCAGGTGCTGGAAACCATAGCCACGTCCGGCCAGCCTGCGGAAGAGCAATTCAAGTTGATCGCCGAACAGGGCTATTCCAGCGTCATCAATCTCGCCCTGAGCGATTCGGACAAGGCCATTGCGGGAGAAGGCGGCATCGTCGCCGGTCTCGGGATGAATTATGTTCATCTGCCGGTGCCTTTCGACAACCCCACGGTGCGGCATCTGCGAAATTTCATCGGCATAGTGAAGGTTCTGGAGAACCAAAAAGTCTGGGTTCACTGCGTGGTGAACGCCAGGGTTTCCGCCTTCATGTATCACTACTTGATCCTCGAAAAAGGCTACCCGGAAGATGCGGCCAAGACGCCCCTGCTGAAAACATGGTCCTCCAGGAAAATGGATGAGGTATGGCGAAAGTTTCTGGCTTTGAGTCTACAAGATATCAACTCGTAGCGCGAAGCCAAACCATCCGAGACCAGGGATGTATTCCCTGGAAGTATCTCAGTCACATCTCATGCCATGGAGATAGCTATCCCCTCCTCCGCTCGCACAGGGACTGAACGGTTACTTCGGATCGGTTCTGGATCCGCCTTCGAGTAATGCACTCGCCCAGCGGGTTCATCTGGAAGGCTACTTAAACCAATCCATCAACTTCCGCCAAAGGGGGCCGATTTCCTGCCGTAAACGCTGGCGGAATCGCTCGAAGCTCGTCATGCCCACCGCCTCGGGGATAACGGCGGGCTTGCCTTCAGCAACCGAAGGATCGGAAACGATGAATGTCCCCGGTATCATGCCCATCCAGCAACTCCAGGCCACGACCCCGGCCTCTTGGGGGGTGAATTCGATGGTTTGCACCCCCGGTTTCAGCGCGATCTTCAATCCATAACGGGGAACCACGATGCCCCGGTTGCATTCGTTCAATTCCTTGGCATCGATCACCCATTTCACCGGCACGCCCTTGCGCAGGACGAATTGGTTGGGGGAATAACCGCTGTTCGATACTTCCATGACGATGGTTTGTTCCATCGGAGCAGGCGTAGGCTGAGCGCTGACCGGTTGCAATCGTTCCGCCACACGGGCGGTGAGGGTATTGAAATCAAAACCCGTGCCGGTGACCGACAGGCCGCGATTGAGCATGATCGCTCCCAGCGCCATGACGATCACCCCCGAAGCCTTGAGCAATTTGGGGGTCATGCTGGCGGACAGCAGGCTGGTCAGGAAACCGAAACCCAAAACCAAGGGCAAGGTTCCCAGCCCGAAGAAAAACAGGATGGCCGCCCCCTCACTCCAGCTTCCGGTCCCCGCCGCCATGACATACATGGCTTGCAGGGGGCCGCAGATTATCATCAGACCGTTGAGCAGACCGATGACGAAAGGGCTGTGGTGTTTGCGATATTCCTTGCCGACGAAACGCATCAGAAGCGTCGGCATTTTCAACTGGAAATGATTGAGGGACTGGAACAGGTTCAACATGTGCAGGCCGAACAGGATCAGAAAAACCCCGGCGGCGATGCCGACCGCGCCCTGGGTATAGGGCGTGAAAGCGACGACCGAGCCGAACAGACCGAACAGACCCCCGATGAGGGTATAGGAAAGGGTCTTGCCGATTCCGTACAGGAGATGCGATGCGTGGGATTTGATACCCACCGCCGCGTTTTTCGCGGCATAACCGACGATCAGCGGGCCGCACATGCCCACGCAGTGAAACCCGGTCAACAGACCCACCACGAACAACAAGCCATAACTCATGTCCCGATTCAATTGCGGCATGTCGACATGGTGCATGAACCAGCTATCGAGCCAAAGGATGAGGCCGATACCGGCTATCGCCAAAGCCGCCTTCCCGATTCTGCGGATCGTCATCAGCAATAGAGAAGGGGCTGGCTTAGGCGAGGAAGGTAGATTCGAAGTGTTCATGACAAGCTCGTTCCTGTGGATTGCTTCAATGAAAGTGTATTCCAATCGACCGACAATCAAAGGTCACCCCGAGAGCGGGTGAAATCACCCGTTCAGCTCGGGATTTCACTCACCTCTGTCGTGATCCGGTTTCTGCCATACTTTCAAAAACATTTAAAATCATTGATTTATGAACTTGGCGCAAAGTTTGTTTCCGAGGGTTGACCGCTGGCCATGATCCATAACCCTACCGCCCATTCGAATCTTCCATGAGCAAACCGCTTAAGGTAAAAGCCGATCCAGGCCCAAGCATTACCGGGGCATTATTATTGGGTACCGGGTTGGCATTCGCCTCCCTGATCCTGATTCCCGCCCTGGCCACCCATCTGGGCATGGGCCCTAGCCTCACCGGCGCCTTGCGTATCGCCCTGATGAAGGCCTCCCATCGGGCCATCGGCAAATCCGCCGCCGATGCGCAAGCCCCTCCGGCCAATACCTGCTGCCATTGATTGCAATAACCGGTATTTTCCAGTGGCGATTCAAGGTGATGCAACGCAAAGAGAGTTCGGAGATTGCAAGACCGTTGAAGCAGGGAGATCATCATCGAGCCGACAGGGTGGCATTCACGGCGTGCCGTTCAAGCCCCTCGCCCTCCCCACGGCTTTCGATAGGCATCACCTTGAATCACACCTGTATTTTCATCCTCCGGTTTCGCCGTCCAATTCCGTAGGTTATGATAGCGCCTCATCCCACATATCCTTCAGATGCCCTGTGCGAGTGGGACATGATAACGTCCCCCACAGAGTCGCTGTCGTATCTGCAATCATCCTTCACGAGAAAAGGCACTATGAGCATCCTTGCAAAGCATCCGATCCTGACCTTCGGTCTCGGCCTCACCGCCGGTTATTTCATCCACAAATATCGGAAAGAGATTATCGAAGCGGCGACCGATGCCGGCGAAAAAGGCAAAGAATTTGTCGTCCAGCAGAAGGAAAGCCTGGCCGACATACTTGCGGAGTCCAAGGAAGCCGGCGAAGCAACGGGTTCCGGATCCTGACCGCTTTCCACACTGCCAAAATTATGAGCCTGCAACAAGACGTCATCATTCGTTACCGGGATGAAGAGCATGTTCGCTTCGAATTGCCCGCCTCACTCTGCGCGGGTGAAAAGGCCGAACGCCTGGTCGCCGGTCTCAGGCGCATCGAAGGGGTCTATCGGGTCGATCTATTTTCCCGGCAACGAAAATTAGCGGTGCGTTTCATGAGCACGGTGGTCGATTTTCTCGCCCTAGCCCGCGGCTTGGCCGCCCTCCTCGATGAGCTGGCTAGCGCCGTAGAAACCGGCCTGTCGACATCAAAGGGCGCAGTGAACCACCCTGCCAGTTGGGTGAAGGAAAAATATCAAGAGTTCAAGGAAACCGTCACCGCCGCAGCCATCCTGGTAAAAGCAGGCACCCGCAAGCCGCAGGCCTTTCTGCCGAGTTCGGACACGACCCTGGGTTTCCTTACCGATATCCTGGTGCTCTACCTCATCAAATTGCACTGGCATGCAATATTGCACGAGTGGATACGCAAACCCTGGCAACATAAATCGGAATGGATGGCTACCGTATACATGATATTCCTGATGATGCGCTCCAGAATGCCCAAGCCTCAATAATTCATGTCACTTCGGAGCCGTTTCATGGGCCAGCCAGCATCCCTCGTCACACTGAAAAACTGCACAGTCGCCCACGCCATCCGACGCAGGGTGCGCATCGTCGCCCCCGCCCTGCACAAGGACACCGAACGGGCTTACATCCTCGAAATCCTGCTGCGCAAACGGGATGGGATCAAGCAGGTGCGGGCGGTGGCCGACATCGGCTCGCTGGTCGTCCATTTCGATCCCAAAAAACTGCCCAAACCCGTCCTCCTGCCCCTGCTGGACGCCCTCATCGGCAATCTCGGCACCCGCTCCGCCGGCGCTTCGGCAGCAGCGCCTTTTTTCGATGCCTGTCAGCCGGAACAGGAATTCAATCTGTCCATCGATGGCATGACCTGCTCCTCCTGCTCCCTGCTGCTCGAGATGTTATTGCGGCGCGATCCGCGCGTCAGTTCGGCGAGCGTCAATTTCGCCACCGAAACGGCAGCGGTGCGAGGCAAACTGGGCAAGGAGGATCTCATCGGCGCCATCGCCGGCATGGGTTATAGGGCCCACGCCATGGATACCCTCACCCAGCGCAAACTGCTGATCGAGAAGGAACATCAGCGCTTGGCAACGGCGAAGAGAAGGGCATTGTGGGCCAATGTGCTCAGCTTCCCCGCGGTGGCCATCGCCATGCTCATGCCCCATGCCCGCTGGTTGCACTGGCTGGAACTCGGCCTGACCCTGCCGGTGGTGGCCTGGACCGGACGACCTTTTTTCGAGAAGGCCTGGGCCCTGGCCAAGCACCGCTCCGCCAATATGGATACCCTGGTGGCTTTGGGAGTGGGCGCGGCTTATGGTTACAGTGTCGTCGCGCTGCTCGCCCGCAAGCGGGAACTGTATTTCGAGGCGGCGGCGGGCATCATTTCCTTCGTCCTGCTCGGCCGCTACCTGGAAGAGAACGCGCGTGGCAAAGCCCATGAGGCCATTCGCAGGCTCATCGACCTTCAACCGCAAACGGCCACCCTGCTGCGCGACGGCCAGGAAGTCGTCGTCAATATCGACGACGTGGCGGTCGGCGATATCCTGCTGATACGACCCGGCGAGAAGATTCCCACCGACGGACGGGTCGTCGACGGATTGTCGACGGTGGACGAATCCATGGTTACCGGAGAGAGTCTGCCGGTGGTGCGCGAACCCGGCCATAAAGTCATCGGCGGCTGCGTCAACGGCAACGGCGCGCTCCGCATCCAGGTCAGCGCGGTAGGCGCGGACACCGTCCTGGCCGGCATCATCCACCTGGTGGATCACGCCCAGGCTTCGAAATTGCCGATCCAAAAACTGGTCGATAAGGTTTCCTCGGTTTTCGTGCCCTCGGTCATGGCGATTTCCGGTTTCACCCTGACCGGCTGGCTGATGGCCGGCTTGCAGCCGACCCACGCTTTCGCCAACGCCATCACCGTGCTGCTCATCGCCTGCCCTTGCGCCTTAGGGTTGGCGACCCCGGCGGCCATCATGGTCAGCACCGGCCAGTCGGCCAAGCGCGGTATTTTCATCCGCAACGGCGAAAGCCTGGAGATGGCCTCGAAACTGACCGTCCTCGTCTTCGACAAGACCGGCACCATCACCGAAGGCAAGCCCAAGCTCACCGACCTCATCAATGCCTCGACCCAAAGCGATGCCGAGATACTCGCCCTGGCCGCCTCGGCGGAATTGAACTCCGAACATTTTCTCGGCAAAGCCATCGTGGAGAAAGCGCGCGAACAAGGCTTGACCTTGCAGGAATCCTCGGCGTTTTCCAGCACGGCAGGAAGGGGCATCTACGCCCGCATAGACGGCAAGGAACTGTTGGTGGGCAATCGAAGCTGGCTGGAACAGCGTGGCGTCCTGATCGGGCACCTCCATGAATCTGCCGAGGCTGTGGCCAGGCAAGGCAAGACCCCCGTTTACATGGCGCTGAACGGCAAAGCCTGCGCGCTGTTCGGCATCGCCGACATTCCCCGGCCCAATGCCGGCGGGGCGATCGAACGCCTGCACAAGCTCGGCCTGAAAACCCTGATGCTGACCGGGGACACGGCGATCACCGCCGATTACATCGCCCGTCAGGTCGGCATCGACGCCGTGATCGCCCATGCCGGTCCGGAACGCAAGCTGGAGGTCATCCGCGAATTGCAGGTCCAGGGTGGAAAGGTCGGCATGATCGGCGACGGCATCAACGACGCCCCTGCCCTGGCTGCCGCCGATGTCAGTTTCGCCATCGGCACGGGCACCGACATCGCCATCGAAACCGCCGACATGACCCTGGTCCAGGGCGACATCGCCAAGGTGGCCGAAGCCATGGAACTCAGCGCGGATACCCTGCGCATCATCAAGCAAAACCTGTTCTGGGCTTTCGCCTACAACACCGTGGCCATTCCCGTCGCCGCAATGGGCAAGCTCAATCCCATGATCGCCTCCGCCGCCATGGCGCTGAGCTCGGTCTCCGTGGTGCTGAATTCCCTGCGTTTGCAAAAATAAATTGCGGCTGAACAACATGTAACCCGGATGATTCATAAACCGCAGGATAAAGAATATAAGCCATTGATACATGCGGGTCGGAGTTCGAGACGGCTCGTTCTTGCCTGTCCGAGCTTCTAAATCATTGACTTGCTGAAAAAGGCTCTTGGTTTATGAATAATCCGGGGTAGCGCCGGAGTTCGCCGGCCAAGGCCGCCGAGGTCTTGGCGCGCATCTTCATGTTCATCACCAGTGTCGCCCGCAGAAAATCACGGGCTTCTCGTGCCCAACAATAAACACAAAATGACCACAAAGGTGATTGCATGGAAACCAGCGTTCGAGATCTTAAATCCCACTTGTCCGAATATCTGCGCCGGGCGGCTTTGGGCGAGGAAGTGACGGTGACATTGCGCGGCAAGCCGTTGGCACGGCTTGTCCCTGTGTCTGCGAATGCCACGCCGGAAACCTTGGAGGAAGTATCCATTGCGCGGCTACGCGCCTTGCCATGGCTCATTCCCGGCAACGGCAACAAGCCTTTGGGTTCGACCAATCCAGTTCGCATCAGCCCGGATGAGCAAAACCTCGCTGAAATCGTCAGCGAATTGCGCGGATGATTCTTTACCTGGACACTTCCGCTGTGGTGAAACTCTACGCGGATGAAGCAGGCTCCGACCAAGTTCGGGCGGGGGTTGCAGGGGCAAAGCATTGCGCAACCCACCTGATTGCCTATGCCGAAACCCGCGCCGCATTTGCCCGTAAGGCGCAACAGCCCGGATACGAGGACAGGCTCCAAACATGGCGCGATGACTTTGAACGCGACTGGCCGAGTTTTGAGATCGTAGGCGTCACTCATGAATTAGTGCGCCGGGCTGGCGATTTGGCTGAAGCGTACCGCCTACGGGGTTATGACAGTGTGCATCTGGCGGCAGTGGAAGCGCTTTGGCGTGCCGCCGCTGGCTTGGATTTCCGGTTCTTGGTATTCGATGGCGATTTGGGCAATGCAGCCCAAAGATTGGGCATCAGGCTGTACGTTTAGTCCGCCCCGCATCCTCATGCGCCGATAACCCATCATTCGCTCTCATGCAAAAGAAACAAAAAACCGCATGAGCGAGTCATTTGACGTTTTCTTAAGCCACAATAGCCACGACAAACCTGCCGTGCGCAAACTGGCGCAAGCCTTGAGATAGCGCGGCTTATGCGCCTCTCGCTTATCACATTCGCCCAAGCTGGAAATCTCCTCGATCAAATTTTCAAGATCGACCCGCGCAAAGTCCCTCGTGCGTAGCAGGTTGGTTTGCTGTCGAGTCCATTCGTAAAAATCCCTGTCGTGCAAGTTAGTACTCATCTGTGATCACGGTCACATTGGTATCAAGGACAATCCTCACGGGTACCTGTAGGCTTTGCGGGCGGCACGTACCGCGTTTACTTTTTCATCGACCTTCATGATCTTGGGTACGAAGGAGGAATGCTGGCCTGCACATCTTGTATCTGGGCGTGAAGGACGGGAAGGTCACGGTGGATCGTCTTCCAGACGATTTCAAAGTCCACCTTGAATAGCCGTGAGCGACGGCATTGCGCATCTGGTAGGCGAACGCCAAGGGCAAATTCGGGATGAGTTGCCGCGAACTCGGGGTAGTGCTTTTCGATGTTGTTGCTGGCCTCGCCAATGATCTCGAAGTTACGGATCATGGCGTCTTGCACCAACGAGTTATTCAGGAACACCACTTCGTCCATGTCACCGGTGTAGCGGTCGATGGCTTCGAGGATGTGCGCCAGATAGTCGGCAAGGCGCTGCTGATCGCGGCTCATACGGGTCGAGCCTCCGCGAGCACAGTATCTCGGAACTTGTCAGGCAGGGCATTGGGCGTCAGCACATCCACCGGAACGCCAAGCAGCTTGCCGGGTTCGTGGCGGATCGCACCGATGTCGAACAGGGTTGTTTCCGGAGTCGGGTCGATGAGGATGTCAAGATCGCTGCTGTCCGTGTCCTCGCCATGTAGGACGGAGCCGAAGACCCGAGCATTCCGGGCGCGGTGAGATTCGACAACGCGGCGAATCGCGGCGCGGTTCGAGTGCAATGCTTCAGATGGCTTCACGTGATCTTCTCCCACAACAGAATCTTGGGAGTCATGGTTTGGTCTCCTATAAAGCTCTTATAGCCCGGAATATTCACAAAAAAGGACGAACCTCGTTCAACTCATTGATACAATAAGCATTACGCCAATAATGCTGCGGACGAAGCTAAACGAGGTCGCCCATGAATCATTCTACTCAAGAACAACTCTGTTTTCCTCCCGTCGAAGAACTGACCGCAGGGTAAACGCATTAAAACTCTTAGAGCGGGTTTTTTAACACGCTCTTATGGTTTACCTCCCCCACCCCGAATGGCTTCATCATTGCCCGGCTCCACCGCCGGCATTTCGGTCCAGCCGCCACCGAAAGCCCGGTACAGAGAGACCAGGGATATCCGCACCGCGGCTTCCGCGCGGATGAGCTCGTCACTGGCCGAGAGCTTCGTTCGCTGGGCGTCGAGCACCGACAGGAAGTCGGTGGCACCGCGCTGGTAGAAGGCTTCGGCGTAGGTGTGGGATTGCTCCGCCGCCGTCTCGGCTTGGGCCAACCTGTCACGATTCTCCAATGCCGACGCATGGGCCACATAGGCGTTTTCGACATCTTCCAGCGCGATGAGGAAAGTCTTTTCGTAATTGGCGGCGGCCTGATCCAGCCGCGCATCGGCGGCGGTGATTTGCGCCCGGATCCGCCCGGCATTGAACAAGGGCGCGGTGAGGCCAGAGCCGAGCGTGTAGACGGTTTCCGCCAGACTGGGAAATCCGCCCACGGCCAGCGCGCCGAAACCGCCGCTGGCCGACAGCACGACCTTGGGGAAAAGCTCGGCCTTGGCCGCGCCCAGACTGGCCGCCATGGCTCTGACCTCGGTTTGGGCCAGACGCAGGTCGGGTCTTTGCAGCAATAGCTGGGACGGCAATAGACCGGGAATTTTCGGCAGGGCTTCCGGTAACGGCGCAACTGGAGCCAAGCGGGTTTGCAGGCGGGTCGG
>JAQTSI010000209.1 GCA_028711365.1 Methylococcaceae bacterium
GTCTGTTCGGCCAGGGTGACGTTGGAACTAAAGGCGGCATTGATGGTGAGGGCCTGCGCCGGCAAGCCGGCCCCCAAGAACCCCAGCAAGGAGAAGCTGACGGATAATTGCCGCAATCGGCGACGATGGATGTTGCGGCCGCTAGAGCCATTTTCGGCGCAGTCCAGAACGGCACCGGCACTCACCGGCCCCGCCTGAGAAGATTCGACTGCTCTCATTGTCGCCGAAGTAACCTGCATAAATTTCCCCGTGATTGTGAAGAATCTGAAAAGGATAAACTCCCTGTGATTACAGCATCTGTATCGCAACCGATCAAGTCGAAGTCGATGGCATTTTATCGCCTATCACTTTTACAGGATGAACAGGAATGGCAGGATGAAATCCTAGTTATGCCTTTGATTAATTTTGTAAATCCTGTCCATCAACCGAGGGATGGAATAGAAGTGATAGGTGGCATGCGATGGCATAGACGGGCAGGACGGCAAACTCCCCGCCATACTCAGCCTCCGGCGGAAGAGCGGGCGTTCAAGCCGGGCCGCCGAACGCCGACGAAGCGCCGCCACCAATAATCCTGTTCCAGGCGGGAGACCATGACCCGTCCGGTATTGCTGCTGGGGGCATGGACGAAGGCTTCATTACCGATATAGATGCCCACATGGGAAAAGGACTTTTCACCGGTTTGAAAGAACAGCAGGTCGCTGGGTTGGCGCTCGTCGATGTCCACCTCGGGTAAGGCCAAGGCCATCTGTTCGGTGGTGCGCGGCAAAGCGACGCCACTCCGCCGATAGACATGCCAGACGAAGCCGCTGCAATCGAAACCTTCCTCCGGCGAGGCCTTGCCGTAATGATAGGGAGCCCCTTGCAGGCTGAGCGCGTAATCCACGATCCCTTCCGCGCCGGCTCGGGACTTGGCCAATTCCGGCGTGGAGGCGCAGCCGGAAAGCAGCAAAACCGCCGCCAACAAAGCCCAGTGACGAATCATGCCATCGCTCATCCAAGGTCTCTTTGCCGCAGTCATCGCAATGCCTCCTCAATCGGCCGTCCATTGCCGGTTGAATTCCCCGTAGCCGTACTGCTTCATCGGCCTGAGGCTCGCCCCGTCCCAAGCGTAAATCGAAGGCAGATCATACCCATTGAAACGGCTGGCTTTGATCAGGCTGTAAGCGCCCACATTGGCGAAAGCCACCCTATCTCCCAATTGCAAGGGCTCATCGAAACGGTATTCGCCGAACAGATCGCCGGCCAGGCAGGTGCAGCCCGCCAGGATCGCCCCATGTCCCCGCTTCGGCTCGGTCCAGGCCGGTTCAGGCCGAATCTGGTATTCGAAAGCCTTGGGGTGATGATTCACGGTGGTATCCAGCACCGCCAGGATCTTGCCGTCACGCCGGAACAGATCGATCACCGTACCGACCAGGTAACCCGCTCTTCCGACCACCCCCTTGCCGGGCTCGAAATAGATCGCCAGATCGAAACGCCGGCGTAAATGCTGCGCGATTTCCATCAGGGCGGCCAAATCCTGTTCGGTTTCGAACAGATAGCCGCCGCCGAGATTGATCCAATCCAGCCGATGCAGCAGACCCGCCAGTTTTTCCTCGATCAGGGCCACGGTCTTTTGCATCGGCTCGAAAGAATTCGAGGAAAACATGGTATGAAAATGCAGACCCTTGATTCTTTTCACCAGACCGGCGTCGTCGGCCAAGGCGGAAACCAGTTCGTCCAGGGGAACGCCGAGTTTGGAATATTCGCGGCAGGGATCGAAGCGGCGATCGCCGGCAAAAGAAAATTGGGGATTGACGCGCAAGCCGGGGCTGGCATCCTCTCCCAGGCAGGGCTGAAGGCGAAGGAACTGTTCCAGTGAATTGAACGCCACGAAACGGCACAAGCCGCCGATTTCGGCGATTTCCTCCGGGCGCAGGCCGGGGGTGGTGATATGCAGGGCTTCTCCCAAAGCGGCGGCCAGCTTGGCTTCGAACAAGGAACTGACCGAAAAACCGTCCACCCAAGGACCGAGCAACTCCAGCACCGGCCGAAACGGCAAGGATTTGATCGAATACAGCATCCTGCAGCCGCTGGCCGCCCGGACCTTGGCCAATAGCCTGGCCATGGCCAGGATGCGGCATTCGTCATAAACGAAAGCGGGAGTTTCGAGAGGAACGTCGTGGAGTGGCAGCATGGGAGAAAGTAAAGCTCAACCGAAACGGAGATGAGTTCGTGCCACAAGCTCAGATTTTTACATAGTGATCCACCAGCAGGACCGTGAAAATTCCCACCAGATAGACCAGCGAATTGCGGAAGGTCTTCCAGGCGACGGTCGGGCTGGCATCCTGTTTCAGCCGCCAGGCATGATAGATGAAGGCTCCGCCGAAGCCCACGGCCCCGGCCAGATAGATCAGGCCGCTCATATGAGTGAGATAGGGAAACAGGCCGACGATGAAGAGCAGGAGGGTATAGAGGAAGATATGCAACTGGGTGATGGGGATGCCGTCGGTCACCGGCAGCACGGGGATTTTCTTCGCGACGATGCGGTAGTCTTCCAGCCTGGCGATGGCCAGGGCCCAGAAATGCGGCGGGGTCCACACGAAGATGATCAAGGCCAGCAGCAGGGCGTGAGGGTCCACATCACCGGTGATGGCGCACCAGCCCAACACCGGCGGCACCGCCCCGGTCACCCCGCCGATGACGATATTCTGCGGGGTCGCAGGTTTCAGATAAACCGTATAGACGATGGCGTAGCCGATGAGGGTGAAGAACGTCAGCAGGGCGGTCAGGCCGTTGGTGAACTTTAACAGCACTGCCATGGACGAAATGCCGACCAGCACGGCGAAGACGATCGCCTGGCGGGGGGTGATGAGCCCTGAGGGCAAGGGGCGTCCGCTGGTGCGCCCCATCTCGGCATCGATCTTGTATTCGATGATCTGATTGACCGCCGCCGCCGAAGCCGCCGCCAGGGCAATGCCCAGCATTGCCCAAAACGCCAGCGCCAGAGGCGGCAGGCCGGGAACGGCGAGGAAGATGCCGACCACCGTCGCAAACACGATCTCCCGCAACACCCTGGGCTTGCACAGCTCCCAATAGGCGCGCCAGTTCAGGGAGGTGGCGGAAGGGTGTGAGGCTGGTATCGTCATCGTTTGGGCTGCACTTCGTTTACAATGGTGATTCGCAGATCATCGCGATCTGAACCGGTTTTATTTCTTTCTCAAGGAGACATCATGGCGTCAACACGCACGCTCGGTTTGTTATTACTGGCGGTGCCGCTGTCCTTGCAGGCGGCAAGCCCCAAGGTTTCCGAATTCAAGCTGGACAATGGCCTCAAGTTGCTGGTGCAGGAAGACCATCGCGCGCCCGTCGCCGTCACCCAGGTCTGGTACAAGGTGGGCTCCAGCTACGAGCATGGCGGCATCACCGGTATTTCGCACATGCTAGAACACATGATGTTCAAAGGCACGAAAAAGCATCCGCCGGGCGAGTTTTCCCGCATTATCTCAGCAAACGGCGGGAGTGAAAACGCTTTCACCGGCGAGGATTACACCGCTTATTTCCAGACTTTGGAGAAATCCCGTCTGGGGGTCAGTTTCGACCTGGAAGCGGACCGGATGAGAAACCTGCGCCTTTTGCCGGATGAATTCACCAAGGAGCAACAGGTGGTGCTGGAAGAGCGCAGGCTGCGCACCGACGATCAGCCCCGCGCCAAACTGGGCGAACAGTTCAATGCCCTCGCCTATTCCAACAGTCCCTACAAGAATCCGGTCATCGGTTGGCCCGACGACGTTTCCAAACTGACCGTCACCGACCTCGCCGACTGGTATCAGCGCTGGTATGCCCCCAACAATGCCACGGTGGTGGTGGTGGGCGATGTGAATCCCGCCGAGGTCCACCATCTGGCGCAAAAATATTTCGGATCGCTCAAGCCGAGCCGCTTGCCCGCCGTGAAGCCGCGAACGGAAATCGAGCAAGCGGGCCTGCGCCGGATGATCGTCAAAGCCCCGGCCAAGCTGCCTTTCCTGGTCATGGGCTACAAGGTCCCGGTGCTGAATGGCGCGGCGCAGGCATGGGAAGCCTACGCCCTGGAAGTGGCCGCCGGGGTTCTCGACGGCGGCAACAGTGCACGTCTGGAAAGTCGCCTGGTGCGCGGCCAGCAGATCGCAGGCAACGTGGACGCCGGCTACGATCTGTATTCTCGCCTGCCCAGCCTGTTCATGCTGGAAGGTACGCCGGTACAAGGCAAGAGCTTGCCGGAACTGGAACAATCCTTGCTTGAGGAAGTCCGCAAACTGCGCGATGAACCGGTGACGGCCGAGGAATTGGAGCGAGTCAAGGCCCAAGTCTTGGCGAGCAAGGTCTTCGAGCGGGATTCGATTTTCTATCAGGCGATGCAACTGGGCACGACCGAAACGGTCGGCCTGGGCTGGGAAAAGGTGGATGAATATGTGGATAAAATCAACGCGGTCACCCCGGAGCAAGTTAAGCAAGTGGCCGAGAAATATCTGGTCGAGGATCGGCTCAGTGTCGGCTATCTGGAACCTCTCCCCATTCCCGAAGGGCAAACCGCGCCCGAAGACAAGGCGCCTCTGGGAGGTCAGCATGTCCGTTAAGCGACTCGTCGTGCTGGGAACCTTGCTGTGCTGCTGGGCCGCAGGATCGCAGGCCGGCCCGAAAATCCAGCAATGGACCTCCACCAATGGCGCCCGCGTCTATTTCGTTCCCACCGAAGGCCTGCCGATGGTGGATGTGCGCGTGGTGTTCGACGCCGGCAGCGCCCGCGACGGGGCGCAGTACGGCCTGGCCACCCTGACTTCCGGCTTGCTGGATACCGGCGCCTGGTTATGGGATGCCGACGCCATCGCCAAACGCCTGGACAACGTGGGCGCACGTCTGGGAACCGGGATTTCCCGCGACACCGCCTGGCTATCCCTGCGCTCGCTGACCAGCCCCAAGCTGTTGGACCAGGCGTTGGAAACGGCCCATGCCATCCTCGTCAGCCCGAGCTTCAACCCGGTGGATTTCGAACGCGAAAAGAAAAAGCTGCTGCTAGGCCTCAAGCAAAGGGAGGAATCCCCCGCCGACCTGGCCGGCATCGCCTTCTTCCAGGCGCTGTATGGCGATCATCCCTACGCCCATCCCAAGGAAGGCACTATCGATACGGTGGAAAAACTCACCCGCGAGGATCTGCAGAATTTCTACCATCGATTCTATGTGGCGAAAAACGCCCTGATCGTCATCGTCGGCGAGGTGGATAGCAGCAAGGCCAAAGCCATCGCCGACGGATTGCTGAAAGACCTGCCCGAAGGCGAAACCCCGCCTGCGCTGCCGCAGCCCGCCCAGGCCGAAGCGGCCAAGCTCCTGCGCAAGGAATTTCCATCGGCGCAGACCCATGTCTACTCGGGCGTACCGGGGATGAAAGTGGGCGACGCCGATTACTTCCCCCTCTATGTGGGCAACCATATCCTGGGCGGCAGCGGCCTGGTGTCTAAGATCTCCGACGAAGTGCGCGAAAAGCGGGGCCTTTCCTACAGCGCCTACAGCTACTTTTTTCCATTCAAGGTGGAAGGCCCGTTCATGATGGGCCTGCAGACCAAGAACAATCAGGCCGAGGAGGCGGTCGGCGTGATGCAGAAAACCCTGCGCGATTTCATCGCCCAGGGTCCGACAGCGAAAGAACTGGAAGCCTCCAAGAAAAACATCACCGGCGGCTTTCCCATGCGCCTGGACAGCAACCAGAAGCTGATCGAACAGGTGGCCGCCATCGCTTTCTACGACCTGCCGCTGGATTATCTGGACAGCTTCATAGCCAAGGTGGAAGCGGTGACGCCTCAGGCGATTCAAAAAGCCTTCAAAGCCCGGATCGATCCCGACCGCTTGCAAACCATCATGGTCGGAGCCTCTGCCCACAGTGAAAAATGAGCTGAGAATCATCGGCGGAACCTGGCGCAGCCGGAAACTTCGTTTTCCCGATGCGCAAGGTCTCAGACCCACCCCCGACCGGGTTCGGGAGACCCTGTTCAACTGGCTGCAACAAGACCTGGAAGGGCTGCTTTGCCTGGATCTGTTCGCCGGCAGCGGCGCCTTGGGTTTCGAAGCCGCCTCCCGGGGCGCCAGGCGGGTGGTGCAGGTGGAGCGCGACAGCCAGGTTTGCGCGGCGCTGAAGCATAACGGCGCCCTTCTGGGAGCAACGGGGGTGGAAGTGATCCCGATGGAGGTTTCCCGCTTCCTGGCGGGTAAAGCCGAAGCGTTCGACCTGGTCTTCCTCGATCCGCCCTTCCGCCAGGGCCTGGTGGCGCCCTGTTGCCGCGCCCTGGAGGAAGGGGGCTGGCTCGCCGCTCACGCCCGCATCTACGTCGAGGCCGAGTGCGAGCTGGCCCTTGTGGGATTGCCGGAAAACTGGCAAATTCTGCGCGGCAAGCACACTGGCGGGGTCGGGTATCATCTCTATGAACGAGCGCCTTGAACTTCAATCCGCCCAAGATCGCCGTAACCGCTTGCCCGGCCTTGCCGACGGCGAGGGAAGCAGCTTAGGCCCGGCCTTGCCATCACCCACCCAGCAACCCGATGAAAAACATTCGCACCGCCATCTATCCGGGAACTTTCGATCCCATCACCAACGGCCACATCGATTTGATCACCCGCGCGGCCAATGTTTTCGAGCGGGTGGTCGTTGCGGTAGCCGAGAACAAGGGCAAAACTCCGCTGTTCGATCTGCAGGAACGCGTGCAACTGGCCAGGGAGGCGGTCAGCGAAATCCGGCATGTGGAGGTGGTCGGCTTCGACAACCTGCTGGTGGAATGCGCCCGGCGTCATGACGCCGGCGTGATTCTGCGCGGGCTTCGAGCGGTATCCGATTTCGAATTCGAATTCCAGCTCGCCGGCATGAACCGCCATCTGGACAAGGAATTGGAAACCATGTTCCTCACCCCTTCCGAAAAATACGCTTTCATCTCCTCCTCGGTGATCCGCGAAATCGCCAAGTTCGGCGGCGATATTTCCGGTTTCGTCACCGACGGGGTCAATGCGGCCCTGAAGCAGAAATTTTTGACTCCCAAGAGATAAATCATGGCCTTAATCATTCACGACGAATGCATCAACTGCGATGTCTGCGAACCCGAATGTCCCAATGGGGCCATCTCCCAGGGCGCAAGCATCTACGAAATCAACCCCCTCCTATGCACCGAATGCGTCGGCCATTTCGACAAACCTCAGTGCGTCGAGGTCTGCCCGGTGGACTGCATCACCCTGGACCCGGAACATCCGGAGAACCACGATAATCTCTATCAGAAATACCTCAAACTGACGACCGGCCAATAGCCTCCCCGCGCGTCCGGGCCAGGCCCGGAGACGAAACCCAGAATTCGACTCCCTGATTGGAATGCTTGAATCATGGATTTGATACCGGAAACTGCCGATTCGAGACATCGAATCGGCGATTCGCGATTGGAAAGGATCGATTCGGGGCTTCGATTCATCGATTCGAAGCTTGAAACGGCGATTTTGAACTTCGATTCGCCGACTTCAAGCCTGAAGTCGTCGACTGGAAGCCTGGAATCATCCGATTGGATTTGAAGCCGTCGGTTTGAAACCTGGAATCGCCGGTTCGAAGCTTCGCCCCCCTGATTCGAAGCTTGAAATCGACAGGCCGGATTTGAAATCGCCGATTCGAAGCTACGAATTGCCAAGATGAAGCCTCAAATGATCGATTCGAAGCGTGAATTTGCCGACTTCGAGTTTCGATCCGTCGATTTGAAGTTCGAAATCGCCGGCTTGAAGCTTCATCCTGGCGATTTGAAGCCTGTACTTGCGGATTTCCGGTTTGATTTCTGGCTGTTGAGCCCGCTCTTGCCGAACTGAAGCCCGGAATGGCCCAAGTTCCTCCTCTTGCCGGGGACGAAGCCTTCTTGGATCGTCGGCAAGCCCTACTTTACTTTCCTGCCAAAAGGCGTATGGTTTTTCCGCCGACACATCATCGAGAGGCGGCAGGGTTGCTTCGAACCCTCCCATCGGCAAGCACCACGTTTCACGCCCTAGCAAAAGGAATCTGTTCATGGCTACTTTTCCCTCCCGCGAATCCGATATCACCGTGCTGGCCCAAGCCATCATCCAGGGCCTCAACACCCAGTCCGCGAACTTCCCCAAATCGCCCTACAGTGCGACGGAGATCCAGGCACAACTGAATGCCTATTTCGGGCTGCGCGACACCCTGACCGCCCTCCAGGCCCAGGTGGCGGAAGCCGCCGCTGCCAAGCAGGACGGCCTGAACCGGCTGACCGATGGCCTGAAGGCGGTGCTGCGCTATGTGGAGCACGCCGCGACCGGCGAGGAGCAGCTCGCCGCCTTCGGCTGGTCCGGCCGCCGCGCCCCCACCGCCCTCCAGCCGCCCGGCCAGTGCCGGAATCTGGAAGCCCCGCGCCAGGGCGAAGGCTGGGCCTTCCTGGACTGGAAGGAGCCCGCCGAGGGCGGCAAGCCCAGTTTTTACACCGTCGAGATCCGCGAGGCGCCCGACGGCGAATGGAAACACGCCGCCACCACCGTGGAATCGGAAGCCACCCTGGTCAACCTGCCCCGGGGCAAGAACCTGGAATGCCGGGTCTTTGCCGCCAACAAAGCCGGCAACGGCCCGGTGAGCAATACCGTCAGCCTGGTGGTTTGATAAGAACCGCCCGTCGCGTTTTGCTCCTGCTCCCAGAGGGCATAGATATCTACACAAATCTGAAAGAATAAAAACCCCTTCCCCCTTGCAGGGGGAAGGATGGGATAGGGGTAGAGACTCGCCGAACCCAGAAGCGGCGCCGTACCATCAGCGTTCAACCCCCATCCAATCGTGCGCAGAATTCCATTCGAGGCAAACCCTATCGCATTGAATCCCACGACATACTGCCAGCGGATAGCAAGCGTAGCCTGGATAAAGTGGAACGAAATCCAGGAAGGAACGGAGCCACAAACATTCCCTTGAGTCGCTAGCCGTCATGATGACGGGATGATTGTTGACCTGGGTTCCGCAAGCTCCACCCAGGCTACGCTTGCT
>JAQTSI010000210.1 GCA_028711365.1 Methylococcaceae bacterium
CGTCCGGGTCATGGTTCAACCGGGTGTGTACCCAGGAAATATCTCGCCAACTGCCGTCGAAACATTTCAGTCCTGCTTCATGCCGTAGATGCTCGATTTTGCCCGTGATCAGTTCCTGCAGTCTGTCATTGAGGCTGATGAGGGGATCGATGAGCAGAGGGGAGCCGAGTAAAGAAACGCCATGCAATTGGGATTCGGTGTAGCCTGCCAACTCGTGGACATAGCGGTTGAGAGACAGGATACCTCCCGAGGCGCTGTGGGTCACGATAATCACTTGGGCGTGGTCGAGCAAATTGGCAACGAAGTTTTTTTCCCTATAAATTTCCCCCAGAGCGGTTTGCAAGGAGTGGGTGCGCTCGGCGACTGCGCGTTCCAGGGATTCCAGACGCCAGGAAAGCATGACTGCCGTGTTGCCGAGGATGTCGATTTCATCGTGCAGGAATGCCCGCCCTCGCGGGGTGATGGTTTTGCGCAGCTCGGCGAAGGCGCTCTTGCCCAGCAAGGGTATCGCCCCGGCCGTGTGCAGCAAACGTTTCAGGGATTTATCGAGCAGAATATGGAGCAGCAACAGCGATAATCCCCCTCCCGATAGGCTCAGTAACAGGGCGCTGAAGGCGGTCTCCCGGGCCTGCTCCAGATCCAGGCTGATGTCTTTTAGCAGCAGGATATGCATGCCCTCGGCCAGGTTATCCTTGTCCAGGTTGACCTGTGCCGCCTCGTAAGTCTTGCCCTGGAATTCCAGACGGGTGGGTGAGGAGAGAAAGGTCGGCAAGTCGAACTGCTGGCTTGCCTGCTGGAGAATTTCCAAGCTGATTTTCGGGTTGGATGTCGCCTGGATGCGGACTCCCCATTTCGATTTCAGACTATCGGGCGTGAAATGGCTTTCCGATGTCGAGGAATTCATGACGATCACATCGGCATTGGAGGTGTTGCGGAAGGCGAGCACCATCTCCGCCAAGGAAGAACCGACCGCGAATTGACCCATCACGCGGCCGTTGATCAACACCGGCGCTAAGGCGTGGATACCGCAGGCATCGATGCAGGAAAGGAAACTGGTCGGTGCTTCCTTGCGGAAGGTTTCTTCGGTCGCTCTCCGCCAGGTTTCCATATCCACCACGAGCGATTCGGTCGAATCATTGTTCCATACGGCCAATTCCTTGCCGTCGGCATCGAAATAATGGGCGTCGTCCAAACCCATGTCGAGTTGAAAGGTGGACCAGAAATCATCAAAGCGGTGTTTGAAGTTCGGCGTTTTTTTTTTCGTCAACGAAGTGCGGGTATCGGAAAGAGTTGGCAGCGCCATGGCGACTTGTTCCAGATGACGCCGCTGTTGGAGAATCAGGCCATTGATCTGGAGAGCGTAGAGGGGGATGGCGGCGCGCCGGGTTTCCTCGGAACGGTCCAACAGGTAAAGCTGGAACAAGTGGGCGAGCAGGATGAAAACGCCAAAAGAAAGGATGACCAGTGTTCCCAGCAGCTTCCAGCGCAGGCTGAAAAATGGTTTACCCCGCTCTAAATGAGTGTTTTCCATCGAATCAGAACCAAAATGAGGCCAGAAACATGAGCATGTCCCAGCGGCGTTCTAGCTTGGAAGGGTCGGGGTTGTCCAACCGCGATAGCCAGTTGGTTCCATCGACGTGGTGGAATTCGGCGCGAAGCATGAAAGAAGAGGTGACATCGTAGCGCAGTCCCGTTACCCAATCCCGGCTGAATCGGTTATGGGCGAATGCGCTTGGATGAGTTGCGGCATAATCCTTACCATCGGGATCGTCGATATTGTCGATCGAATCGTCGTAGCGGAGCAATAATTCCCAACTGGGCAGGAAACGATATTGAGCTTGCACGTACCAGTTTTGGGAGGTGATTTTTTGTTTGGGTATGGCTTCCCGGTAGATAAACTCGCTATATCGCTGAGAAAACTCGGAGGTCAAAGTCAACTGTTCGCCGCTATATTGCAAGGAAATGATCCAGGGCTCGATTAGCACCTGGCGCCCCGCCATCGCATCGTATTGGGCGGGCCTATAGCGTTGGCTCAAGGATAGATAAGTAAAGCCGCCGCGCCAACGCTTATTGTCTGTTTCATAGATGATCCGCACGCCGGGCGTCATGCGGTCCTGATCGAGATGGCCTGGGGTGTTGAGGCTGCCGGTGAGGGTCGTTTTGCTGCTTTGGTCGTTCAGGGGGAGATCGGCGGCCATCAGACGCACATCCAGGTTGCCGCCTGGAACCTCGAATTCGCCATAGAGGTGAACGCCATCCCCGGACAGGGCAAATTTGCGGCTGCGGTCGAAATAGATGGGCTGCGGAAGAATCACGCCGGGTCGGGTGGAAGCGACATCACGGGTTTCCGTATATAAGCCAAAGATATTCTTGATCCTTCCCAGGCGAATTCCGATGCGTCTTTCTTCGTCATTGAATAGGGTGAAGTCGGCCAAGGCGTAATCCAGCCAGGGTTCGCCTTGATCCATTTTTCCCGCCCAGCGCGAGGTGCCTTGGGCGGAAAGGCGCAGGCGGGAAAAGGGCTGTAACGAAACATTGAGTCCTATTTCCCGGAAATCGAGTCCGATGCGATCCTGGGTATTGCCGTAGAAATTATTGTGGGTGGTATAGACGACGCCTTGCGTGAAAAAACCATGCAGTTGCACTCGCCCGTCATACCAGTCCAAAGCCTGTGCCGTTTCGAACGGCATGGAGGCGCTGCCGGCGAGCGTTAATATGAGCAGGAAAGACGAATTATTTAATGGGTAGTAGGCGAACTTTCTTTTCATCGATCTTTTCCTTGCTCAAATAACCCACGGCACCGGGGGTGGTCGCCACACGATTCAGAACCTCCTCTTCCGTCTCGACCTCGATCGGCGCAGGGCCCGTGCCGGAAAAAACTTGGCGGTCCCAAGCCACCCGCATTTGACGCGGGAACACGTCCAGCACCGTTTTGCAGAAAGCCTCATGGACGGCATGATTGTCGGGCAATACAAAGACTTTGACCGAACCTCCGTCGTAGGGCCATTGCTGGACCCGCATGCCGAAGATGCTGCGTGCAAAATTTCGGCTGATCGATGGGGTTGTTACGCTAGGATTGGCAATCACATGGACTTCTCCCGCCGATGCCGGGAGAAGCTGGAAAAAAAACATCAGGGCAAAGGCTGATCGACGGATCTTGCCTGAGGCAGCCTTCTCGCCGAAGCGCAAATCTCCCTGTTGACGCCTCGTCCCGAGGCCGAAGGTCGGCATTGATACCGCTCAGTTCGAGTGGGGATGGGTTTAGTCCAGATATTTATCGGTGACCGCGCCTTCCGAAGCCGAACTGACCAGTTTGGCGTATTTTGCCAGGAGACCCTTGGTGTAGCGGGGCTTGGGCTGGGTCCACCGTGCCAATCGGGCTTGAATCTCGCTGGTTTCGACATGCAGATTGAGTTCACGGGTTTCGGCGTCGATGGAGATTTCATCGCCGTCCCTGACGATGGCCAAAAGACCGCCGACGTAGGCTTCGGGGGTGATATGACCGACCACGAAGCCGTGGGTACCGCCGGAGAAGCGTCCGTCGGTGATGAGCGCCACGTCCTTGGCCAGCCCCTTGCCCATGACGGCGGAGGTGGGGGAGAGCATTTCCCTCATGCCGGGGCCGCCCTTAGGGCCCTCGAAGCGGATGACGATGACCTCGCCTTTCTGCACCGTGCCGTCCAGGATCGCCTTCAGCGCCAGTTCCTCGCATTCGAATACGCGGGCCTTGCCGGTGAACCTCAAGCCTTCCTTGCCGGTGATCTTGGCCACCGCGCCCTCGGGGGCGAGATTGCCTTTGAGGATGACCAGGTGGCTGTCCTTCTTGATCGGTTTGTCCATTGCGTGGATGATGTCCTGCTCGGCCGGATAGTCCGGCGCAGCCGCCAGGTTTTCCGCCAGGGTCTTGCCAGTGACGGTGAGGCAGTCGCCATGCAGCAGTCCCGCTTTCAGCAGTTCCTTCATCAAGGGTTGAATGCCGCCGATCTCCACCAGTTCGGCCATGGAATACTTGCCGCTGGGCTTGAGGTCCGCCAGCATGGGCACATGCTGGCCTATACGGGTGAAGTCGTCCAGCTTGAGATCGACGCCGCAGGCATCGGCCATGGCCAGAAGGTGCAGCACGGCGTTGGTGGAGCCGCCCAGGGCGATCACCACGGTGATGGCGTTCTCGAACGCCTTTTGGGTCATGATATCGCGGGGCTTGATACCGAGTTCCAAAAGTTTGACCACCTGGGCGCCGGCGCGCTCGCAATCGAGTTGCTTGTCTTTGGAGATGGCGGCTTGGGCGGAGGAGCCGGGCAGACTCATGCCCAGCGCTTCGATGGCCGAGGCCATGGTGTTGGCGGTATACATGCCGCCGCAGGAGCCGGGGCCGGGGATGGCCTTGGATTCGATCGCGTGCAGTTCGGCATCGTCGATCCTGTCGTTGGCGCGCGCGCCGACCGCCTCGAACACCGAGACGATGTCCAGCTTCTTCTCGCCGTGGCAGCCAGGCAGGATGGTGCCGCCGTAGACGAACACCGCCGGGCGGTTGAGGCGGGCGATGCCGATCAGGCAACCGGGCATGTTCTTGTCGCAGCCGCCGATGGCGACTATCCCATCGAAGCCTTGGCAACCGACCACGGTCTCGATGGAGTCGGCGATCACTTCGCGCGAGACCAGCGAGTATTTCATGCCCTCGGTGCCCATGGAGATGCCGTCGGAGATGGTGATGGTATTGAAGATCACCGCCTTGCCGCCATTGCTGTCGACGCCGCGCGCGGCGTCTTCCGCCAGGCGGTTGATGTGCATGTTGCAGGGGGTGACCATGCTCCAGGTGGAAGCCACACCGATCTGCGGTTTGCCGAAGTCGGCGTCGGTGAAACCGACCGGATAAAGCATGGACCGGCTCGGAGCTCGCTCCATGCCATCGACGACCAGGGAAGAGAAGGGACGAATATTCTTATCGCTCATAGTGTGATTTTCTTCGCGGATTTCAGGCGGACGCCCATCGTGCAGTTCGCCATGGGGTAAAGGGTTAAAAGGAATCCCAACTGGCGCGTTTTCGCCAACTGAGCCGGGGTAAGACCAGGCCGAGGAGGATGCCGCCGAATAAGACACCGGCTCCGATCATGAACCAGTCCTGTTTATTGCTGGAATCCAGCGCTTGTTTTTCGCGTCGGATCGTATCGAGTTCCCGTTCCAGAGTGATGACTTTTTCCTGCAATTGATCGCGCTCGGCCTGGATTTGCAGGACATTGGCCGAAGCTTGGCGAATGGCGATGACTTCGGTGTTCATGCGCGCAGTTTCCGCAGAGAGTTCCTGGTTGGATTTGTCGGCGGTTTCCCTGGCGGTTTTGGTATTGCCCAGTTCGGCTTTGAGGCTGTTGTTTTCCTCAAACAGTTGGTTCAGCCTTTTCGTGTTTTCCTCGGCCTGGATGCTGGCTATGGGTTTGAAACTCAGGTATCGGGTGAGAATCCAGCCTTCCTCCCCTGATTCCAGAGTCACATGGGCATAGCCCGTCGATTCATTGCGCTCGGTCACGCTCAGTTGAACACCCGATGTCAGTTGCTTGAGAATCCTGTATTGATTGCCCGGACCGGAGCGAAGTTGCACGTCCAGTTTATCGGTGATCCAGGCCAGCGATGCGGCCTGAATGGGAAGGCACGACAGTAACAGGGTTGCCCATATGCATTTTTTCAACTTGAATATTCCCGAGAACTTGGCGGTGAAATAAGTATTTTATCAATAAAAAAACGCTGCGAATAATCGAATCAATCCCCATCGGGTGAAGACGGGGATCAACCTTGGACCAGCAATAGCTCGAGCAGGGCTTTTTGGGCATGTAGACGGTTTTCCGCTTCCTCCCAAACCACGCTTTGAGGACTCTCCAATACCTCGCTCGAAACTTCCTCCCCGCGGTGGGCCGGTAAGCAATGCATGAACAAAGCGTCTGGGGCCGCCAAGGCCATGAGTTGGGCATCGACCTGGAAGCCGGCGAAAATCTCGGCGCGCAGAGCCTGCTCTTGTTCCTGTCCCATGCTGGCCCACACGTCGGTGACCACCAGATCGGCGTCTTGGGCGGCTTCTTTCGGGCTGCGAGTCAGTTCGACCCGATCTGCGGCTTGGGACAGCAATTCGGCTTCGGGATCATAGCCTTCCGGGCAGGCGATCTTCAGTTTGAAATCCAGCAGTTGGGCGGCATGAATATAGGTCTGGCACATGTTGTTGCCGTCACCGATCCAGGCTACGGTTTTACCGGCGATGTCGCCGCGGTGCTCGAAGTAGGTCTGCAGGTCGGCCAAGACCTGGCAGGGATGGAAGCGGTCGGTCAGCCCGTTGATGACGGGAACCTTCGAATATTCGGCAAAAATCTCCACCGTGCGGTGGGCGAAGGTTCTGAGCATGATGCAGTCGACCATGCGGGATAACACGCGGGCGCTGTCTTCCACGGGCTCGCCGCGCCCGAGTTGGGTATCGCGGGGGGAGAGAAAAATCGAACCTCCGCCAAATTGAATCATGGCGGTCTCGAAGGAAACGCGGGTGCGGGTCGAGGATTTCTCGAAGACCAGTCCAAGCACCTTGTTTTTGAGAGGTTCATAGACGGTCTTCAACTGCTTGAGTTCGACGGCGCGGCGAATGAGGTTACGGATTTCTTCGCCGCTCAAGTCCGTCAGGGTTACCAAATGACGCGGGTTCATAAACGCTCCGGCGTTTCTAAAGAATGAATATGAGTGTAGGCGTCGACGAGATCCGCCAGTTGCTGCACCAGCAGCCCCGCCTCCTCGTCGCTCAGGAT
Source organism: Methylococcaceae bacterium (assembly GCA_028711365.1). Lineage (GTDB taxonomy): Bacteria > Pseudomonadota > Gammaproteobacteria > Methylococcales > Methylococcaceae > Methylumidiphilus. Next base: position 6,780 of record JAQTSI010000210.1, read on the forward strand.
CAGGGGCGGCAACAGGCGTATGGTGTTGTCGGCGGTGACATTGATCAACAGGCCTTGCTCCAGCGCCAGTTTGACCAAGTCTGCGCAGGCTCGGTCCAATTCCACGCCGATCATCAGGCCCCGATGGCGAATCTCGACGACATGGGGGTTGTCGCCGAGGCGCTTGTGCAGGCTGTCGGCGATGGCGTCGCCGAGTTCGGCGGCGCGTTCCGGGAGTTTGCCGTCGGCGAGTGCTTTCATGACCGCCAGTCCCGCCGCGCAGGCCAGCGGGTTGCCACCGAAGGTGGAGCCGTGTTTGCCCGCCGTCAGTATTTGCGCCGCCACGCCCCGCGCCAGGCAGGCGCCGATGGGCACGCCGTTGCCCAAGGCCTTGGCCAGGGTAAAGACATCGGGAACGATGCCCTCCCGTTGAAAGGCGAACCAGGAACCGGTCCGGCCCATGCCGGTCTGCACTTCGTCCAGCATCAACAGCCAGCGGCGTCGGTCGCACAGTTCGCGCAGTTTCGCCAGATAGCCCGAGGTGGGGATGCGGACTCCGCCTTCGCCCTGCACCGGCTCGAGCAAAATCGCGACCACGTTGGGATCGGCTATGGCCTCGATGGCTTCGACATTGTCGTAAGGGACCCGGAAGAAGCCGCCGACCAGAGGTTCGAAGCCTTCCTGGATCTTGCGGTTGCCGGTGGCGCTCAAGGTGGCCAGGGTGCGTCCATGGAAACTGCCTTCCATGACGATGATGGCGGGTTCATCGATGTTCAGTCCGTGGCCATATTTGCGGGCGAGTTTGATCGCCGCTTCGTTCGCTTCCGCTCCGGAGTTGCAGAAGAAAACGTTGTCCATGCCGCTGGCACGGGCCAACTCATCGGCCAGGGTTTCCTGATGGTCGATCCGGTAAAGATTGGAGGTGTGCAGCAGTTTGCCGGCTTGCGCGACGATGGCCGCGGTGACCGCGGGATGGGCGTGCCCCAGGCCGCAAACGGCGATGCCAGCGATCGCATCCAGATAGCGCTTGCCTTGAGTATCCCAAAGCCAGGCGCCTTCGCCCCGCTCGAAACATACGGGCAGTCTGGCATAGGTAGGCATTACATGCATGGTCATGGACGTTCCTGTAAAAACAAAAGGCAGTCGTGATGACTGCCCGCGAATCGAAACCGAGATTATATGCAAAATACTTCGCTGTACAAGAACTGTGACGGCTTTAATATCACTGGTAATGAGTCGAGCGGGGAAGGTCGCGATTAAAGCGACGTTTGCGATTGGGTCGGCCAGGGCCGCTGCCGGCAAGATAGTGCCTCGTCGGAAGCTAAACCTGTCTTGTCGCCGCGCCCCCCGGGGCAAGGAACGACGGTCGTTCCTACAAGATGACGCCGGCCAAGCTTCGCCTGGCCATGGCCGCCATGGAAAAAACCGAGACAAAGGTGGGCGAGCTTTGTGAAGAGCTGAGCATCACGCGCCAGACTCTTTACCGGCATGTGGCGCCGGATGGACCGCTTCGGGAAGACGGGAAAAAGCTTCTCGAACGAAAGCGGGCCTGCGAGACTTTCATTTGAATTTGACTGGCAGCTTGGTGCCGAACGTGGCTATCCATTAAGTGGTGGCAGCTTATCCCCTAGTTGACCGGAATATCGCTTTAGGCCAGATTGCGCTATAAATAAGCGCCACTTGGCTCAAAGGACTAAAACGATGTCCATCACCGACTCCATTATTTCACTCTGGGGCGGCCCTTCTATTTTGGGTCGCACCGTGCACGCTGAGCATGAACTGATCCCGCTCTTGCGTCAGGGCTTACCCTTTATTGCGCTGGAACGGATCATGGAGGCCTTTGCCTTGTCGCGCGAGGAAGTCGCTGAGGTTCTGGATTTGCCGGCCAGAACCCTGACTCGCCGTAAACAGACCCAACGGTTAGCTGCCGCCGAGTCTGACCGATTGTACCGCTTCAGTCGCGTGCTGGCACATGCCGAGCTTGTGCTTGGCACACGGGCCAAAGCGACGCAGTGGTTGCATCGCCCCAACCGTGCCTTGAATGGGACGCCCCCTCTGGCTCTGCTCGATACTGACATTGGTGCGACGGAAGTTGACGATGTGCTTGGCCAGCTGGAGCACGGGGTTTTTAGTTGATTCGGGTTTGGCGGTTATGCCAGGGCTCGCATCAAACCACAGCATTTAGCGGCGACGGCGCGCGTCGTTACGGCGGACGATGGAATCGCAAAGGGCAACCCGCGGT
>JAQTSI010000211.1 GCA_028711365.1 Methylococcaceae bacterium
CACCGTCACCGATATTTCCGGCAGGGGGCTAGGGCTTGCCATCGTGCAAGAGAAAGTCGTCAAGCTGAATGGCACGCTGACTTTCGATTCCCGGCCCAATGCCGGAACCACTTTCCGGTTGGTCCTGCCGCTGACCCTGGCCACTTTCAGAGGCGTGGTGATCCGTTGCGGAGAATATCCGTTCATCGTCCCCACGGTGAATGTGGATCGGGTGTTGCGGATCGACCGCAACCAGGTCAAGACCGTGGAAAACTGCAAGACCATTCGGATTCGCAACGAGTTGGTGGCCTTGGTCAAACTCGCCGAGGTGTTGGAACTGCGCGCCAAACCCGTGGCCGAAGCCGCAGCCAAGATGCAGGTCATCGTCATCGGCGGCGGAAGCGGAAGGATCGCTTTCGAGGTGGACGAAATCCTCAATGAGCAAGAGGTGCTGGTCAAACCGCTGGGCAAGCAGCTCACCCGTGTTCGCAACATCAGCGGGGCCACCATCCTCGGTACAGGCCAAGTGGCGCCAATTCTCAATGTATCGGATCTGCTGACTTCCGCCATGCATTGGTCCACGGCCTCCATCCCACGCCAGACTATAGAGAAGATCGAGGAGGAAGCAAAATCCTTGCTGGTGGTCGAGGATTCCATTACCACCCGCACCCTACTGAAAAATATCCTGGAAGCCTCCGGCTACGACGTGGGGACCGCGGTGGATGGCCTGGACGCCCTCACCCAGTTGCGCGAGAGGAGTTTCGACCTGGTAGTCTCGGATGTGATGATGCCGCGGCTGAACGGATTCGAGCTGACTGCCAAGATCCGCGAGGACAAACGGCTCACCGAGATACCGGTAGTGCTGGTGACCGCCCAGGAATCGTTGGAAGATCGGGAGCGAGGGATCGAAGTGGGCGCGAACGCCTATATCGTGAAAAGCAGTTTCGACCAGAGCAATCTGCTTGAAACCATCAGGCGACTGGTTTAAGGTGATTTCCGGGAAACGATTTATCCCTAACCCCCATCCTCCCTTATCAGGGAGACTTTTCTCCTGCCCCTGGGGAAAAAAGAGCATGGGTATCTGCACAAGTCCCCTCCCCACGGTAGGGGGAGGGTTAGGGACAATGTTGTTGAAATAAGCTCTTGGCTCGTCTTTCCGGCAGGGAATGCCGGAACCCAGACTCCATGGATGGCGGCCGGAGTAACGTCCCTGTCGACTGGATACCGGCAATCCATGCCGGTATGACGGCTTAATTCAACAGCATTGAGGGTTAGAGAGGGGGTTGAACGCTGATGATACGGCGGCGCTTCTGGGTACGGCGAGTCTCTACCCCCATCCCATCCTTCCCCCTGCCAGGCATGGGTATCTACACAAGTCTCAAAGTGCAGAAAAATCAACTCCTTCCCCCTTGCAGGGGGAAGGTTGGGATGGGGGTAGAAACCCGTCGTCTGAAAGGCGTTGGGTAAGGACAACCCAGCCTGAACGTTGAGATGGGGTAGAAGCGCGTTAAAACCTGGCAGTGCCGCCGTATTCGTCGGCGTTCAACCCCCACCCTAACCCTCCCCCTGCCAGGGGGAGGGGACTTGTGTCGATACCTATGCCTGCCAGGGGGAAGGGTAAATCCATTCTCGGAAACGGCCTAAGCTCGCGATAATTCGGTCAGACTTCAATGAGGAAGCGGGAAAATCTTCTTATCTCGCTCTGACAACAGGAAAGCAATGAGAGACAAACCGATAAGAGTGTTGGTCGTGGAGGATTCCCCGGTTGAGCGAGAGTTATTGCTGCATATCTTGCAATCCGACCCGGAATTAACCGTCGTGGCGGTCGCATGCGACGGAGAAATGGCCGTCGATATGGCTTGCCGCGAGCGACCCGATGTCATCACCATGGACATTCACCTGCCGAAACTGGATGGCCTGGGGGCCACCCGATCGATCATGGAACGCTGCCCCACTCCCGTGGTGGTGGTCAGCGCCAGCGCCGGCTATTCGCTGCATGGAGATAAAGCCTTCCGCGCCCTGGAAGCCGGCGCGCTCACCCTGGTTTGCAAACCGCCGGGCATCGGTCATCCCGATTATCAACAAAGCGCGAGAGAACTCATTCAGACCGTGAAACTGATGTCGGAAGTCAAGGTCGTGGGCAGGCGGTCGAGGCGGGCCGGCGCCAGCGAGATCGCGCCGGCGTTGAATACCTGCAACAAAGCCAAGCTCGTGGCCATCGGCGCCTCGGCGGGCGGACCACTGGCGATCCAGCAATTGCTGGCCGGTTTGCCGAAGGATTTCCCGCTTCCCTTGCTGATCGTTCAACACATGGCTTTCGGTTTCATGGAAGGATTTGCGAAATGGCTCTCGGAATCGACCGGATTTCCCGTCCATATCGCCGCACAGGGCGAGCAGCCCCTGCCGGGACACATTTATGTCGCACCCTGCGATTTCCAGATGGGAGTGACGGCTAGCGGAGTGATCGCCCTCTCCAACGAAGCGCCGGAAGCAGGCTTGCGACCTGCGGTTTCCTACTTGTTCCGCTCCATCGCCAAGATCCATGGCGGGCGGGCCATCGCCGTGCTACTCACGGGGATGGGCAAGGATGGCGCGGTGGAACTCAAAATGATGAAGGATAAAGGTGCGGTCACCATCGCCCAGGACGAGGAAAGTTGCCTGGTTTATGGCATGCCGGGTGAAGCGGTGCGGCTGGGGGGGGCGAGTCATGTGCTGCCGCTGGAACAAATTCCTTCCATGCTGATCCGTTTGGCCGGTACTGTCCATTGGCCGGTTCAATAGCCGATCCGCTGGATCGTTACGCGGCGGGGACGGTGGCGGCGCATACGCAGTTCCGTCCGCCCTCCTTGGCCCGGTACAGCGCTTCGTCGGCAAAACGGATCAAGGATGTCGAAGGGGATTCCGAATCGGGGACCGCGGTGGCGACCCCCGCGCTGATCGTGACGAAAGGACGGACGGTGGAACCCGGATTGGGAATGTGCAAATCCTCGACCTCGGTGCGTATTCTTTCAGCAATCAAGCGTGCGCCATGCACATCCGTTTCCGGAAGCAGGACGACGAACTCTTCACCGCCATAACGGGCGATCACATCCGCCGGCCGGGTGGGGATTTCGCGAACGGCAGAGGCAATCCGTTTCAGACACTCATCGCCCTCCAGGTGACCAAACTGATCGTTGAGGCGCTTGAACCAATCGATGTCGAACATGATCACAGAAAGCGCATACTTTTTACGCGCTGCGCGCAGCCATTCTTCCGCATATCGCTTCTCGAAGAATCGGCGGTTGATGAGCCCGGTCAATCCATCCAGGTTTGCCAGTTTCAGCAGTTCGATGTTGAGCTCTTCCAGCCTCATCTGGCTCGCGCGCAAAGCCCGATAAGCATCATCCCGCTGCAATCCACTGATATAAGCTTTGGAGTGATAGCGCAATCGCGCGATCAACTCGATTTTATCGGGCAATTTGACCAGGTAATCATTGGCTCCGCATTCGAAGGCCTGCGCTTTGGTCACCGGCTCTTCCTCGCTGGAAAGCATGACGATGGGTATGTCCCGGGTAGAAGGATGGGTACGAAAAAATCGACAAAGGGTCAGTCCGTCGATTTTCGGCATGATGAGGTCGAGCAAGATGACGGTGGGACCAATCTTTTCGGCCGCGGTGATCGCCTCGGTTGGATCCTGGCAATAGTGAAAGTTGATGTCCTTTTCTGAAGCCAATTGGTGACGAACGGAGGTGGCGATGATCTCCTGATCGTCGATCAACAACACCATCAGCGGGTGCGCCGTCTCCTCCGCGAACTTTTCGATATCTTGTTGATCCATTAGCCTTATCCTTCCCAAAGCCTGTGAGGAACTGCAATGCTATCAACCCGGCCACATGAATGCAATTCGCCTGCATCCGGCTGTGATTCACATCGATGACTAGGGAATGCTCTGGGGCTAAAGAAGGCTTATAGGAACTTCGAGGAATTCCCGATCTTGGACTACCGCTTCCGACTGATCTTCGGGGAACCTGGAACATGGCGTGATTACCCTGCGCCAGCATTGGTTGGCAGGAATACGCAACCGGTGTATCTTGAAACGCATTCCGGCTTCCCGGCCAACGCTTCCAGAACTGAGGGCTGGCACGGGGCTTTGATGGATGGCCGGTTAACTCTGGAATTCGACTATCATCCTATACCCTAAGACCCTGCCATGCACGCCAGCCATCGTATCGAAACCGGCGCCGGGATTCCCACCCACGCTCTCACCGCTTTGCCGCACTGATGGCCATCTATGCCATAGGCGATGTGCAAGGCTGCTTCGCAGAGCTGCGCCTGTTACTGGACGAAATCGCTTTCGATCCGGACCATGACCGGCTCTGGTTCGTCGGCGACATCGTCAACCGCGGCCCGCATTCCCTGGAGACGCTGCGTTTCATCAAGGCGCTGGGCCCTGCGGCGGTCACGGTGTTGGGCAATCACGACCTGCATCTGCTTGCCGTGGGCTTCGGCGCCTCCAAAACCAAACACAAGGATACCTTCGGCGCCATCCTCGATGCGCCGGATCGGGACGAGTTGTTGCATTGGCTGCGCGAGCGGCCCTTGTTGCATGGCGAGGGAGAATTCTACCTGCTGCACGCCGGACTGCCGCCCCAATGGGACATGGAAACCGCCGTGCTCTGCGCGCGGGAAGTGGAACAGGTACTCAGGAAGGGGGATGCGACCGAGTTTTTCAGCCACATGTATGGTGATCAGCCGCAGCAATGGTCGGAGGAACTGAAAGCCTGGGGTCGCATCCGTTTCATCGTCAACTGCTTCACCCGCATTCGCTATTGCGATGGTGAAGGCCGGTTGGACCTGAGGGAAAAACTTCGCCCCGGACTACAACCTGCGCATCTGTTGCCCTGGTTCCAGGCGCCGGGCAGGCGCAGCCAGGGCGCCAAAATCGTTTTTGGGCATTGGTCCACGTTGGGATTTCGGGCGGAGAATGGCTGTTTTTGCCTGGACACCGGGTGTCTGTGGGGAGGGGAACTGACCGCTCTGCGTCTGGATGGGGCAATGCCCCGTTTCAGCGTCCCCTGCCTGGCCGGCTCGCACCAGACGCCGGATGCTTGATGGGCTAGGCCACGTAGCGCTTGTAGAGCATCGTCAACATGTCGATCTCCTCGGGCTCGGGTTCGTCCCATCCCAGCATGCCTAGATCATCGAGAACTTGACGGCCCTTGCCCTCGGAGGACATCCCCTTGAGGATCTGGCGCATGTCGGTCAACAGATCGGAGCACGCGGGGGCGATGCAAAACAGGTGAAAGGCCAAGCCCGAATCGCTCTCGTCCAATAGCCGTAGCCTGCTTCGGGTCAATGCGGATAGGCTTTTGAAGCTTTCGGCCTGCATGAACAGGAGGTCCGCTTCACCATTGAGCAAGGCGCGCACGGCCTTGATCTCGTGGCCGGTGAACAGGTATTCGATGTCTTCCGAAGCCAACCCGCTTTCATCCAGCAAGAAACGTCCCAGCAGGTAGACGAAACTCTCGGGACTCTCGGTGACTACCCTGCCTCCGGCAAATTCGGCCAACTCCTGCCGAAGCTCCTGCGCCCGCACCAGCAGGACGATCTCGTCCGCCTGCTCGCGGGGGCGGGCGACGATCTGGAAATCATGCTCCAGCAGCAGCCGGGTGGCTTGAAACGGCCGAGCGAACACCAGATTGGTCGAAGCCGGCTGCAGCTCGTTGTCCCAGGCGGCATGGATCAGATCGAGGTGGATGTCCCGGCTCAGGCGCCTTTGCAAATAGGTATTGAAGAAATACCAGCCATTCAACTGCTGGCTGTTTTGCATATTGGCCAAAAACCTGAGCTTATCTTCCGCGGCGGCTGCAGCCTGTGTCACGGCCGGCTTGGGAACGACGACTCGAGAGGAGTGCTGGGGTTGGCGAGCTTCGCCTGGCACCATCCGCGCGGCGGAACCCGCCAGTGGCGATTTTTCGTTGACCCTGGCCTTGAGGGGTTCACTGACCGCCTGATCCATGGCGGCGAGGTATCGTTCCATGCCGGTCATCCTGAACAACATGGCGATCATGCGGTTGGCGTTGACGACCTGAATCGAAACGCCTCTTCCGTCGCAGTGTTCGAACAGCTTGAGCAGCAAGGCCAAGCCCATGGAGTTGACCCGCTGCACGGCGGAGAAATCCAGTCGCACAGGACCTGGGGTCAATTCGTGCAAGCCTTGCAAACTTTCGCCGGCGTGCGCGTCGATGTTGCCGTGCAGGCTGAAGCTTCGGGCTTCAGTCGGCGGCGCTGGCGTAATTTGCAGCATGGAATTGCTCATTTTCGAGGTTTTCATGGATTTCGCTGTGGTAAATGAATTGAAAACCCTTGTCCTTGTCGGGATTCTCGGGCGCTTGCAAATCCAGCAGAACCGTCGCCTGAGTTTGATGATGGGGATGAACCCTAAATTGCAGATAATCGCCTAGCCTCCAAATGAGGTAGAGGCCCGCGCCGCCGACGCCGGCGACCAAACCCCTACCCTCCGCATGCCGCATCAGGCGGTTGAGGAAAACGGCGGGGGTCAAAGTGCCCCAGGAATCCTGTAGATGCAATCCGAGCAGTCCATCCTGAAAGGCGACCTTCAAGCACAACATCTCTCCTTTGCCCAGATCCCGCTCGCTCCCCTTGACATAGAGGGCTCGTCCCCTGCCATCCCGGGGGGCGGCGTATAGGCCGTTCTCGATCAGTTCGTCGAGGATCATGGCCACCGCGGCCAGCCGATCGCTTTCGATACAACCCGACTCCATCAACCAGGCTTCCACTTCCTCGATGACGAACTCCTTGTCGGCGCTATGGGCCAGTTGAAATTCACGCGCGGTTTGCGGCTTGGGCAGGTAGGCGTCGAGATCGCAGCACCTGAGGTTCTGGTGCTGGGCGAGCAGTTTTTTCCAGCCCAAACGCAAGATGGTGGGATTATGGCGGGGCAACACGCGGCGGATGCCATCCAGGGCAAACCGGGGAATCAGGTCGGCGAAATGCTGCTCGGCCAGGAAAACCAGGTTCTGTCTCGACAGCCGGGGAATCAACCGATCCTGGTTGGCGCGGTAAAAGGATTCGGCGATGCGCACGACTTCGAGATCGTTGTCGGCGGAGTTGGCGATCTGCTCGCGCGGGTCGGCAATCCGCCGCTCGTGGTGCTCGACGCAGAATACGGTGACATCGTCGGCGAACTGTTTTTTTCCACTGAACTCGCGCAGGGCTTCCAACAAGCGTTCGCCCAAATACGCGGGTTCTTCGTCGAAATACCGGGATAACAAGGCTTCCAGCCGATCGTAACCGAACGGCTCCTGCTCGCCGTTCTCTTCTTCCAGGATTCCGTCGGTGTAGAGGAACAATTTGTCACCCACATCCATCTGGGTGCTCATGGAACTGAAATCGGTATCCTGCGATTTGCCCAGCGGCAGCCCTCCGGTTTCCAGCATCACCATTTCGCCCAGGGCATAACGGTAAAGATAGGGAAACTGATGGCCGGCATTGGCGTAGGTCAAATCGCCGGTTTGCGTGTCCAAACAGGCCGCGAACAGGGTCATCAGCAGACGCTGATGGGCGACTTTCAAAATGGCGTGATTCAGCCGAGTGAGGATCGTGCTCGGATCATGCTCGCCATCGGCGGACAACAGGTTGACGGCCGCCTTGGCCGCACTCACCAAAACGCCGGAAGCCACACCATGGCCGCTGACGTCGCCGATCAGCAAGACCATCCGGGTATCGCTCACGCAGTAATAGTCGAAAAAGTCCCCTCCCACTTCGGTGGAGGTGATCAAGGTCGCCGAGCCGCGCAGGCCGGGCTGGCGGATTTCGGAAGGCGGCAGCAAATTGCGCTGTAGCAATGCGGCTTGGGCTACCTCTTCGTTCAGGCGCACGCTGAGGGAATGCATGACCTCGATCAGTTTTTCCTGGGATTCGGAAAGGCTGGCCATCATGTCGGTCACCGCCACCACGCCGATGAAGCGATCCCCTTCCAATACCGGCAGGGCTTCGTACTTCATGTCGGGATCACGGCTCAACAGCTCGCGCAGGGTATGGTCCACCCGCTCTTCGGCAATGACGACCATGGGGATTGCGGCCAATTCCGATTTTTGCTTCAGCAATTCGGTCACGCTCTTGCGCAAAAACAACTCGCGCGCAAATGCCTGGGTCATGAAACTCAGGAAATGGCGGCGGGAAATCGAACCGAGATAAACTTGACCTTCACCGATCACGGGCAGCAGGGGAAGATCCGCGTGGCTTTGGAATTGATCGAGAATGTCGCTGACCAGGCTGTCCGCGGAAACGGGGTTCACCTTCAAGGTCAACTGATGGACGGTGGGGGCTTCAAATTCCCGCAAGGCGGTGTGTCGGACCGATTCCTTCATACAGTGCTCTCATCATGTTGAAACTAGGCAATTAGCCTCTGAAAATCAGCATATTTTATGTTTGTTGCAGTTACGGGAAAACCCCTTCGGTTTTGCGCCGAAATGGGTAAATGATGTATTCCTCGAATGATTTAAATGGCTGACGCCCAAGGATACCATGCGGCTTCGGGCTTCGAAGCGGACTCGTTCGAGGTCTCGCCCCGGGAAGAAACCGATGAGGCAAGCTTAACCCAATCCGCCTACACGCTGGTGTATGATGTTGTCAGCCGATCAAAACCAACGGGGAATTCATATGCACGAACAGCTAGAAACCGCCGCCCACCCGGAAAATCTCAAGCGCGTCGTCATCGATCCGGTTACCCGCGTGGAGGGCCATGGCAAGGTCACCTTGTTGCTGGACGAGAACAACCATGTCCGGCAAGCACGCCTGCACATCGTCGAATTCCGCGGCTTCGAGCGTTTCATCCAGGGCCGGCCCTACTGGGAACTGCCGGTGCTGGTGCAGCGCCTGTGCGGCATCTGCCCGGTGAGTCATCACCTGGCGGCGGCCAAGGCGGTGGATCAATTGGTGGGCGTCGACCGGCTCACCCCCACGGC
>JAQTSI010000212.1 GCA_028711365.1 Methylococcaceae bacterium
AGCGCCTCGCCCAAGGCCCACCGCTGTCCCCCGAGCAAATGCAGAACCTCCTGCGCCATATCGGCAATCTACCCACGAGCGGTAAACCCGCAAAAAAGTGGCCAAAATTGGAGTGATAAGGGAATAGTTGATGCTCGATGTAGTCAACCCGAAAGCCCAAAACCTCATCCAGCACTGTCCGCGCCATGGCCCGGAATCCATGCCCGGACATTCCGCCAGATGGCGCGATAAGCAGGTACAGACCTTTCTCGTCGGATAGCTTGAAAGCCTTGTCGCCGCTGGGTTTGGCGTGGCGGATGGCGGTATCGGATAGGGGCATGACGGTAACACCTCGTGCAGTGGGTGGGGTTACCGCCAGAGTTACCGTCATTTGACGGTAGATTTCGTTGGGTAACATTGGACGCTACTGGACGAAGTATAGACTAAAAAGCCCGCGTGATGCGGGCTTCAGGACTTTCTTGGATGTACTTGGATGGGTGTTTGGTGGAGGCGGCGGGGATTGAACCCGCGTCCGCAAATCCTCTGCCTTCAGATCTACATGCTTATCCGACTCTATGAATTTAATCGGCCTCCGCCCGAGCGGCAGGGAAGACAACCGACGATTCCGGTGTTGTTTAGCGAATCCGCCCCGGACGAGCTTCAACGCGAGCTTACAATTGGGTTACCCCCGAACCAGCAGCCTATAAGCGGGCGGCTGACCGAAGGCTAGCTGACTTAAGCAGCTAGAGCGTAGTTGTCGTCGTTGGCAACTATATTGTTTGCAGATGGTTTTACGAGGTACTCTGCACCTCGGCATGCACCTTGGGTTTCGCGATCCACGTCGAAGCCATGTCGCCCCCGGTGTCTATTGGATACGACAGTATACCCTAATATCCATTCCAGGCAATCGGTTAGTCGAAAATAATTCGATAGCGCTACGGGGGGTGCGAGGTTCACCTTGCATGCTAAGAGTTCTCAAACCGTACCCGAGTTTATGAGCATCGCGTTGAATCGCTCATGTTCTGTGCCCTCTTTTTGCGTACATCAGTTCACGGACATGGGCGCCTACGCTTTCCCCCAGCGCTTCCAGGTTGTAGCCGCCTTCCAGTGCCGATACCAGCCTGCCGGCGCAATGACGTTCCGCGCGTTGCAGTAATTCACGGGTGATCCAGGCGTAATCGTCTTCGATCAGCTTCAGCGAGGAGAGGGGATCGCCTTCATGAGCATCGAAACCGGCGGAGATGAGGATCAACTCCGGCTGAAAATCATCTACCGCAGGGAGGATTTTGCCGCTCATGGCGGCGCGGAATTCCTTGCTGCCACTGCCCGCCGCCAGAGGGGCGTTGAACAGGTTGCCGACACCGGTTTCATCGGCCGACCCGGTGCCGGGGTACCAGGGATATTGATGGGTGGAGGCGTAAAGGACTTCGGGGTTGTTGGTGAAAATATGCTGGGTACCATTGCCGTGGTGCACGTCGAAGTCGATGATGGCGACGCGCTTGATATCGTGTCGATGGCGGGCGTGCTCGGCGGCGATGGCGATGTTGTTGAACAGGCAGAAACCCATGGCGGTCATGGCTTCGGCGTGATGGCCGGGCGGTCGCACGCCGCAGAAGGCGTTGTCGGCTTCGCCGGCGAACACGGCATCCACCGCGGCACAGACCGCACCCACCGCGTGTAGGGCGGCTTCGCCGGAGCCCGGTGAAACCGGGGTGTCGGGGTCCAGATAGTGCCGTCCTTGCTGGGGTACGGAGCCCAGCACCTTATCGATGTAGGCTTGAGGATGAACCCGGCGAACTTGCTCGATTTCGCCACGCGGGGCCTGTGCTTCATGCAGGGTCGCGAAATCGGGCCGTTTCAACACGGCAGCGATGGCGCGTAGACGATAAGCGCTTTCCGGATGGCCGGAACCGGTATCATGAGCTAAGAAACTGGGATGGGTATAAAAGTATGTGGTCATGGCGAAAGTGCGGCATGATTGTGTAAGATGAGAATTTAATCATAGTCCAGCCTTGGGCCGGGAACCATATAACCCAGACGGAAGACAGTTAAGATGCTAGAAGAATATCGCAAGCACGTCGCCGAGCGCGCCGCGGACGGCTTGGCACCCAAACCATTGTGCGCTGAACATGCGGCGAAGCTGGTGGAGTTGATCAAAGACCCTCCTATAGGCGAAGACGCCTATCTGCTCGACCTGCTGGCCAACCGGGTTCCCGCCGGCGTGGACGAGGCCGCTTATGTCAAGGCTGGCTTCCTCGCCGCAGTGGCCCAGGGCGACGCGAAATCGCCCATCCTTTCCCCGCAGCGGGCGACCGAACTGCTGGGCACCATGCTGGGTGGATACAATGTGCATCCGCTCATCATCCTGCTGGATCAAGCCGAACTCGCGCCCATTGCCGCCCAGGGTCTGTCCCATACCTTGCTGATGTTCGACGCTTTTCACGATGTGCAGGAAAAGGCCCAAGCCGGCAACGCCCAAGCCCAGGCCGTGCTGCGGTCCTGGGCCGAGGCGGAATGGTTCACCCGCCGGGCGAAACTGCCGGAAAAACTCACCGTCACCGTGTTCAAGGTGGTCGGCGAATCCAATACCGACGATCTCTCTCCCGCCCAAGACGCCTGGTCGCGACCGGATATTCCGCTGCACGCCCAGTCCATGCTGAAAAACCCGCGCGAGGGTATCCATGACGCGGAACAACAGATTGCGGAACTCAAGTCCAAAGGGTTTCCCCTCGCTTTTGTCGGCGATGTGGTGGGCACCGGCTCCTCGCGCAAGTCCGCCACCAATTCGGTGCTCTGGTTCATCGGCGAGGATATTCCCCATGTGCCCAACAAACGGGCCGGCGGGGTGTGCATCGGCGGCAAGATAGCCCCCATCTTCTTCAACACCATGGAAGACTCCGGCGCCTTGCCCATTGAGTGCGATGTGAGTTCCCTGCAGATGGGCGATGCCATCGACATCTATCCTTACCAGGGTGTGATCCGCCATCACGAAACCGGGGCGGAGTTGTCGCGTTTCCAGTTGAAGACCGACATCATCCTGGACGAGGTCCAGGCCGGCGGTCGCATCCCTCTGATCATTGGCCGCGGCCTCACCGATCGCGCTCGCCAACCGCTGGGACTGGGGCCTTCCGAGATATTCCGCCGGCCCGCCCCCCAGGCCGATTCCGGCAAGGGTTACACCCTGGCGCAGAAGATCGTGGGCAAGGCCTGCGGCGTGGCCGGCGTGCGTCCTGGCACCTATTGCGAGCCGCACATGAGCACCGTGGGCTCCCAGGACACCACCGGGCCGATGACCCGCGATGAATTAAAAGACCTGGCCTGCCTGGGGTTCTCCGCCGATCTGGTGTTGCAGTCCTTCTGCCATACCGCGGCTTATCCCAAGCCGGTGGATGTGCAGACCCATCACACCCTGCCGGACTTCATCATGAACCGGGGCGGCGTTTCCCTGAGGCCGGGAGACGGCATCATCCACTCCTGGCTCAACCGCATGCTGTTGCCGGATACCGTCGGCACCGGCGGCGATTCGCACACCCGTTTCCCCATCGGCATTTCCTTCCCGGCGGGCTCCGGGCTGGTGGCTTTTGCGGCGGCGACGGGGGTGATGCCGCTGGACATGCCGGAGTCGGTGCTGGTGCGCTTCAAGGGCGAGATGCAAGCGGGTATTACCCTGCGCGATCTGGTTCATGCCATTCCCTATGTCGCATTGCAGCGGGGTCTGTTGACGGTGGAGAAGAAAGGCAAGAAAAATGTCTTTTCGGGCCGTATCCTGGAAATCGAAGGTTTGCCGAATCTAAAGATCGAACAGGCTTTCGAACTGGCGGATGCTTCCGCCGAGCGCTCGGCGGCGGCCTGCACCGTCAAGCTGAACCCGGAGCCGATCGCGGAATATTTGCGCTCCAATGTGACCTTATTGAAATGGATGATCGCCGAGGGTTATGGCGACGCCCGTACCCTGCATCGGCGCATCCAGGCCATGGAAGACTGGCTGGCCAAACCGGTGTTGCTGGAGGCGGATGCGGACGCCGAATATGCCGAGATCCTCGAGATCGACCTCAATGAGATCACCGAGCCCTTGCTGTGTTGTCCCAATGATCCGGACGACGTCAGGCCTTTGTCCGAGGTGGCGGGTACTCACATCGACGAAGTGTTCCTAGGCTCCTGCATGACCAACATCGGCCATTTCCGCGCTGCGGGTCGATTGCTGGAGAAGTTCGGCAAGCAGATTCCAAGCCGCTTGTGGATTGCTCCCCCCACCAAGATGGACGAAGCCCAGTTGAAGGAAGAGGGTTTTTATGGCGCTTATGGCAAGGTCGGCGCGCGCACCGAAATGCCCGGCTGCTCGTTGTGTATGGGCAACCAGGCACGGGTGGCGGATAACGCCGTGGTGGTTTCCACCTCCACCCGCAATTTCCCCAATCGGCTGGGGGCTGGCGCTCAAGTGTTCCTGGCTTCCGCCGAGTTGGCCGCCGTGTGCTCGATCATGGGCCGGATACCGAGTGTGCAGGATTACATGCGATACGCCGCCAAGATCGACGCCAAGGCCGCGGAGACTTACCGCTATCTGAACTTCGACCAGATGCCGGATTTCGTCAACAAGGCGGAGCAGATCAAGACGGAAGCGCTGGCCTGACCGGATTGAACCGAAGCGCGACGGGGTATTTCCCCGTCGCAACATTTTTATCCTCTCACGCTTCGTGCGGATTTACGGCGGCGAAGTGCAGCCAGCACGGCAAGTCCGGCGCCGAACATGGCGGGTGTGGGCGGTTCGGGTACTTTCTTCACGACGACGATTTTCCGCACGGCAAAGGTGGGGTCGGTCATGTCGGACAGGAGCACTGCGTCAAAATAGTTATCGCAGACGCACAGCGGTAGCCGGTTGATGAATCCTTCCGGGTAGATCAGACCCGGTGGGATAGCTCCGCTCTCGCTGCGAGGGCCGACGACTGAGCCGCCGATGCCGCCACTCATTAAATCCATTTGGATCGACCCTGGCCCGAGTGGCACATATTCTATGCCAATCCCGAACACGGGATGGCTGAAACTGATCCCCAAGACTGAGGGGCTCGCCTCGCCGAGAAGCAATGGAAATGGCGAGGGTCGGGATGGAATACTCCTGCTATCGACGGTTTTGAACACGAAGGGATAGTCAGGAGCGGTGTAGGTGATGGTTAGATCGCCGATAGTTTCAGAAAACCCCGTCTCCATTCCCAGCGGGAAGGCTCTGAAGTCAAATACATATTGATCCCATGCCGGCTCGGTTCCCGGAATCCCAGGATAATGAGTAACCTCGCTAGCTAGGGTTGGGTGTGCCGCCACTAGACAAACGATTATAGCGGCGAGTATAGATTTCAAGTACAACATAAGCTTTTCCCCATGTTGGATCAGCGGTTGATGAGGATGCGGGTGAAGTGGTGATCTTCGTCCAGGAACAGGGTGAGATCGGCCCGAAGGGGCATCTCTTCCAGGTTGTGGCGGGTCAGGCGCTCGTAGTGCATGATGAAGCGCTTCAGCGCCGCCGCATCCATGATGCGGTGATTCGCTCCGTTGGCCACGGTTCTTTCCGCGAGCTTGCGCTCTTGCAGGCTGCGCCATTCGAACACGCTTTCCATGTTTGGCACCTTGAGCATGATCAGCCGGTCGAATTGTCCATATAACTCGGCGTAAGGCCCTGCCAACTGTCGGTTGACATAGCGCCGCCAGGCCCCCTCCGTGTCTTCGTTGCGCTCCAATTCATTGATGGGATCGGCCAGTTCGGCTTCCGCCTGCGGTTTCGAACCCACGCACCAGCCCTCGAAGATGACGATATCCGCAGGCGCCTCGAATACCGGCCATTGCGATGGCGGGCAACGGTCGTCCATGGCTTTGTCGAAGGCGGGCAGGGAAACCTTGCCGCCTTGCGGGGGGAGGAGGGCGCGCAGGATATTCAGGCCCAGTTCCACGTCATGGGTGCCCGGCACGCCGCGGGTGGCTAACAGGGGATGGACTTCGCGGCCCAGTTGCTGGCGTTCGGCATGGGTCTTGTAGATGTCGTCGATGGAGAAACCGGCGACCTTGTAACCATAACCTACCTGCAGAATGAGCTGGAGAAATTCGCACAGGGTCGATTTGCCCGAACCCTGTGCGCCGTTGACGCCCAGCACGAAAGTTTGACCGGGCCGTTTTTGGTCATGCACCCAGGCGGCCAAGGGCAGGTAGAGCCGGCACAGCGATTCCGCCCGTTGCTGTGGAATTTTCGCTTCCTGCATCTGGGCGAGAAACGCAGGCTGTATGCGCTGCGCCAATTCGGCGTATCGTTCCGGGCTCATGACCGCCCGCTCGGGCGGCCACAGCGAGTCGACATTGCCCGCTTGCATGGAACTAGACCAGCTTGTCGCGCGGAGTTTCCCCGGCGAAGAAAGCGGTGAGGTTGTCGACGACGCGCAGCCCCATGGCCAGGCGGGTTTCGGCGGTGGCGCTGCCGAGGTGGGGAAAGAGCACGGCGTTTTCCAACTCGAGGAAGCCCGGGTTCAGCTTGGGCTCGCCCTCGAATACATCCAGGCCGGCGCCGGCGAGGGTTCCGTTCTTCAACGCCTGGATCAAGGCCTCGTTATCCACCACATCGCCGCGCGCCGAATTGATCAGGAAGGCGCCAGGTTTCATCTGCGCCAGTCTTTCGGCGTTGATGAGGTGGCGATTCTCCTTGCTGCCGGGGCAGTGCAGGGCGACGAAGTCGGCCTCGCGCAAAACCGCCTCGATGCTGTCGCGCCGGCTTGCGCCCAGGCTCCGGCACACTTCGTCGGAAGGCGGGTAGGGATCGTAGAAGATAACCGGCATATCGAAGCCGTGGTGGGCTTTCTTCGCCATGGCGCGGGCGATGCGGCCGAAACCGATGAGCCCCAAGGTCTTGCCGGTGATCTTGGCGCCGATCAGATGAGTGGGACGCCAGCCGGTCCAGCGGCCTGCGCGGACTTCGCGCTCGCCTTCACCGGCCCGGCGGGCGACCATCAGCATCAGGGTCATGGCGATGTCGGCGGTGCAATCGGTGAGCACGTCGGGGGTATTGGTGACGGTGATGCCGCGCGCTTTCGCCGTTTCGAGATCGATATGATTGAAGCCCACGCCGAAATTGCCCAAAATCTTGCAGCGCAGGGGTTCGGCGCCGAGCACGTCGGCGCCGATGGGATCGGTGACGGTGGGAAGCACGGCGTCGTATTGGCGCAAGGCATCTTTCAATTGCTCGGCGCTCATCGGTACATCGGCTTCGTTGAGCGTGACATCGAACGATTCTTGCAAACGCGCTTCGGCGGCAGCCGGCCATCGGCGCGTAACGATCACTTTGGGTTTGTTCATGATGGGTTTGCGATGGGGGATCGGGTCTGGCAGAGCCCATTATCAGACGGTGGGTCAAGCGGAAGGCTAACCCACCTTGCGGATCAGGCTCAGCGGGCAGGAATGGCTGGGGCGGTCTCGCGCCAATAGGCGCCGGCTGCTGCGATACCGCTACCCGGAGTCAGCGGGATGCCGGCATCGAGCAGGGCCAGTTCGGTGCCGACGATGGCGCTGGACAGGCTCAGTTCGTTCAAATCGCCGAGGTGGCCGATGCGGAATACCTTGCCCGAGAGTTCGGTCAAGCCGGCGCCCAAGGACAGGTTATAACGGTGATAGGCGATATGGATCACGTCGCGGGCATCGAAATCTTCCGGCACGACCACGGCGGAGACGGCATTGGAATACCATTTCGGCGCCTGCGCGCACAGCTTCAGGCCCCAGGCGGCGACGGCGCGGCGCACCCCTTCGCCCAGACGGGCGTGGCGGGCGAAGACGTTTTCCAGACCTTCTTCCAGCAGCAGTTCGAGGGCTTTGCGCAGGCCATACAGCAGCGGAATGGACGGCGTGTTGGGGAAATAGCCCCCGGCGTTATGGAAGATGTGGTCGCCGATGTCCAGGAAGGCGCGACGGCACTGGGCGCTTTCGCGGGCGGCCAGGGCTTTCTGGCTGAAGCACAGCAGGGCGAGGCCGGCCGGCAGCATGAAGCCTTTCTGCGAACCGGCGATACAGATGTCCACCCCCCATTCGTCCATGCGGAAGTCGATGGAAGCGATGGAACTGACGCCGTCCACGTAGTAAAGGGCAGGGTGGCCGGCGGCGTCGATGGCTTTGCGGACGCCGGGCAGGTCGCTGGTGACGCCGGTGGCGGTCTCGTTATGGCAGATCAGGATGGCCTTGATGTCGTGGCTGGTATCGGCTTTCAGCCGGGCTTCCAGCAGATCGAGGGGGACGCCTTGACCCCAGGGCACTTCGACATGCTCCACGTCCAGACCGAGGCGCTTGGCGAGGTCGATCCACAGATGACTGAACTGGCCGAAGCGATAAGCCAGAACCTTGTCGCCGGGGGAAAGGGTGTTGCTGATGGCGATTTCCCAACCGGCGGTGCCGGTGGCGGGGAAGATGAAGCATTGGCCCTTTTCGGTCTGGAAGATTTTTTTCAGGTTCTCCAGGATCGGCTTCACCAGCAAGGGAAAGTTCGGACTGCGGTGGTCTTCCGAAGGCAGATGCATCGCGCTGAGAATGGAGTCAGGGATGTTGGTGGGACCTGGAACGTAAAGATGGTTGCGACCTGCCATTTGGCTTCACCTAAAGTTTTATGCGTTAAACGGGTTGGAGGAAAGGAATATGTGGGCTTCCGGGCTTGGAATCGCGTTGCGGAAAAAGGAACGGCCCGGAATGTAGGCGGGCTATGATGCCATAGCGCGGGGTTGAGCTTCAAGGACCGGTCTGACAGGCAGGGCAATCGCGCTATGTTCCTGGCTCCCCGAAGATCAACCGGGAGCGGTAGTCGTCGTTGAGCAGAGCATGGCGTTTGCGACGGCGCAGGCTGACATTGGACGGGGCGTTGCGGCGGATGACGTTGAGCGCCATGCGTCTGACCCGCGCCAGGTTCTCGGCCGAGTGGTCCTTCCTCGCCCGATTGGCGTCTTC
>JAQTSI010000213.1 GCA_028711365.1 Methylococcaceae bacterium
CTGGGCAAGAAACGCTCCGCGCAGTTCTTCCGCCAGGGTGCGCCGGGTCAGTTGCAGGCGACCGCAGAGCAAGGAATAGCGGCGTAAGGCAGCGGCAAAGTCGAGCTGGGTTTCGCGTAAGGCGTCCCTCAAAATCAGGGCATCCTTGACTGCGGCGGTGATCCCGGACGCGGTCAGCGGATGGCAGCAGCCGCGGGCATCACCCACCAACGCGACATTCGCTCTCACGCTCGCCTCGGGGATGATGCAATAGTTCGCCGCCGCAAGCGGTTTACCTTCGCTGAGGGCTTGCTCGATATCCGCGCAGAAGGCGGGAGGGAAAAGGCTCAGGTGGGCCGTGATCGACTCCTTGGCATCCGCATCCTTGAGCACTTCGAACATGACCCGAGCGCGGCCTTCGCCTATGCCATAGGCATAGGAAACCCCGGCGGGATTCAGGAATATGTTGCCGTAGCCTGGGTTGGGCAGATGGGTATCCTCGACTTCGAGCCCCATCATGCCGGAATAGCGCTGGGTTTCGTAGCCGATGCCGACCATCTTGCGCACCTGCGACATGGGGCCATCGGCGCCGATGATGAGCTTGGCCCGAATCTCCGTGTCACCTCCTTCGCGGCTCACGATGGCGGTATAAGGCTGCCCGGGAGCGGTTTTGATTTGGGTGACCCGCGCGCCCAACCAGGCCCTGACTCCGGGGAACCGTTGCACGGTTTCCAGCAGGTGTTCCTTCAGACCATTGTGCTCGATGGCCTGTCCGCAACGGATCGGCTTGCGTATTTCACCATAGGGGAGAATCGTCGGCTGGCGGTCCTCGAAAAACGGATAAACGGCAAAGCCCTTGACGGGCATCCCCGGCAGCGCATCCGCGTTCATCAGGCCCAGTTCGCAAAGGCCGTCGATGCCCGGCGGGTGGATCAACTCCCCAGCAAGCCGCCTGCCGGGACTGGGAGCGGGCT
The DNA here is from genome assembly GCA_028711365.1 of Methylococcaceae bacterium. Lineage (GTDB taxonomy): Bacteria > Pseudomonadota > Gammaproteobacteria > Methylococcales > Methylococcaceae > Methylumidiphilus. The sequence continues at coordinate 954 of JAQTSI010000213.1, forward strand.
CGATGATCAATATATTCAGTCCCAGTTGGGAAAGCGCCGCCGCCGCGGCCGAACCCGCTACGCCTCCGCCGGCGATCAACACATCCAGGTCTTCGCGCTCATTCGTCATCATTACTCGTCTCCTGATACCCCAGGGCCGGAGCCGACCGGGGGTGATCCAAAAAGTTGATAAAATTGGTCATGCCGCATCGCGTTGGGCGGTGACTTCGGCCAAGCGGGTATAACGGGCGAGCGCCCAGGTCGGGAAGTAAAGGTGGTAGAGCCGGTAATCCAGCATGGCGGCGCCAAAGAAAACGCCATTGACGCTTTGGCGTGGCCAGGCTCCATCCGCTTGCTGTTGATTCACCAGCCAGGATATTCCGCGCTGGATGGCTTGATGGTCCGGGGAGAGCGTTTCCAGCAGCGCGAGCAAGGCCCAACTGGTCATCACGACCTGGCTTTGCTCATGCTCCACATAGCGCCCTTCGAGGCAGCCAGAATAATGTTCTCCCCAGCCGCCGTCAGCGCGCTGTTTTTCTGTGAGCCAGCGGGCAGCCGCCCGCAGTGCCGGGTCGGTGACGGCTGCTCCGGCCGTCCGCAGTCCCTTGACCACGTGAAACAAAGCGTAGGTGTAGTTGATGCCCCAGAAACCGGGATAGGCCCCATCCTGGCCCTGGCTTTTGCGCAAGAACGCCTCTGCCGTTCGTAATGCCCGGTCGATTCTTTCATCGGGAAAATCCGGGTGATGCTTGCGGTAATGGGCCAGTGCGGCGAGCGACGAACTCGTGCATTCGATATAGGACAGCTCGGTCATGCACTGTCCGTACATCTCCGAAGGGTTGATCAATTCCAGCAATTTGCCGCCTCGGCGGCGTTCATAGGTGCCGAAGCCGCCATCCTCATTTTGCCGTGAGAGGATGAAGTTGACCGCCATTTCCAGGCGCGATTCATCCAGGCGGCCGCTCGCTTCAAAGTCGGCTTGCTCGTAGAGGGCGAGTATCGCGCTCAGGGCTTCCGCCGCGCAGTCGCTGACGGGCCAGCGGTGGCTGCCGTCGGAAAAACACCAGCCGCCTAGGGCGGAATCACGCCAAGCCGCCTGATAATCGGGCAGCTCTTCGGTCATCTGGGCATCACGCAAAAAACCGTGGGCCTGATTCAATGCCTGAACCGTTTCGGCGTCGGAGCCGGGCAACTCGATCAGGGCCTGAATGGCGAAAGCGGTGTCCCATGAATTGGAGCGGGCTCCCACATAACGGATGCCTTCGGCCTGGTCTTCCCAGCGCCAGGCTTCGAGGCCCGCGAGGCTGGGCTCCAGGTCCGGATGCTTGGGATCGTGCGCGAAAATAGCCAGGCAGTTGAGCAGCCCGCTGACCGGAGAGATGCCTTGATAGTTCGTGCTGCGCTGTTCGTAGAGGATGCGTTGAAAACACCGATCCAGCGCTTTGCGGCGCAAACCCCGGCCATGCCGGCGTTCGAAGATTCCCAGCAGTTGGTAGACCAGCCGCAGCACCGGGCTGATCGGCACATGAACATCGGACTGGGCGATGCGATTGCGCCAGGATGCGAAGTCGATGCTGGCGTAAGGCTCCGGATAAAGCTCCCGGCGCAGGGCGTCGCGTAGCGGTTCCGGCAAAACCGCGCAAAAGCGCTTGCCGTACAGGAAGGCGAGCCCCAAATAGATTTGACGGGTATGGCAATAATAGCGGCGGGGATGAACCGGCAACCATTGCGGCAGCAGGAAAATCTCCGGCGGAATGGGGTTGATGCCTTCCCATTCGTAAAGGTCCAGCAGGGCCAGCCAAAATTTGCCCCAACTGGGAATCTCCTTGACGCCTCCCGGTTGCGCATGCAGCCACCGACGCGCCCGCTCCAGCAGGGGCGATTCGGCGGGAAGGCCCAGTAGCCGTAGTGCCACATAGCCAATCGTGGTAAAAAAAACATACCCTTGCGACTCCGGGTGCATGCCCCATGACCCGTCGCCACGCTGAGAGCATTCGAAGTGTTTGATGATCCCTGCTTTTTCATCGTCGCGGTAGGGACGATTCACGATCACGCGCACGATGACGGTTTGCGCCAGGATCATGGTGCACCACACCATCTCGCCTTCCCAGTCGCCGCCGGGAAGCTGAAGCCGGATCAAATGCTGCGCGGCCCGGCGAGCCGCTTGTTCGATAGGCTCGCGGGAAAGAACTGGCGCATGCAGCGCTTGAACTGCGTCAGCGTTGTCTTGGAATTTATTCAATGCGGATGTCACGCTTGCCATTGCAGGCAGCGTTCAAAGGCTAGGGCTGATCGGAGGAACGAAACCGGAATATCGGTTGAGGTCGGTTGTGTTTTGGCGGGGCTTAAGAGAGCCGCCTTTAATGATAATGCCATACGTCGAATTTCATACTCCGGATGAGCACGTATCGGGCGTGGACAGCCTACGCGGCTCCTGATGAACAAGGGGAGTTCTTAATTTTCCCTGTGCATTGTGCTGGAAAACCGACCCTCCGTCCACTTCATCTGCTGAACAGCCGGGCGCGCCTCGGTGTAGCTAGCCCTCCAGCTCAAGAAGCTTCGTCTCATTCGGCGGTAATTTGCGATGATGCATCGAAACGTAAGAAATCAACCAGACGTTTGGACTCTGTGATCTCATCATGTGGGAGGAGCAGGTACTTCCACGGCTTGGCGGCTACCTCACTGGCGTGGTCTGAGGCATGTTTACACCAGCGCGCCGCCGCCACAGTCTTGGCCTGTACCTCTTGAGTATTTATGTCATTGCGGGCCTTCGTCTCTACCATGAAGATCGTTGTATTTGTTTCAGCGACAAAATCAGGGATGTATTCCGGCTGCTCTGTACCTAGCTTGTAATAAATCTGGAACTGGCCCTTGGCCGGCTTAAACCACTTCAGAGCATCCCTTTCCAGGATGATGGCGAAACGTCGTTCGGTATCGGAGTCGAACTTTTGCAGGGGATACAAACAGCGTGCAAAGCCGCCAAACAGCATCTGCTTGATGCGGCTCGGTTCGTTTACCGTTTCGCGGAAATGGTGCGCGATTTGGCCCGCCGTAGCCGTGTAATTGCAGGATTTCAACTCGGTGAACCCGCGGCTTATCTGCACCTCGTACTCCGTCGCTTCTTCCCAGAAGTGCGCCATCATCTGGGCATGGATTTCCCGCGCAATCAATCGCCGGTCGCGGTCCAACACGCTTCGCGCCTCGGTTTCCGAGAGATAGCCCAACAAGTGCTGCACCATCTGACCCGCGAGGTCATAAAGTAAATCGGCATGCGTGAAGTAATCGACGTCGTCAAAATCCACCAGGGCATGAACGATGTAATCTTCCAATCGCTGCTCGGTGAGTCCAATTTCCGCCGCTAAGGTGAACTGGGAGTGGGTGCGTAGCATCTGGCCCACGATTTCTCGCTCGCCTGGCTGAATGTGTGTGTGGGCGACATCGAGCTTAAACGGGTGAAATCCTGTTGTGACTTCACCGCTCGGCACGACGGCAATGCGAGGAATGTCGATGGTCTGTTGAACAACGATCTCAATGGTCTTGGCAACCACTGCAGCAAGATCGAAGCTTTCATCAATGAACATGCAGGCCTGCACGGGCTTGAGCCGCTCAGACACCTCCGCAAGTATCTCCTTTTGCACGTCAGGCTTGAGTAGCGCGCTGCTCGTTGGAACTCGGTCGCGCTTGACCTCGTACCGGCTGATGACATCCATAACGACGCGCGCCGCGTGGCGCTCTGAACTCGTGGTAAACACAGGCGCAATTTGCTCCCCTCTCCCGCCGCCGGGAGAGGGGTTGGGGGTGAGGGCCGCCAATCCCAGCCGCATCATCGCTCCCGAGTCGACCTGCACACTGACTTTCTTGTCGTCATCGCTGGGCGCATCTAGGATCAACTGTTTAAGTCGGATCGGCGAATCGCCGCGATTGGCTTCGTCGATGATCTCCTGGAACTTGTCGTGCGCGACGATGTTCAATCGATCCACGGCGGCTACTCCGGTTCGTTTACCGTAGGGTAAACGCAAACCGCGACCGATGGATTGTTCGATCAGGGTGCGGGCGTTGGCGGCGCGCAGCGGCACAATGGTGTAGAGATTGGTCACGTCCCAACCCTCCTTGAGCATGTTGACGTGGATCACGATCTCGGTCGGCTCATCCACGCTTTCCACGGCAAGCAAGCGGGTAATCATTTCCTCCTCTTCGGCCCCGGTGCGGCTAGAATCGACCTGGATGACCTTGCCTCGATAGCGGCCTCCGTGGAAGGCTTCCGACTCCAGCAGCGCCAAGAGTTGTGCCGCATGCGTGGTATCGCGGGCAATCACCAGCATGAAAGGTTTGACGGCCTTGACGCCGTTCTCGCGGGCATAGGTCAGCAATTCGACCTGGGTGGTTTCGTGCAGTCGTACGCCATCTTCCAGTTTGGTTTTCTCGATTTCTTCCGGCGTGTGTGACTTGGCGTCGAAGTTGCGCTGGGTGACTACCGCAGGCTCCTTGACGAAACCGTCCTCCATCGCCCGCGCCAATGGGTAATCCATCACCACGTTCTTGAAAGGTATCGGCCCGCGCGTGGATTCCACAAAGGGCGTGGCGGTCAACTCCAGGCCAAACAAGGGTTTTAATTCATTGATAGCCCGCACGCCGGCGCCGGCCCGGTAACGGTGCGACTCGTCCATCAACAGCACAAGGTCGGACAAATTCGCCAAATGGTTGAAGTAGCTATCGCCTAGCACTTCTTTCATGCGCTTGATGCGCGGTTCCTTTCCGCCGCGTACCTCGGAATTGATTTTCGAGATATTGAAGATGTTGATGCGGACTTCAGAAAAAATGTCGCTGGTAATATCCAAACCCGCCTGATCGTAGTTGTCGCCGGTAATGATCCGTGGCGCGTTTATAGCAAAATCGCCAATTCCCTTGAATACATATTTCGGCGTATTCGGCGTGAAATCCGCAATCAGCTTGTTGTAAATCGTCAGGTTCGGGGCCAGGACGAAGAAGTCGTTGATGCCATGCGCCAGATGCAGGTATGTGATGAAGGCGCCCATCAAGCGGGTCTTGCCGACGCCAGTCGCCAAGGCGAAACACAGCGAGGGGAAGTCACGCTCGAAGTCTTCCAGCGTCGGGAACAGGGATTTCAGGCTGCTCAATACCACCGAAATATCTCGTTCGTGGCCCAGCAACTCCGGAGCGAGTTCCAGTGAGCGCGCCAATCGGGAAAGGGATTCCGCCTGGGGCGGGCGCAATGAAAGGCGACCCGCGATGGCGTTTAGAACGCGGGAATTCATACCGTAGCATCCTGCGCGATACGCGCCGCCTCGTTGGTTTTGCGGTGGGATTGGAACTGAAAATCCAGCACGTCGATGGGATGAGGGCGCTTGCTGAGGTACAAGACCTCCAGCCTCACCACCTCTCCACTTGCGTCGTAATCAACGATGATGCCGGGCGCAACCTCCTCGGATTCGGCCACCTCGACATCCACCAATTCCAGATGCAGCGCATTGGCTGCTTCATCAATGCTTAGTCTCATAGTTTGTCCCTCATGCTAAGGTCGAAAAATGCGGTGATTACGCGGATGGGATCGGTATTCGGGATAACGATCACGCGCAAAACCCGCCCCTCGAATTCGTCGATTTTGCCCACACGGTGTTCGAGTTCGGGATCCATCGGATCGGGGTAAACGAATTGTGGTTGCTCCATGACCCGCTCCAGCCATTCCAGACGGATGTTCGCCCGCTTGCGCAGACTTTCGCGGGTATGGGCCGTCAGTTCATAGGTCATTCGGCGCTTTCTTCCCTGTCTCGTTTGCGGGAGGGCTGGGGGAGAGGATAGTGACCGTTTGGCGAATCCGCTCCAACACAGCTTCCGTTTGTCCCAAGATTTCGTGATTCCAGAAACGAAGGACCGTAAAGCCTTGTGCTTGAAACCACGCATCTCGTTCCCTATCCGCGTCTCCGCCATGCTGTCCGCCGTCGGCTTCGACCACTAGCCGACAATCCATGCACACAAAATCCGCAATGAACGGGCCAATAGGTTTTTGGCGCTTGAATTTCAATCCCATGAAACGATGGGCGCGCAGGCAATACCAAAGCCGCTGTTCGGCTTCGGTTTGGTTGGACCGGAGAAACTTGGCGTGTTCGAGCTGGCTTGCCCTCTCCCCACCCCCTCTCCCGAGTACGGGGGAGGGGCTTGAATGCCTTTTGTCACTCACGGTTCCTCCTCGAACAAATCCATCGTAGCGGTTTTTTTTAAGACCGCACGTTTTCCTCCCCTCTCCCGCTTGCGGGAGAGGGGTCGGGGGAGAGGGTGCAGCCATGGGCAGATTGGCAACGTTGAGGCTGTAGTCGTCATGGCCCCATTCGCAACGGGCCAACACCATCTTGGGGATTTTCTTCAAGGTCAGGTTCGGCCAGCGTTGCGATGCTTGTTCGGCGGTCACGCCGTGGAAGGCCGAGCAGCACACCAACAACGACCCCATAGGTGCGAATTCATTCGCACTGCCCGCGTCACTCGACGACCCTTGTGCGAATAAATTCGCACCTACCTCTTCGGCAAGCACCTGCAATTGCTCAGGCGAAAGGTTCTGCGTGGTAACGTAGATGAAATCCCGTTCGCTGGAATGCCCATGCCGCCACCAGCGGATTTCCGACGGCGCGTAACTGAAGCCTTCCAGCTTGCACAAGGTCTCGGCCAGCATCGCCGCATTGTAGTCGGGATTCACCACCGGATTGCCCCAGCGGTCGTTGACGATCAAGGTCGGCGCCAGTTTATAATAACGGAACCCGCCACCGCCTTGCCAGTTGACGGCCTTGGTGATGCCGCCGGGGTCTTCGCCGTCGATGACTTTTTTCAGGCGCGGAATGATGTGGGTATGGCAGTGCTCGCCCAACTCGACCATGATCCAACGACGGCCCATTTTGTGCGCCACCGCGCCGGTAGTGCCGGAACCGGCGAAGGAGTCGAGAACAAGTTCACTTGGTTTAGTTGCCAGATGGAGAATTCGATAGATCAGCCGCTCGGGCTTTGGCGTATCGAATACTGTTTCGGCATCGATCTGAAGAATTTCCTTCTTGGCTTCTTGGTTGTTCCCAACTTCGTTATGGAACCAGATTGACTGTGGCGTGACGCCACCTTCCATTTCGCTGAGATATTTCTTCAAGCGTGGAAGGTTGTTCCCATTAGAACCGAACCAAAGTCGGCCGTCCGCTTTAAGCTTCTCAATATTCTCCTTTGGCCGACTCCAACTGCGTCCCTTGGCCGGAAACACCGTCTTCCCAGAAGGGGTCACGAGACCCCAGTAGTCACGATCCCGATGCTCTGCACGAGTAAGGTCAGTCGCCGTCCAAGGGCCTCTTGGATCGTTGTCTAAGTTTTTATACCGCTCATCCATTTCGGCCGAGCGCGGGAGCGCGTTAGGGAACCAACGGCTCTTATCCAAGGCGTAACAAAGCACATGGTCGTGACTGCTGCTAATCCATTTAGCATCGTTTTGAGGAGAGAACTTTTTCTGCCAAATAACATTGGAGACGAAGTTTGCTCGCCCGAACACTTCATCGCACAATACCTTCAGGTAGTGTGCCTCGTTGTCGTCGATCGTGACCCACAATGAACCGTCCTCGGAAAGCAGCCGCCGGATGATCTCCAGCCGGTCGCGCATCAATCCCAGCCAGATGGAATGCTCCAGCCCGTCGTCGTAATGGGTAAACGCGCTGCCGGTGTTGTACGGCGGATCGATGAACACGCATTTCACTTGACCGGTAAACTCCAGCCCTTTCAAGGTGTATGTATCATATTGAATTCACGCTTTTTTATTGCCACGAAGCAGTTGATAGGTGGAAACATGAGGATGCTTCGGATCGTAAGGGGGCTTCTGTGAGGGCTTTTTGATCCCCCGCGAGTGTTTTTTCAGCGTCCCCAGTTCAATATGCAAAGCCACTTGGCGCAGCCATCGTGCAAATTCCGAAGGTGAGCAGTGGGTTAAAAAGCGCCAGT
>JAQTSI010000214.1 GCA_028711365.1 Methylococcaceae bacterium
TCACCGGCGCCGGATCGGGTTTCTTTTCCGGCTGGACGGGTTGGGGCGGCGGTGGGGCGGCTGCCGGCAAGGGAGAGGCCGGCGGCGCGGACAGGGCGATGTCGATCATCGGCAATGGCGTCGCTTCGACCAGCGGTGCCGGCTGTGGGCGGTTCAGATACCAGACCCAAACCAGGCCGTGCAACGCGGCGGCCAGGATGGAGGCGGCGACGACCGCGAGTGGTCTTCGCCAGGTTTGGGGAACATCAACTGGTGTGACCGGTATTTCTCCGAGTCCGCCGGAAAACCGGCCCCCTTCGAGAAAATAGATCTTCATCCTTCCGGCCCAATACCCACCGCCGCTTTGATGGGATTCAAGACCTTACGAGGCGGCTTGCTGCGTTTGTCGTCGCACTGGACGCTTATCCCGACCGATTTGCGCGCTGGCCGTCCGGGTTTGTCGGTCAAGCCCTCGTCCGAGTTTTGTTGAAATTCGGCAACTTGCTGTCTCAATGACTCGAGACTTTGCCTGGCTTCATTGAGCAACTCTTCAAGATATTCGAAATGGACCTGGAAATAGCGTGCCGAGGGAAACTCGGCTCTATCCACGCATCCGCGGCCCGAGGATTGAGTTTCGGTCGGGCCGGCCCTTCGACCGGGCTCAGGGCAGGCCCTTGGGCTGAGATCAGGGCAGGCTCTTGGGCCGAGATTGGGACAAGATCGACTATGGGACTCGGGATAAGCTTGTTCGACCATCATGGCTCTTCCTTTTTAGTGGCTTACACTCTATATAGACGTAGAACTGCGCCTAATCCCGTATCCCGCACCGAAAAAATTTTCGCTCGAGGCTGCAAGTATCTGTGACAGATGAAAAATCGAACACCGGATCGAGCATCCATGCGGGATTTGCCGCGCTTTTGAAGCCATACGCCGCATGTCATCCGCTTTTTCCGACTCAGCCACTTGGATTTTGGAGCATAGACGCTTCGGCATAGGCTTTGCTTAACCATTATTCATTTGGCAAGCAAAGTCTTTCCCGGTGTTGAGTCACCGTGCTGGTGCCGGGAAAGCCAAAACGGTTACGGAACAACGAAGATGAAATCGTCCATTGCACTCATTGAATCGGCTTTCCTGGATACCCGAAAACCCTTGCTGAGGCTGCTCAAACGCCGCGTGGGCTGCAGCCATACGGCGGAGGATCTGGTCCAGGAGACTTATCTGCGGGTCATTCAACAGGAATCCATCGAGGAAATCGGGAACCTTCCCGCCTATCTATACCGGATTGCCAGTAATCTGGTTGCCGATCATGGACGGAAAGCGGTGATGTCGGCACAAGCCCATCACGAACCCCTAGCGGAGGATCTGGTCTGTCCCAAACCCTTGCCGGATAAGATCACCGAAGCCAGCCAGGAGTTGGATCTGTTGGATCGACTGATCGCCGAACTGCCCCCGCAGTGCCGCCGCATCTTCCTGCTGCACAAGGTTCAGCACCTCAGCCATGGGGAGATCGCCGCACAGTTGGGTATTTCCCCCCGTACGGTGGAGACGCAAATCGGCAAGGCATTAAGAACTTTACGCGACCGCATGTCCATGCAATAACGCCCCTTCGGCACGCACAAACCGATTGACAATGAGCGACAACCCCTGTAATTCACACCGCTTGGAGCTTGACTCCCGTCCATTGTACAGAAATAGAAATAAAGAGCAGTTATGCATTCACCCCCCGTGGAGAAAGCGGTCTCCGACGAGGCTATTGCCTGGTTCTCCAGACTCCACTCAGGCCATGCCACACCCGAGGATCATCATCGATTCGAGATCTGGAGCAAACTGAACCCCCGCCACGCCGAAGCTTATTCCGACGTCGAGAAATTTTGGGCATTGCTGGATGATCCCGCCCGGCGGATTTTTGAGCAAGAGCGATCTCGCCCCGTTCTCGGCTCCGCGGCTCGCAAAAGGCCGGCGCGTCTGATGTTTGCGGGCTTTGCGCTGGTGGCGGGCTTGCTCTGGTTGCCGAATGCCGCCCGTTTCTGGGCTAGTGATTACCATACCGGTTGGGGCGAGCGGCGGGAAATCACCCTGGATGACGGCTCCCGAATCTCCCTCAACACCCATTCGGCCTTATCGGTCGACTACTCCCCCCAACGGCGCCAAGTCAAGCTCGTAGAAGGCGAAGCCTATTTTCAGGTGACCCACGATCCTTCCCGCCCCTTTATCGTCATCACCACCCATGGCATGGCCAAAGTCACGGGCACCGCATTCAACGTTTATCAGCAGGATGAACGGGTGATCGTGACGGTCTCCGAAGGTCGGGTGCGGGTCTCAAACGATGACGGCGAACATCGGACAGTCGACCTCACCGCCGGATTGCAGGCGAGCAGCGACCGGCATGGAATAGGTCCGGTTCGGCAGGTAGCCGTCCTGCAAGTCGCCGCTTGGCGCAATGGCTTGCTGGTGTTCGAGATGCGGCCTCTCGCCGAAGTGGTCGATGAGTTGAACCGTTACTTTCCCGGCAAGATCCTGATCGCCGACCCACGCATCCGCAACCGGATCGTCAGCGGCGCTTTCGACCTGACGAATCCTTACGATGTCCTGACCGCCATCGAAAAAACCCTAAGGCTAGGCTCCCTGAATCTCTCCTCCACCCTGACCCTGCTCTATCAACCCATCCGCTGAACGCTTGCGTTCACTCCCTCCTGCCCTATTCCCCTCCGGGACAGCCACAGGCTGTGCCGGATTTTAAACGTCTATAAAAAATTCTCGCCTCCGCGTACGGGTTCGGCATGCCGTTTCCGTCAATACCCATAACCGGGACAAAAACCCTCGGTTCCAAATAAGGATTTGAACAGCCGAAAGGCTGAACCCAAAAGGGGAATCCAGGGAGGGGTTCATATTCTGATTGTTTGAACTCAAATGGGGAGGACAAAAGCATGGCTTGGAATGAAGGGGAAGACACGACGATCTACCACGTAGTCGTCAACCACGAAGAGCAATACTCGATCTGGCCTGAATACAAGGAAGTGCCCGCTGGCTGGCATACGGTGGGCAAAACCGGTCCGAAACAGGAATGTCTGGACTACATCCAGGAAACATGGACGGACATGCGCCCTTTGAGCCTGCGCAAGCAAATGGAAATAGCGGGCCAGGTGGGGCAAACCTCATGAAACCGGCGCCAATCCCGCGTTTCGTCGCATGCGTTTTCTAAGATTGGAGTAAAACCCAATGCACACAATTGGAGGAGAAATGGGAAATTCGATGGCCTGGAATCCGCCCACCGGCTTGGTTTCGGAAGGGTATCTGAAGGATATGACGACAAGAGAGTCATATCCCTTGGTAGAGCGCAGAGAAATACTGTCGTCCGACGATTTCTTCTCCGATTATGTGGCCAAAAGCCGCCCGGTGGTCGTTTCGGGAGCTTTAAAGCATTGCGCGGCACTCTCCCGCTGGAGTTTCAACCATCTTCATTCCGTCTCCGGCCAGCGCGTCGTCAAACTCAAGCAAGGTCTGATCGATGAAGGCGTCGCCGGTTTGAAGACGGTCGATTCCCGATTGGGCGACTATCTGGAACAACTGGAATCCCATGAATCCCTCGCCTCAGGGAGTTCCAGGAAACGGCCGCCCTACCTTCATGATGTGCCTCTGCTCGGCATCCTGCCCGATGCGGAAGCGGATCTCGAAGGTTTTCCGGTCGACTATTTCCCCCTCTGGTACCGGGCAACCTGGTTACGATTCGCCCAGTTCTTCCTCGGGCCGCGCCACAGTCTGACGCCTTTGCATTTCGATTGCCTGCTCACCCACAACCTGTTCTTCCAGGTGACAGGACGCAAGCGATTCATCCTGTTGCAGCACGATCAGCTTCCGTATTGCTACCGCTACCGCTGGCGTTGGTGCGCGGTAGACGCCGAAAAACCGGATTTCGCCAGCCATCCACTCTACCGGGAAGCACAGATTCAAGAATGCATCGTGGAACCGGGGGACATGCTCTACATGCCACCGGGCATGCTCCATCATGTGCGCGGTCTCGATACCGCCATCTCCTTCAACGTGGACTGGCATACCCGTGACAGCGCCATTCGGGGAGTCCTGGCGCTGGGTCGGGGGATGCCCCTGAAGAATGTGTATTACAACCTTGTTCTCGCTATTGGGCTATGGGGGGGGATTTCCACCGAACGGATACTGCCCTGGTACCGTTCATATCTGAATTACGTTTCATAAGGAGACCGCGGTGCGTTACCTCGAAGAATCCGGATTGACCGCCAATATTCAAAATACCTGTTCCAACCTCGTGGAACTGCTACGCATCAGGGCTGGTGAGAAATCCGAGCAGACCGCCTATCTATTTCTGGGAGACGGCGAAAACGAAAGCGGCAGGCTGAGCTTCGCCGAACTGGACCTGCGCGCCCGCGCCATCGCGGCCCGGCTTCAGGCCATGGAGATGGCGGGGGAAAGAGTGCTGCTGCTATATCCGCCGGGGCTGGATTATATCCAGGCCTTTTTCGGTTGCCTATATGCCGGGGTCGTCGCGGTTCCCGCCTACCCGCCCACCCGCCAGCATCTGCAGCGGCTGCAGGCCATCCTGCGCGATGCTACCCCCGCCATCGTCATGAGCACGGCGGAACTGGCCAAGCGGTTCAAAGAGGAATTTGCAGGATCCGGCTCTTGGCTCGCCACCGATACCCTGGCGGCAGAGGTTGCCGGGCCATGGCATCCACCGCGGGTGACTCCCGAAAGCCTGGCTTTTCTTCAATACACTTCGGGCTCCACCGGCGATCCCAAGGGGGTGATGGTGAGTCACGGCAACCTGCTCGCCAACCAGGAAGCCATCCGTCACCGCTTCGGGCATACGGAGCAATCCACGGTGGTGGGATGGCTGCCGCTCTACCATGACATGGGACTGATCGGCAACATCCTGCAACCGCTTTATATCGGTTCCACCGCCATTTTGATGCCACCCATGGCATTTTTGGAAAAACCGGTGCGCTGGCTGAAAGCCATCGGGACATACCAGGCCTCGACTTCCGGGGGGCCCAATTTCGCCTATGATCTTTGTGTCCGCAAAGTAACAGAGGAACAAAAACGCGAGCTCGATCTGAGTTCCTGGAGCCTGGCTTTCAACGGCTCCGAACCGGTGCGCGCGGCGACCCTGGAGAATTTTGCCGAAGCCTTCGCCGCCTGCGGTTTCAATCGCAAGAGCTTTTTCCCCTGTTACGGCATGGCCGAGGCCACCTTGTTCGTCAGCGGGGCAAGGTGGGAGTCCACTGAAACAAAGCTTGGAAAAGATCCGAACCTAGCCCCCCCAAGCCTCGTTTCCTGCGGCTCCCCCTGGAGCGGCCACGATATCCGCATCGTCGACCCGGCCTGCGGGCAGACCTGCTCCCCCGGCCAGGAAGGCGAGATCTGGGTCTCAGGCCCTAGCGTGGCGCAAGGCTATTGGAACCGTCCCGAACTCTCGGAACAGACATTCCGCGCCACCCTCGACTGTCGCTCGGCGCTGGCCCCACGCCCAGCAACCCATTTTCTGCGCACCGGCGACCTCGGCATCCTCGATGAAGGCCGGCTGTATGTCACTGGGAGGATCAAGGACCTGATCATCATCCGGGGCAAAAACCATTACCCCCAGGACATTGAGCAGGTTCTCACCGATTCGCTCGAAGCGCTCCGTCCGGGCGGCTGTGCGGCTTTTTCGGTGACCTTCGAGGAAGAGGAAGGCCTGGTCGTGGCCGCGGAACTCACCCGCGAAGCGTTGCGCAAATCCGACTACGAAGCGATTTTCGCCTCCTTGCGCAGTCTCCTGGCCGAAGCTTGTGAACTGACGGCCGCCGAACTGCTCCTGTTGCAACCGGGCGGGGTACCCAAGACTTCCAGCGGCAAACTGCGCCGCCAAGCCTGCAAGCAGGCCTATCTGGAAGACTCGCTGCCGGTGCTGGCGTGCTCGGGCAAATCGGGAAGAACGAGAACAAGCGCCATGATCGATCGCCCCCGGGAGTCGGAGGAATCCGGCGAGGCGGAGCCCGAATTCCTGCTGCTTAGGGAGGCGCTATCCGCCGTCCCCCGAGACCGCCGCGCTCCCCTGATCGCCCGTTTTCTTCGTACCAGGATCGCCCGCCTTCTGAAAATTGCGCAATCCAGCGTGGTCATCGATGCGCCGCTGAGGTCCTCCGGCCTGGACTCCCTCAAGGCGGTCGAGCTCAAGCTCGCGGCCGACCAATTGCTGGGCATCGAAGCGCCATTGTCCGCCTTCCTGTCCGACGACTCGCTGGTAGAAGTGGCCGAGCTTCTGGCAAAAATGCCTGCCGCAGCGGCGCTCACGGAAACTCCAACTTCCGAGTTATCGTCCACCCAGCTTTCCATGTGGGCGATGCAGCAAATGGATGCCGACAGTCTCGTCTACAACCTGCATCTGGCCCTGCGCATCGAAGGTCCAGTCGATGCCGAACGATTGCGACAGTCCTTCATCCGCTTGGCCGAACGCCACGACATCTTGCGCACGGTCTATCGCGCCGAAGCCGATACCGTGATCCAAAGCGTGAGGAGGGTATCCGAATTGCCGGATCTGTTCACCGCCATCAACGCCTCGGGATGGACGGAAGCAGGACTCCAGGAAGATATGGCCCGGCGAATATGCGAACCCTTCGACCTGGCCAAAGGAAGCATCCTGCGGGCGATACTTTACCGTGACAGCCGGCCCGAAGCCTCGTCCAACACCCTGCTGCTGTGCGCCCACCATATCGCCTTGGATCTGTGGTCGGTCCTCATCCTCGTCGACGAGCTGCGTACCGTCTACGCGGAACTGGCCAAAGGCCTGGAGCCGGCAGGCGATGGCTCCGCTACGAACTACGCCGCTTTCGTTGCCTGGCAGCGGCGATACCTGGAAGGCCCCGCTAGCCGTCAAGCCAGGGATTACTGGCAGCAACAATTGGCCGGGGAACTGCCGATCCTCGCTTTGCCGACCGATCGTCCACGACCGAACCAGTCGGACTACAGGGGCTCCTCGGTGGCTATCCGCTTGGACCATGACGAAACCGCCGGGCTGAAGGAACTGGCCGGCCGGCATGGCGTGACTCTGTTTACCCTGTTACTCGCAAGCTACAAGGTGCTGCTCCACCGCTACAGCCGCCAGTCCGACCTGATCGTCGGCGTTCCCACCTCGGGGCGCAGCCAAGCCCGCTTCACGCCCGTCGTGGGCAACTTCGTCAATCCGGTCCCGCTGCGCACCCATCCCTGCGGCGAGAAACCCTTTTCGGTCTATCTAGCGGAGGTACACGAAGCACTGCTCGGCGCGCTGGAGCATCAGGATTATCCCTTTTCCCTCATGGTGGAAGGCCTACAGATCGAACGCAACGCCGACCACTGGCCCGTTTACCAAACCCTATTCGTGCTGCAACAGGCCCAGGCGGGCATGCCTCCCGAATTGGCGCAACTCGCCCTCGGCGAAGACGCCCCCCCCTTGGCCTGGACCGACGGCAGCCTGCATCCTTTGGGGCTACGGCGGCGCATCGAACGCTTCGACCTCAAGCTGATGGCCGCCCAGGACGGAGACGGCCTCCTGCTATCTTTCCAATACCGCATCGATCTCTTCTCGGAAGAGAGAATCACCGGCATCGCCAATCATTTCCGGAACCTCTTGCAGAATGTGGTGGCGAATCCCGCAACCCGTCTCGGCGGCTTGTCGCTGCTCGGCGAACAGGAGCGTAACCGACTGCTGGACCAGTCCGTCGGGCCGGAAACGCCGCTGCTGGAGGTATCTTGCGTTCACCGGCTGTTCGAGACCCAGGCGATGAAAACTCCCGATCTTCCCGCCCTGGCCTGCAAGGATCGAGTCCTGAGCTACGGCGAATCGAACGCCATCGCCAACCGCTGGGCCCATTCTCTGCGATCGCTAGGAATCGGTGTGGGCAGCCGGGTCGGCATCAACCTCGAGCGCTCCTCGAACTTCGCGATCGCCATCCTGGCCGTGCTCAAGAACGGAGCCGCCTATGTCCCGCTCGATCCCAGCTACCCCGAGGAACGGCTGGCCCCTATACTGGCCGACGCGGGCATAGGCGTGTTGCTGACGCAGACCGATTTGAATGGGCCTTTGCCCAATATCACCCGGATCGACATGGACCGGTGGCCTGACGGGCCGCAAGCGCCGGCGAGCGATCCGCAATTCCCTATCCCGGCGGACGGCATCGCCTATGTGATCTACACCTCGGGTTCAACCGGTCAATCCAAGGGCGTCGAGATTTCCCATCGCAGCCTGCTCAACTATATCCACTACATCGCCGGGCAGATTCCCGCCGCCACTGGGCTGCACTATGCCCTGGTGTCCACGCCGGCGGCGGATCTCGGCAACACGGTCCTGTTCACTTCCCTCGTTTCCGGCGGCTGCCTGCACCTGCTCGACCAGGACACCACCACCGACGGGCGGATGCTCGCCGACGCCATCGAACGCCAGCCGATCGACGTGCTGAAGATCGTGCCCTCCCATCTGGCGGCCCTGCTGGATTCGTCCGAGGGCAGAAACATCCTGCCGCGCCGGGCCTTGATCTGCGGCGGCGACGTGCTGAGCTACGATCTGGTCGACAGGATCGCGGCCTGCCGTCCCGAATGCCGTCTCTTCAACCACTATGGCCCCACCGAAACCACGGTGGGCACGCTGATTTACCTCGTTCCGCCGAAGCGGCAAGGCGAGGAACGAACCGGGGTGCCGATCGGCCAGCCCATCGCCAACAGCCGGGCTTACCTCCTCGACGGAAATCTCGAACCGGTGCCGTCCGGTATCGCCGGTGAGTTGTACATCGGCGGCGCTGGGCTGGCCCAAGGCTATCTGAACCGACCGGATCTGACCGCCGAGCGCTTCATTCCCGATCCGTTCTGCGCATGCCCCGGCGAACGCCTGTACCGGACTGGCGACCGGGTGCGCAGGGGAATCGACGGCCTCG
>JAQTSI010000215.1 GCA_028711365.1 Methylococcaceae bacterium
CGATTTCTTCCGCCCCGATCGGGAACCGGGCGATTTCGACCTAGATCGAGCGGTGGAAGACGCCCTGTTCGTGATGGAAGCTTCTCTCAGGGACAACCATATCGCAGTGGTCAAAAACTTGGCTTCGGGACTCAAAGCCTATGGGCACTCGAACCAGTTCGCTCAAGTCGTCTTGAACATACTCTCCAATGCCAAGGAAGCGATTGCGCAGTGCAAGGTTCAAGATGGACGGATAGAAATCAGCCTGGTCCGCTGCGGCGAATGGGGAATGCTGAGCATCCAGGATAACGGCGGCGGCATTCCCGAAGATATCTTGGCCAAGATCTACGACCCCTATTTCACCACCAAGGAACAGGGCAGCGGCATCGGCCTGTACATGACCAAGACCATCATCGAACGCAACCTTCACGGTGAAGTGAGCGCCAGCAATCGAGGCAACGGCGCTTTGTTCACCCTGTCGATTCCGCTGTCCTCCCTGGAAAACGCCTAGGCTTCAACCCGCCTCGCGCTCCCTGGCCCGGGTTAGGGCCGGACGGGAAAGGGTTCTGTCCATGTAGGCCTGGAGCCGTTCGGATTGCGGTGCGAGTTCATATTTTTTCGCCCAGGCCAGGGTATGGGCGATGAGGATGTCGGCGCCGGTGAAAGTCTCGCCGAGGATGAAGGGTTGATCGCCCAGGCCGGATTCCAGCACTTTGAGGGGTTGGGCGAATTCCTTGATGGCCGTGTCGATCACCGCCGGCACCCGCCAGTCTTCGGGCAAAGCGAAGCGATGTTTCGCTATCGTCCATAGCGGTTGTTCCAGTTCGCCGATGACGAAATAACACCATTGATCGTACAAGCCCCTGAGCCTGGCATCGCTAATCGGTATGAGCCGGGCCTGCGGATATTGGTCGCCGATATAGGCGATGATGGCGGCGGATTCGGTCAGCACGAAATCGCCATCCACCAAGGCCGGCACCTTGCCGCCCAGATTGATCCGCCGATAGGAGAGCGCGCGTCCTTCACCCGCGCTGATATCGACCTTGACATACTCATATTCCGCGCCGGCTTCTTCCAGCGCCCACGCGGCGCGGGTGGAACGGGTGTAGGGACAACCGTAGAGAGTGATCATGTTAATCCTCGATGGACGAGTTTCGGTTCGGGGAATAGGGCCGATGGCTTCAATCCCAGCGATCGTCCCTGACCTGAATGATGCCATCTTCCACGCGCAAGGGAAAGATGGGCAAATCCTCGTAGGCGGGGCCTTGCAAAACTTTACCGGTTTTCAGGCAAAACCGCGCGCCGTGACGCGGGCAGATGATTTCACAGCCCACCCGATCGCCGCTTCCGATCTCGGCGCCATCGTGGGTGCAGACGTCCTGCACGGCATAGAACGCTCCCTCGATCCGGAAGATCGCCACCTCCACGCCTTCCACCTCCACCACCACATGGCCTCCCTCGGCCAGATCGTCCGTGGGGATTGCATCGATCCAGTCGCTCATTCGGTCTACTCCTGTGCGGGTAACCCTGGCCTCATTCGGTCGAGACCGATTCGGCCTCGTTCTTGAGAGCGGCCTCCAGGGAATGCCAGGGAAGGGTGGCGCATTTGACGCGGGCGGGATAGGCGCGCACCCCCGCCAGCACCGCCAGCTTGCCCAACTCCTCGAAACTGGCCCGCTCGTCCTGGCCGGTGGTGATGCGATGGAACAATTCGAACCATTCGTGGGCCTGCTCCTCGCTCTGTCCACGCACGATCTCGGTCATCAACGAGGCCGAGGCGGTGGAGATGGCGCACCCGGAACCCTGGAAACTGACATCCTCGATGATCCCGTCGTTCACCTTGATATACAGGGTGATGCGATCGCCGCACAGAGGGTTGAAACCGTCGATTTTGCGAGTGGCGTCTTCCATCACCCGGAAGTTGCGAGGATTGCGATTGTGGTCGAACACCACTTCCTGATAGAGATCGCGGATTTCATCGAACATCAGCCGAATACCTCAATGATCTGTTGGACGCCTTCGATGAGGGCATCGACTTCCTCGAAGGTGTTGTAGCAGGCGAAAGACGCCCGAGTGGTGGCCGGCACGCGGTAAAAATCCATCACCGGCATGGCGCAATGATGGCCGGCGCGAACCGCGATGCCCAGCTGATCGAGCAAGGTGCCGATGTCATGGGGATGGACATGCTCCAGGGTGAAGGACAGGATGGCGCCCTTCTCCGCCGCCTCACCGATGATTTTCAGCCCCCGGATCGCTTTGGCCTTCTCGGTCGCATAGTGCAGCAGCCGCTGCTCGTACTCGGCGATGGCCTCCATGCCGATGCCTTGCAGATAGTCGATGGCCGCACCGAGGGCGATCGCTCCGGCGATGTCGGGGGTGCCCGCCTCGAATTTATAGGGCAGCGTGTTGTATTCGCTGCGTTCGAAAGTGACCATGCGAATCATGTCCCCGCCGCCCTGCCAGGGGGGCATGGCGTCCAGCAATTTCGCCTTGCCGTATAACACTCCGATGCCCGAGGGCCCATATAGCTTGTGACCGGAGAAGGCATAGAAATCACAATCCAGCGCCTGTACGTCCACGGCGCCATGCGGCACGGCCTGCGCCCCGTCCAATAAAACCGGAACGCCGCGGCCATGAGCCAATTCGACGATGCGTTTCACCGGATTGAGGGTGCCTAGGGCATTGGACATATGGGCCACGGAAACCAACCGAGTGCGCTCGGACAGTTCGAACCGGTCCAGGATCAGCTCGCCGGCCTGGTTCATGGGCGCAACCTTGAGCACCGCGCCGGTCTGTTGACACAATAGCTGCCAAGGCACGATGTTGGAGTGATGTTCCATGGCGGTGATGAGGATTTCGTCTCCTGCGCCGATATTCGCCCTGCCATAGCTTTGCGCCACCAGATTGATGGCCTCGGTAGTCCCTCGCACGAACACGATCTCCTTGTCCGAACCGGCATTGATGAAAGCACGGACTTTCTCCCTCGCACCCTCGAACAGGTCGGTGGCGCGCTGACTCAAAGTGTGGACCCCGCGATGGACATTGGCGTAATCGTGCTCGTAGACCCGGGAGGTCGCTTCGATCACCGCCCTAGGTTTCTGGGTCGAGGCGGCGTTATCCAGATAGATCAGCGGTTTGCCGTGAATGAATTCACCGAGTATGGGAAAATCCGCGCGGATTCTCCCCGGGTCGAAGCCGCTCATAACCAATCCCTCCGGATGCCGGACTGTGGGAATCGATTCAGCAGACGTTCTTGCACCAGGAAGCGCAGGGACTCCAGGCCGATTTTCTCCACCATCGCCTGGGCGAAAGCGAAGGTGAGCATGTTGCGCGCCGTCTCGTGGCCTACGCCGCGCGACTGCAGAAAAAAAACCGATTCCTCGTCGAGCTGACCCACCGCCAGGCCGTGGGAACATTTGACATCGTCGGCGAGAATTTCCAGTTGCGGCTTGGCGTCGATTTCGGCGTCGTCGGACAATAGCAGGTTGTGGCTGTTCATTTCCGCATTGGTCTTTTGGGCGTTGGGGTGCACGACGATGCGTCCCTGGAACACGCCGCGCGCCCGGTCGGCCAGGATGCCCCGATACGTCTCGCGACTGATTCCATTGGGCTCGCGGTGATGGATCCGGGTATGGTTGTCCACATGCTGGCGGCCCAGCCCTAAGAACAGGCCGTTCATGTCGC
Source organism: Methylococcaceae bacterium (assembly GCA_028711365.1). Classification (GTDB taxonomy): domain Bacteria; phylum Pseudomonadota; class Gammaproteobacteria; order Methylococcales; family Methylococcaceae; genus Methylumidiphilus. The sequence goes on from JAQTSI010000215.1 coordinate 3,664, forward strand.
ATTCCGCGCCGTCGGCCAGTTCGGTGTGAATCTCGGTGCGCGCCAACAGGCCACCCAGGCAGAAATTATGCTGATTGAACCGCGAGGAGCGCTCCTGGCTTACATAGATGCCGCCGAAGTGGTGGGCCTGGTCCGATTCCACCTGCCATTTGTAATGATCCAGCCCGGCGTTTTCAGCCAGTTTGATCTCGGTCACCGCAGCCGTCAGATAAGCCTGCTGCGCGCCGGCGTAGGTCTCGACGAGTCTGACCCCGGCGTTGGCGGCCAGTCCCACCAGGCTGCGGGTGTTGGCCAACCCTTCCGGCCGGGTGGAAACATGCAGGATCTGCAAGGGTCTACTCAAGGACACGCCGGTGGGAATCTCCACGAAAGCGCCATCGCTGAAAAATGCCGTGTTGAAAGCGATGAAGCCATGGGCTTCTAGCCCTAAGGCCGAGCCCAGCAGGGTTTTCACCCGCCCCGGATGATGCTTCAGCGCGTCGGTCATGCCGCAGGCGATGACGTTGCCCGGCAGTCCGTCCAACCTCGATAAGCCCGGACTGAAAAATCCATCCATCAGCACCACCGTCCAGGCATCCGCCAAATAGAAATCGTCCAGCCAGGGACCCACCGCTTCCTCGCCCGGTTCGGCCGAGGTCTTGAATAGCTTCTTCTCCAATGCGGTGACATTGGTGTATTTCCACTCTTCCTCGCGCGGGGTAGGGAAACCGCCACCGGCAAACTTCTCCCGGGCCTGCTGGCGAATCTCGCTCAGCCAGGGCATGTTCTGCCCCGGCAGAACTTCCGTCAGGGACTGGTAAAGCTCGAGATACTGCGCCGCGCTCATGCCACCGCGCCCAGTTGTTGGTCGATCCAACCGTAGCCCTTGTCCTCCAATTCCAGCGCCAAGTCGGCATCGCCGGATTTGACGATGCGGCCTTGAGCCAGCACATGGACGAAATCGGGCTTGATGTAATCCAACAGCCGCTGATAATGGGTGATCAGGATGAAGCTGCGCTCCTCGCAACGCAGGGAGTTCACTCCGTCGGAGACGATCTTGAGAGCGTCGATATCCAGCCCCGAATCGGTTTCATCGAGGATGCACAGGCGGGGTTCCAACACCGCCATCTGCAGGATCTCGTTGCGTTTCTTCTCCCCTCCCGAGAAGCCTTCGTTGACGGCGCGATAGAGGAATTGCTCGTTCATCTCCACCAGCTTGACTTTGTCCTTGATCATCTTGAGGAAGTCGATGGCGTCCAACTCGTGCAGGCCGCGATGCTTGCGCACGGCATTGAGCGCTGCCTTCAACAGATAGATGTTGCTGACGCCGGGGATTTCCACCGGATATTGAAAAGCCAGGAACACGCCTTCGCGGGCGCGTTCTTCCGGAGCCATCTCCAGCAGGTTCCGTCCCTGATAAGTGACGGAACCGGCGCTGATCTCGTAGCCATCGCGTCCGGCCAGGACATTGGAGAGGGTGCTCTTGCCCGAACCGTTCGGCCCCATGATGGCATGAACCTCGCCAGGCCGAATCGTCAGGCTGATGCCCTTGAGGATGGGTTTGTCTTCCACGCGAACATGGAGGTTTTCAATTTTCAGCATGTTTCCACCTTTACTGGAGGGTGCTTGCACACCATCATTTCTAGCGGTGCGCTCGGCACACATTCAAACTTCAAGATTTGCGAACATATTTCACGTTGGAAAGCAGAACTAACCCACGCTCCCTTCCAGACTGATCCCCAGCAGGGCCTGGGCTTCCACCGCGAATTCCATCGGCAGTTCCTTGAAGACCTCCTTGCAGAAACCGTTGACGATCATGGACACGGCGTCCTCGGCGGAAAGCCCGCGCTGCCGGCAGAAGAACAACTGGTCTTCGCCGATCTTGGACGTGGTGGCCTCATGCTCGATGCGGGCGGAAGCCTGTTTCACCTCGATGTAGGGAAAGGTGTGGGCGCCGCAACGATCGCCGATGAGCAGGGAGTCGCACTGGGTGTGATTGCGGGCGTTCTCGGCGCTCTTCAGCACTTTCACCAGGCCGCGATAACTGTTGTTCGCGCGCCCGGCGGAGATCCCCTTGGAGATGATGGTGCTCTTGGTGTTCTTGCCGATATGGATCATCTTGGTGCCGGTGTCGGCTTGTTGACGGTGATTGGTGAGCGCCACCGAATAGAACTCGCCGATCGAGTGGTCCCCTCTCAATAGGCAACTGGGATATTTCCAGGTGATGGCCGATCCGGTCTCCACCTGGGTCCAGGAGATCTTGGAATGGGCACCCCGGCAATCGCCGCGCTTGGTGACGAAATTGTAGATGCCGCCCCGGCCGTCTTCGTCACCCGGATACCAGTTCTGCACCGTGGAATACTTGATTTGCGCGCCTTCCAGGGCCACCAACTCGACCACGGCGGCATGCAACTGGTTCTCGTCGCGCATCGGCGCGGTGCAGCCTTCCAGATAGGAGACATAACTGCGTTCCTCGGCGATGATCAAGGTGCGCTCAAACTGGCCGGTCTTGGCGGCGTTGATGCGGAAATAGGTGGACAGTTCCATGGGGCAACGCACCCCCTTGGGGATATAGACGAAGGAGCCGTCGGAGAATACGGCGGAATTCAGCGCCGCGAAAAAATTGTCGCCGGCGGGCACCACGCTGCCGAGATACTGCCGCACCAACTCGGGATGATGGCGGATGGCTTCGGACATGGAGCAGAAGATCACCCCGGCCTCGGCCAGTTTGTCCTTGAAGGTGGTGGCCACCGATACGCTGTCGAACACCGCATCCACCGCCACCCCGGCCAACCGTTCCTGTTCGTACAGGGGAATGCCCAGTTTGTTATAAGTTTCCAGCAGCTTGGGATCGACCTCGTTCAGCTTCTTCGGCCCCTCCTTCGCCTTGGGAGCCGAGTAGTAACTGATGGCATCATAGGCTATGGGCGGGTAATCCACATAAGCCCAGCGAGGTTCGGTCATGGTCAACCAATGGCGGTAAGCTTCCAACCGCCACTGCAGCATCCATTCGGGCTCATCCTTCTTGGCCGAGATGATGCGGATCACCTCCTCGTTCAAGCCCGGCGGCAGGGTATCCGATTCCAGGTCGGTCACAAAGCCCTGCTTGTATTCCTGGCTGATCAATTTTTCGATGGTTTGCTCCGCCGCCGACATGGTATTACTCCGCACTCAATGGGTGATGGTTTTTTCGATAGAGGCCGGCCAGGGAAATGAACGCTTCCGTGGGCTTTACGGTGGCCGCCATATCGGCCAGGCTCACCGATTCCAGCGCCGCGCGCACCGCCTGGTTGATCACCTCCCAACCGCCGCGGGCATGGCAGGATGGCGACTGCTCGCAGCCACCCCGTTCCCCTTCGCACTCGGTCAGGGCGATGGGACCTTCCAGCGCATAGATGACTGCCGCGACACTGGTTCGATCCGGCGGACGCGCCAGCGCATAACCGCCCCTGGCGCCACGGGTCGATTTCAAAATCCCCGTTTTCACGAGCCGCTTCAGAATCTTGCTGACCGTAGGCATGGCCACGCCGGTGGCGATAGCCAGACCGGCGGCGGTATGGGTCTGTTCTGCGTCCTGCGCCATCTGGCCTAGGACGATGATGGCGTAATCGGTCAATTTGCTGATTCTGAGCATGCCTCGCCTCACGATTGAGGACTATTTTAGTCCTGATTAAACTCGGAGTAAAGCACTCGGATTTATGGGGTCGCCATTCGAGACTCGTCTTGATCCGAAAGCAAAACCGGGTTACATAGATGCTCTCTCAGGTAAACTATGAATTTTAAGGTACGAAAGGTGACGGCACTTTACACTCGAGCCAGAATTGAAAACTGGCTGATCTTGACGATCGTATTCATGCTCCTGGACATCCCCATCAGCCGGGCGGAAAACAAGCCCACATCCCCTGCCCCGGCGGCGTCTTCGTCTCCCGCGCCGCAGCCGGCCACCGCGCTTGCTTCCGGCATCCAATCCTTGCTGAAGGAAGGCGTGCATCCCAAACTGCGCTGGGGGCAATTTTCCGATTACCAGGCGCAACTGGAAGCGCTCTATCAGCCTAGCGGGTATTCGCCCCTGTGGACCCAGGACGGCAAGACCATCCCCCAAGCGCAGAAGGCCATCGCCAGCCTGGCCTCGGCCGATGCCAAGGGCTTGGATTCCGCCGATTACGATGCCGAGTTGCTGAAAAGATGGCTGGGGGAAATCAACCGCAAAACCCCCGACAATCCGCAAGAGCTCGCATCGTTCGATGTGGCTTTGAGCCTCTCGCTGATGCGTTATGCCTCCAATCTGTACATGGGCCGGATCAATCCCAGGCGCGTCCATTTCGGCCTGGACATCGAACCCAAGAAGGAAGACCTGCCCGCCCTTCTGCGCAAACTCGCCACCGGCAACAGCCCCGACCCAGTTCTCGCCGAATTGGAACCTGCCTTGAAGCTCTACGAATACCTGAAAAATGCGTTGACGCATTATCAGCAACTGGCCCAGGACATGCCGATCGCCCCGACCATCAATCTGCCGGCCAAGTTCAAGCCGGGCGCCAGCCATCCCGACGTACTGGCATTGCGGAAACTGCTTTTCACCCTAGGCGACCTCACGGTGGGAGATCCCAACGACTCTTCGCCGATTTACGACAAGGATCTGGCGGAAGCCGTCGAGCGTTTCCAGTCGCGCCATGGCCTGACCGAGGATGGCATCATCGGCAAAACCACCCTGAGCCAACTCCTCGTCCCGCTATCCGAGCGCATCAAGCAGATTCAACTCGGCCTGGAACGGCTGCGCTGGTTGCCGGACCACATCGATGGCCGCTATCTCATGGTCAATATTCCCTCTTTCCAGTTGTACGGATTCCATAACGGCTCCGGCTCCGAGCATGCCGACCTGGAAATGAACGTCATCGTCGGTGAAGCCATCAACGGGCGCAACACCCCGGTGTTCCATTCGGACATGACCTATGTGAACTTTCGCCCCTACTGGAACGTTCCGTACTCGATCGCCGTCAAGGAATATCTGCCCATCGCCTCGCGCAATCCCGGCTACCTGAGCAGCCACAACCTGGAAATCGTCTCCAACTCCGACCCCCAC
>JAQTSI010000216.1 GCA_028711365.1 Methylococcaceae bacterium
CTACAGCGAAAGTGGCATCCATTGCCAAACCGTGGAGGCCAGTTACCAGGACATCTTAGACCAGCCCGAGCTGTGGCAATCCCTCGTCCACGCCTTGCAGGCGCCTTCACCTACCCTGGCGTTTGAAGACACCCATCGGGCCGAAGTGGTTGGGAAGCTTGACCTGCAACAGACCGATGAATCGCAGGGCTTCAAGACCCTGATCGATGTCGTCGATCATTGGGCCCAGGCACAACCCGAAGCCCGCGCCTACACCTTCCTCAATTCGCGCGGCGAGGAAGAAAAAGTCCTCACTTATGGGGAACTGCAATCCAAAGCCTTGAGCCTGGCCGGACGCCTGCGGCAAGCCGGTTTCGAGGCGGGAGCCGGCATCCTCATGTACCCGGCGGGAATCGATTTCATCATCGCCTTCATCGGCTGCCTGTATGCGGGAATCGCCCCCGCCGCCGTGCCCTTGCCCAAGAAAAAGCGCTCCAATGCCAGGCTGATCGACATCCTCAAGGCCTCGGAGGCGAAACTCGCCCTGATGGACGGCAAGACCCTGAGTGCATTCGAAGAAATCAGGAAGCATGAACTTTCCTGGCCAACGGATGTGGCTTATCTTGCCACCGACGTGGAGGATGCCGCCGAATACCCCCCCATCAAGGCCTCCGCGATAGCCTCCGACATCGCATTCTTGCAGTTCACTTCAGGCTCTACCTCCCTGCCCAAGGGGGTGGTGATCACTCACCAGAATTGCCTGAGCAATCTGCGTATGATTGCAGCGGTAGAAAAACCCAGCCCCTCCTCGGTGTTCGTCTCCTGGCTGCCCCACTACCACGACCTCGGGCTAGTTTCCCAGATCCTGGCCAGTCTGAGTGGCGGCTCATCCTGCATCCTGCTGGCCCCCGAATCCTTTACCGCCCAACCCCTGTCATGGCTGAAGGCGATCAGCCGCTACCGGGCCCATTACACCGCGGCGCCGAATTTTGCCTTCGGTTTATGCGTGAACCGGGTATCCGAAGAAGACAAGAAAGCACTGGACCTTTCCTCGCTACGGGTCGTCATCAACGGCGCCGAACCCATCAGCGCCGAGGTCTTGGCCGATTTCAGCGAGTATTTCTCCTCTACGGGCTTTAGGAGCGCCACATTCTTGCCGGCTTATGGCATGGCCGAGGCGACGGTATTCATCGCCGCGGGCAACGTGGAAAGCGAGCCGAAACTGATCACGGTCGACCTGGAACGGCTCAACAGACATCGGCTGGCCGTTCCCGTCGGCGCCAGCGGTAGCGCCAAGACCTTCGTGGGATGCGGCTGGGGGAGGCTGGGGCAGGACATCAAGATCGTCGATTCCGGACACCCTCTGCCCCCCCTGCAGGTCGGCGAAATCTGGGTGGCCGGTGACAATATCATGGCCGGGTACTACCGGCACGAAGAGGCCACCGCCGCGGCGTTCGGGCATCTGTCGGGGATCGAATCGCGCTATCTGAAGACCGGCGATCTCGGATTCATGGACGAAAGCGGGGAATTGTTCATCGCCGGACGGCTCAAGGACCTCATCATCATCAACGGCGCCAACTACTACCCCCAGGACATCGAAATCCTGCTGGAACAGGCGCACCCGGATATTCGCGCAGGCGGCACGGTGGCTTTCGGCATTCCTGAAGGCGCAGGCGAGACCCTGGCGGCAGCCGTGGAATTGAACCGCCAAGGCACCGCCGCCATCGGTCGAGATCCCGCATATCTGCCGGAACTGGCACAGGCATTGTGCACGGCGGTAGGCAGCAACCTGGAAATCCAATTGACCAGGCTGATCGTGCTCAAGCCCAAGGAACTGCCGAAGACCTCCAGCGGCAAAATACAAAGGCGCGCCTTCAAACAGGCGTTTTTGGAAGGCAATCTCAATCCCCTGGCCGTATGGCCGGATCCCTCATCGCAAACGACGTCATCGGAGGATGTAGCCATGTCGAACTTAGAAAATACCCTGCAAATCATCAACGAAATGGGATTCCTGCATCTGAAGGTGTTCAGCGATCTCGCAAAAATCCTGAACGAAAAATATCGCCTGCGCATGGTGGATCTGGATCTCGACAAGTCGCTGTTCTACTACGGGGTCGATTCGATCAGTGCGCTCGATATCCATTGCACGCTGGAGAAAAGTCTGGGACGGCCCATTCCCCTCTCGGCGTTATTCCATGCCGACACCCTGCTCGGGATGATAGACGAGATAGCCAGTGGCTTGACCCATGACAAGCCGGTCAAAGCCAACCAAGCCGGCCTGGTCAAGCTCAACCGGGAAATCGACGATGCCGTGAAATTGTTATCGCAGCGGCTTGAGGCCCTGCCAAAATCCGCCGCGGCCAGCCAAAGCGGTGGGATACTGTTGACCGGGGCCACCGGTTACCTGGGCATACACCTGCTTGCCGACCTGCTCAAGGCCACCGACCGTACCATCCATTGTCTGGTACGCGCCGACGATGAAGCGTCCGGGTTTGAAAGGATCTTGAACAACTCCAAGCAAAACCATGTCCCCCTGCCTTTCGAAGCCATGCCGCGCATCGCCATCGTCACCGGGGATGTAGCCAAGCCCCACTTCGGCCTGAGCGAGTCATCCTATGCCGAGCTGTCACAATCCATCGCCAGCATTTATCACTGTGCGGCGATCGACAACTTCCACCTTCCTTACGAAATATTGAAGGATATCAACGTCACTGGAACGATCGAAGTCGGCAAACTGGCGACGGTCGGACGGATGAAGCCGGTCTACTACATCTCCAGCTGCTCGGCGGCCCTGTTGGACGGCGCGGACGAGGCCCTGGAAAAAGGCGGTCTGGTCACCGGTTATGCGCAAAGCAAGTATGTCGCCGAGAAGATCATCCTCGGTCTGATCGACAAGGGAGTACCCTGGGTCAACTACCGCCTGGGGCTGTTGTACAGCCTGCACCTGGACGAGATCGAGCCGGGAGCTTCGTTCGAGCAGCTGCTGTCCCAGGTCAAGGCGGTTTTCAGGCAATATGGCATTCCTGCACCGGCAAAGGATGTATTCGCCTACGGCGACAATTTCGGCAATTTCCTGAAAATCATACCCAAGCTGGGCTGCATGCCGGACATGGACGCCGATATCGATCTGCTTCCGGTCGAATATGCCTCGCGGGCGATCATCGATACTTCCCTCGCCGAAACCGGTGCCAGGAAGCCCCACTACACCTTCTACAATCCGGAAAGCCTCAAATGGCGGGATGTCGCCGAGTATTATCAGCGGCAATGCCAGATTCGCCCCGTGGCCTTGCAGGACTTTCTGGATGAATTCAACCGGTGGGCCAGGCAATCCGACAACAAACCCATCAAACTGATGAGCCCCATCCTGTCCGACCAACTGGCGGAGCAGATCAACCGAATGTACCGGGACGCCAACCCGGATAACGTGAAAAAATTCGGGGAGTTTTGCCCACCTTGCGACAAGCAGTTTGCGCACCAGTACGTGAATTACATCCTGAACGGATTTGCCGCTTAGCCGTTGGGTAGAAGATCCGGTATCGATAGAGCAGAGCGAAGATCCGATGACAGCCCGCAAGTGTCGCCTTGAAATCAGGGAACAAGGTTGGGATGAAAATGTTGAAACCCGGTATTTCTCCTTGCCCTATAACGTGGCCGAGGGACTTGAATGGATTTACCATGTACTCGTCAAATCGCCCAGAAACCATGCCGACAAAGCCGATTTCATCCCGCATGAGGGTCAGTTAAACCCGATCACGCCTCGTATCAAGCTGGGGTTCATCGGGGACATCATGGTATTGAACAGGCTGGATTTCAGGATCCGCCCAGAGGTCAAGGACTTCGTCGGCGAGCTGGATTTCCTGGTGGGCAACTTCGAAGGCAGCTTGGTCGACGATCAGGTCAAGCCGGTATTCATGGGGCAAAACCATGACCCGGCGATCCTCAAGATGCTGGCTGATTTTTTTCCACCCGAAAAAACCGTCCTGTCATGCGCCAACAATCACAGCGGCGATTATGGATGGGACGTTTTCAACCAATCTTACCAGCGGCTGCAGGACTGCGGTTTTCTGACCTTGGGGCGCAGGGATGAGCCGTCCCTGCTCATCGGCGGGAAGGTCAATATCACCGCCTGCACCTACTGGTCGAACCAGCCCTGCCGCTTCGTGGCGGGGCCTGGCGAACTTGACCGGTGTCTGGCCGGCCAGGCCGAATTCAATATCCTGTTTCCCCATTGGGGGTACGAGATGCAGTTATATCCCAAACCGCGTCAGGTTGATGACGCCCAGGAATTATTGCAACGATGGGACATGATCGTCGGCCACCATTCCCACTGCCCGCAACCGATGCAATCCCATGCGTTTGGCGACCATCACAAGCTGCTGGCCTATTCGCTGGGGAATTTCTGCTCCCGGGACAAACCGACGCGTTGCCACAGCGGCATCATCCTGAAACTCGAGTTGGGGCCTGATCCCGCTGGCAAGTGGAAAGTCGGCAAAGTGCAGTGGCATTTTCTCGAAGTCAGGCCGGTCGATGGTCTCGGCGTCGAACTGAAATTATCGCCCCTGGACGGATCGGCCAACGATCCCGTTATTCAATGAACCGATGAAACCCTACTAAACGGCGATGATGCCCTTATTAACCTTTGTTTTGAAAAACTTCCGCCATACCCTGCTCATAGCCATCGCCACCGGCATGGCGAGCGGATTGAGCGGGGTGGCTTTGATCGCCGTCATCAATGCCGCGCTAGGCGGTCAAACGGTATCGACTTATCCGCTATGGTGGCTGTTTGTCGCGCTGTGCCTGGTATTGCTCGTCTCCCGGATCAGCTCGGAATTCATCTTGATGTTTCTCGGCCAGAGTGTGATTTTGGATCTGCGCCTCAAATTGAGCCGGGAAATCCTGGCCGCCCCCCTGTCCAGCCTGCAAAAGCTTGGCCCGGCCAAACTTTTGGCCAACCTCACCGAGGACGTCACCACCATTTCCGCGGGTTTCATGCGGGTGCCGTCATTATGCGTGAATCTCGCCATCGTGCTCGGTTGTCTGATCTATCTGGGCTGGCTGTCCATGGAAATGCTGTGGGTCGTCCTTATCGCCATGGTGCTGGGAACCTGGAGTTTCCAAGGGGTCCAGCGGCGGGCTTACCGACGTCTGCTGGCGGCACGCGAGCATGAAGATTCCATGTATGGGCGTTTCCGCGACATGACCGACGGCATCAAGGAACTCAAGCTTCATCAATCGCGCCGTGAGATTTTCTTTACCCGATGCCTGCAAAAAACCATGCTCGACTGCCGGCAAAACCATGTGTCCGCGATGAAGATGTATGTCTTCGCCATCAACTGGGGCAATGGCTTGTTTTATCTGGTGATCGGATTGATCCTCTTCGCCATGCCCCATTGGCGGGAAATCTCGGACGAGGTGGCGCGGGGCTATTGCCTGACGGTGTTGTACATGACCATGCCGCTGCCCCTGCTGCTGGAAGCCATGCCCGTATTATCCCGGGCCGGCATCGCCTTCGGGAAGATATCCAGCCTGGGCCCTACGCTCGGAGGAGTGGCTCCAAGCCCTGCAGCCAGGTTGCCCATGCGCCAGGACGCTCCGATCCTGGAATTTTCCGCCATCACGCATAGTTACCGCCGCGAAGGAGAAGAGCATCACTTCATCCTGGGCCCGATCGATGCCGCATTCCATCCGGGCGAGTTGATCTTCCTGGTCGGCGGCAACGGCAGCGGCAAAACCACCCTGGCTTTGCTGATGGTCGGGCTTTACCATCCCGAAAGCGGTGAAATCAGGCTGCGCGGGACGCCTATCGGCGAAGCGGAACGGGAATCCTACCGTCAACACTTCTCCGCCGTGTTTTCGGACTTTTACCTGTTCGAAAGCCTGTTGGGCTTCGACGAGCTGGAATTGGACCCGAAAGCGCGCGAATATCTCGACCGGCTGCAACTCGACCACAAGGTGCAGATCCAGGACGGCAGGTTCTCCACCCTCGATCTCTCCCAGGGACAACGCAAACGCCTGGCGCTATTGGTGGCCTATCTGGAAGACCGCCCCTTCTATGTGTTCGATGAATGGGCGGCCGATCAAGATCCGGTATTCAAAAAAATCTTCTATACCGAAATCCTGCCCACGCTCCGAAACCGGGGCAAAACCGTGGTGGTGATCACCCATGACGACCAATATTTCCATTGGGCCGACCGCTGTCTCAAACTCGAAGACGGCAAGCTTGCCGAATTTTTGCCTGCGGGCAGACTCCCGGTAGATCACGCGACGGGAGTGAGGGAATGAGCCTGGAAACGAACGAGAAACCATCGGCAGAAAGCGGACGGCAGGGCCGCGATTCGCTGCCAGGCTGGTTCGTAGCCAACCCGGTTGCCGCCAATTTGCTGATGCTGCTGATTTTTTTGGGTGGCTTTCTCAGCCTTTGGCATATCGACAAGGAATCCTATCCGCCCTTCAATCCCGGCAAGATTCGGATCGGTGCCGAGTATCCCGGAGCCGGTTCCAGCGAGGTGGAATCCGCCGTCTGCGTCCCCATCGAAAACGCCATCCATGATGTCGCCGGGATCAAATATCTCAATAGCGAAGCCAGCGAGGGGCAATGTCAACTGACCGTCCAGAGCCAGGACGGCGTTGCCCTCCCCGAATTGCTGAGCGCCCTGCGCATGCGCACCCAGGCGGTCAGGAATCTGCCCAAGGCGGTGGAGCGAATCGATGTGGAAGCGCTCACCGACGGGAAATGGGCGGTCGACGTGACCCTGTCGGGGCAGGCCGATCCGTTTCTCATCAAGCGCCTGGCCGAGAACATCCGGGACGAACTGGCGGCGCTGCCCGGCGTGGTGAAATTGAATCCCTACAGCACCCGCCCCTATGAAATCGCGATCGAGGTTTCGCAGGAACGCCTGCGTCAGCACCGCCTCAACCTGGAGGAAGTCGCGGCAGCGGTGAAGAAAAGCTCGCTGAATCTACCCGGCGGGGCGATCAAGGCTGATAGCGGGGAATTGCTGCTGCGCGCCAAAGGCCGGGCCGAGGACGCGGCGACCCTGGCCCGGTTGGTATTGCGCACCTTGCCGGACGGCAGCCTGGTGCGGCTTGGCGATGTGGCCAGGATCCAGGATGGGCTCCAGGAGCGTTTGTTCGAGCATCGCTTCGATGGCCATTCCACCGAAGGTTGGACCGTCGTCGCCGACCATGACGTGGTGGCCGTCGCCGAGCGGGTGAAGCGCTACATCGCCGAGAAAAACCCGCACTTGCCCGAGGGGATGAAACTGGCGACCTGGTGGGACGAATCGCGGGCTTTTTCACAGCGCTTCCACACCCTGATGGAAGACGGGCTCAGCGGTCTGGTCCTGGTTTTCCTCGTGCTGCTGATCTTCTTGCAGACCCGGGTCGCTTTTTGGGCGGCGATCGGCATCTTCACCTCGATCCTGGGCGCGCTGTGGTGGATGCCGATGTTCGGCGTGTCGCTGAACATGATGTCCCTATTCGGTTTCCTGCTGGCCATGGGCATCCTGGTCGACGACGCCATCATCATCGGCGAGAGCATACACCGCCATCAGACCCCGGAAGACGGTCTCAAAGCCGCCATCAAGGGCGTCAAGGACGTGGCATTGCCGGTGATACTGGCGGTGTTGATCGCCCTGGTGGCGTTTCTGCCGGGCCTATTCCTGCCCGGCTGGATGGCGGGCCTGATGCGCTCCGTCTGCATCGTGATGATTCTGACTCTGTTTTTTTCGCTGGTTGAAGCCCTGTTGATCCTACCCGCCCATCTCGCCGCGCCGTCTCCCCAGAGGGCCGAACCGAATCGGCTGGAGCGTTTGCAGGCGATCCTGAATGCCGGTCTGGATGGGTTTGTCACGCGCTGCTACCGGCCTGCGCTTGGCCTCGCCCTGCGCTTCCGCTACGCCACCTTGGCCTTGTTCATAGGGGGGATGGTGCTGATTGCCGCGCTGGTGGGCGGAGGCTATGTGCGCATGTCGCTGATGGCCGATGTCGCCTACGATAATTTCGAGGTCAACCTGGTCCTGCCGCCCGGTGCTCCCGGCCCCGAGATCAAGTCCCTGGCCGCGCGGGTGGAGCAGGCCTTGCTTGATGTCCGGGCCGAGCTCGACCGCGCCCAGCCGCCGGGCCAACCGAGCACGATCGCCCACCTGGAAACGGTGGTGCGCGACAACGAAGCCCATTTCTGGATCGAGATTGCAGACCATGTCCGGGAGCGCTTGAGCATCGACGATGTCGTCCATGCCTGGCGCGAGAAGATCGGCAATATCGGCCGCGCCAAGATCGATTTCAAGCACCGCCAAGGCCCGGAAACCTATGACCTGGGGGTGGACTTGAGCGCCCAGGACGGCGAGCTTTTGACCAGCACCGCCACCGCGCTCAAGCAAAAACTGTTGGCATATCCGGGGGTCTACGATGTGAGCGATTCATCCGAACCCGGCAAGCCTGAAATCCGCTATGTCCTGAAGCCGGAAGCGGAGCGGTTGGGAGTGCGCCTTAGAGATCTCGCCGAACAGGTGCGGCAGGGATTTTATGGCGAGGAAGCGCAGCGCTTCCTGCGTGGACGAGAGGAAGTCAAGGTGATGGTGCGCTATCCCGAGCAGGAGCGCCAGTCCCTGAATTATCTGAGGACCATGCCGGTCAAACTACCGGATGGAAGCTATGTGCCTTTGGGCG
>JAQTSI010000217.1 GCA_028711365.1 Methylococcaceae bacterium
CTACTCCGACTTCGGAGCGATCGGTAAAGCCGTGCTGGAAATGCTGGCCAACCTCACGCGAATTCCACTGTCGGCCGAGGACAAGACGCGGATTCTACAAGGCTTGCTTGCGCTCCCTCCCCACCCCGAGATGCTTGAAAGTTTGGAGCGTTTGCGCTCTGCAGGTTACCGCATGGTCACCCTGACCAATTCCAGCCCGGCCGCCGTCAAGGCCCAGTTGCAGCACGCCCGGCTCAGCGAATATTTCGAGGACTCCATCACCGTAGATTCCGTACATCGTTTCAAGCCCGATCTACGGGTCTATCAGTACGCAGCCGCGCAACTCCGTACTCAGCCAGGCGAATTGCGGCTCATCGCCGCCCATGCCTGGGACGTGTTCGGCGCGCTGCAGGCAGGATGGCGAGCAGCGTTCATCGCCCGACGAGGCGCCCCGCTATTCCCGCTGGGTCCGAAGCCGGACATCGTTGCCCCCGACATGAAAGCCGTGGCCGACGCTCTGCTGGTGTCGGTGTGAGCAAGCCCTTCGGGATGATTAACCGATCGCGTCAGGGGTAAACGTCGAGAAAAAATATCACCGAATCTGTCGATTTCGCCTCCCTTCGTTCGACCAGTCAGTAGAGCCGCGCTAGCTCCGGCCTAGATCCTCTGGAAGCCCGGCTCCGCACCCGAACCCGTTCCTGAAACCATTTAAGGAGGCAAAATGCACATCGAACCCTATTTATTCTTCGACGGCCGCTGCGAGGAAGCGATCGAATTCTACCGTAGCGCCCTCGGTGCCGAGATCTGCATGCTCATGCGCTACAAGGAAAGCCCCGAACCCCCTCAATGCCAGCTTCCGCCTGGCAACGAGGACAAGGTGATGCACGCCAGTTTCCGCATCGGCGACTCGACGGTCATGGCCTCCGACGGTCGATGCCTGGGGCAGCCTAGTTTTCAGGGCTTTTCGCTGGCGCTGAGAGTTGCCGACGTAGCCGAGGCCGAACGGCTGTTTACGCTCCTAGCCGATGGTGGGCAGGTGCAGATGCCGCTGGGCAAGACCTTTTTTTCCCAGAGCTTCGGCATGGTTGCCGACCGTTTCGGAGTGTCGTGGATGATCGTCGCATCCGCTTGAACATCGGTCTCCGTCTTTCGTCAGAGCATTACAAAGTCAACCGTTCATGGCGGTTGGCTTTGGCGGCGCATCCTCAACACCGAGGGAATTCCATTTAGATCGATGCCCTTGGCGCACGCAGGGTTTTCGATGACTAAGCACCGGCTCTGCACCAACTGTCATTTAAGGAGAGTAATACCCTATGCGAAAAATCACCCCATTCCTGTGGTTCGACGGCCAAGCCGAAGAGGCGGCGAATTTTTATACCTCCATTTTTAAGAATTCCAAAATCGGGAGCATTACCCGCTGTGGAGAAGAAGGGCCCGGACCGAAGGGAACGGTAATATCCGTCAACTTCGAACTCGACGGACAGGAATTCATCGCGTTGAACGGCGGCCCTCACTTCACTTTTTCGCCGGCCATCTCGTTCTACGTCGACTGTCAGTCGCAGGAGGAAGTCGACGAATTATGGGAGAAACTGTCCGCAGGAGGACAAAAACAGCAATGCGGCTGGCTTCAGGACCAATATGGGGTGTCGTGGCAGATCATCCCCTCGACCTTAAGCGATCTGCTCAATGACCCCGATGCGACAAAATCGGGCCGAGTCATGCAGGCAATGCTGCAAATGACCAAGATCGACATAGAAACCTTAAAGCAGGCCCATGAACCACATCGATAGTGCCTTCCGGCACCAACCCGTCACTCGTAAGCGATGGGCTTTCGACCTCATTCCAGATATTTGAAAAGGAGAAATCTCCATGCGATTCATGATCATCGTCAAAGCCAGCCAGGACACCGAAGCCGGCGCCATGCCGACGGAACAGATCATTGCCGAAATGGCCAAGTACCACGAGGAACTCCAGGAAGCCGGCGTGCTGCTCGATGCCTCGGGGCTGCAGCCGAGTGCGAAGGGCTGGCGCATCCAGTATTCCGGAAAGACGCACAGAGTAGTCGACGGCCCCTTTGCCGAGACCAAGGAGTTGGTCGCCGGCTATACGCTCATCCAGGTAAAGTCGAAGGAAGAAGCGCTGGAATGGACCCAGCGCTTTCCCAATCCATCCATCGATGGCAAGGAAGGCGAGATCGAAGTTCGTCAGTTATTCGAGCGAGAGGACTTCGGTTCCAGCGTGGCGATCGAACGCTTTCGCAAGATGGGGGTCGGGATGGAAAGGTAGTCGCAAAGCACTTTGGCTTTGCGCTGCCGAACCGTAAATGAGTGGATCGGTCGCTTTCCCGAACCATCCAACCGCATCGGAGGAATTCATGTTCAAGATCGTTGCCATCGTGTTCGTCGTTCTGTTCGCCGGTCTGCTCATCCATGTCTCGACCAGGCCCGACACTTTCCATGTCCAGCGCGAGGCCAGCATCAAGGCGCCGCCAGAAAATATATTTTGGCTTATCAACGACTTGCATGGTTGGCTCGCCTGGTCTCCCTACGAGAAGAAAGACCCTGGAATGCAAAGGGCCTTCAGCGGTACAGTCAGCGGCAAGGGCGCCGTCTATGGCTGGGATGGCAATAAGGCGATCGGCAAGGGGACTATGGAGATCACGGACAGCTCGCCACCCTCCAAAATCACCCTCAAGCTGGATTTCGTCAAGCCGTTTGAATGCCACAACATCGTCGAGTTCGCGCTGCAACCCCAGGGCGATGCCACCCACGTCACTTGGGCCATCCACGGCCCCAGTCCCTACCTTTCCAAGCTCATGGGGTTCTTCATCAACATGGACGACATGATCGGCAAGGACTTCGAAGAAGGTCTTGCCGACCTGAAAGCCCTTGCAGAAAAGCAAGCAGCAGGCACGATGACTTCACCGGCCAGGCAACTCGAAGATTTCTCCATACTCCGTTCATCCTAGAAAACTTAAGAGGAAAGCTCATGCCGAATCTTGCCAAAAACACCAAAGCCACCGTGATCCCCTGTCTTCGCTATCGCGATGCGCCGGCCGCCATCGAGTGGTTGTGCGCCGCCTTTGGGTTCGAGAAGCAAGCCGTCTATCCCAATGACGATGGCACGATCGCCCATGCCCAGTTGAGCTTCGGTAACGGCATGATCATGCTCGGATCGGTTCATGAGAAGGGGGGCGAATGGGGCAAATGGATCAAGCAGCCGGACGAGATCGATGGCGCCGAAACACAGAGTGCCTACCTGGTCGTTGCCGATGCCGACCTCATCTACGAACGGGCAAAATCCGCGGGCGCGAAGATCGTGCTTGAAATCAAGGATGAGGATCATGGCGGGCGCGGCTTTTCCTGCCTCGACCTGGAAGGCCGTCTTTGGAATTTCGGCACCTACGATCCATGGTAGCGCCCAACAGCAAGGGATGTAGCGAATCGCCCCATCGGATCAGGCGAGACGGCAAGACTGGGTGCGGGAATGAATGAGACCGCCAGCGCTCTTGGTCACGAGACGGTGGATGCCGTCTACCGCACCGAATCGCGCCGGGTCTTCGCCACCCTGATCCGCCTGCTCGGCGACTTCGATCTCGCCGAAGAGGCCTTGCACGATGCCTTTCATGCCGCGCTGGAGCAATGGCCCCGCGAAGGCGTACCCGCCAATCCTCGAGCCTGGCTGGTTTCGACCGGGCGGTTCAAAGCCATCGACACCATACGCCGACGCGCCCGGTTCGTGCCCTTGCCGACCGAAGTCGCCGATGTCTCCGCCGCCGATGGCTCGATGGAATGGGACGAGATGGGAATCGAGCGAGGCGAAGCAGCACTGACGGAATTCGCCGGCCAGATCGGAGCCGGCGATCCCGCATCTTGGGATGAGGAGGGCGTCGAGGACGACCAACTGCGGTTGATCTTCACCTGCTGTCATCCGGCCCTATCAGCCGACGCCCGAGTGGCGCTCACCCTGCGCGAGGTCTGTGGCCTCACCACCGAAGAGATTGCGCGCGCATTCCTGACCCCCGCCCCTACCCTGGCGCAGCGCATCGTACGCGCCAAGGCGAAGATCCGCGATGCGCGCATTCCCTACCAAGTGCCGACGCGGGAGGATCTGCCGGAGCGGCTGGATGCCGTGCTGCGCGTGCTCTACCTGGTGTTCAATGAAGGCTACTCCGCTTCCTTTGGCGGAGTGCTGACACGGCACGATCTGTCGCAGGAGGCGATCCGGCTGGGACGGCTGCTGATCGAACTGCTGCCGGAACCCGAAGCGATGGGACTACTGGCGCTGATGCTGCTGCACGAATCGCGGCGTCCCGCGCGCACCTCGCCGACCGGCGAACTGGTCCTGCTGGAGGAGCAGAATCGCGCGTTGTGGAATCAGGCTCAGATCGCGGAGGGAACGATGTTGGTGGAGCAGGTCCTGTCGTCGCGCCGATTCGGCCCGTACACGCTGCAAGCGGCGATCGCGGCGGTGCATGCCGAAGCCCCCAGCATCGCGGCAACGGACTGGGCCCAGATCGTCGGGCTTTACGAGGTGCTGTTGCGCGCCGATCCATCACCCGTGATCGAGTTGAACCGCGCCGTGGCGGTGGCGATGCGCGATGGCCCCTTGGCGGGCCTGGCCCTCATCGACGCCATCCTGGCGCGCGGCGATCTCGCCGACTACCACTTGGCCCATGCGGCGCGGGCGGACCTGTGCCGGCGGCTCGGGAGAACGGCGGAAGCCCGGGCATCCTACGAGCGAGCCCTAAGCCTCACCCAACAGGAGCCGGAGCGACGCTTCATCGAACGGCGGCTGGGCACGATACAGGCGGGTTGAAGACCCGCTTTACTTACCCCGGATTATTCATAAGCCAAGAGCCATTTTCAGCAAATCAATGATTTATATGGCCTTATACTCAGAGAGGCTCGGACAAGCAAGAACGAGCCGTCTCGAACTCCGCCCCGCATGTATCAATGGCTTATGTCATTTATCCTGCGGTTTATGAATCATCCGGGTTACGTCTCGGTCGGGAAGACAAAACATACGAGGGGTTTAAAATAAGGCCTCGCCATTCATCGCCTCGCCAGCTCGGCGGATGAACTCCAACAACTGGCGATATGCCTGTTGCTGCAAGACGCCTAAGACGATTTGGCGATCCACATTCAGATAATCATGCTCCAGCGCATTGCGCATGCCGATGATACGCTTCCAGGCAAGCAGTTCCTGATGTGAAAGCCTTCCTAACCCCAAGAGCAATTCAAATGCCTGATAGGCATCGACCGGAGCGGTTTTGTTGAGAAGCTTGACCCAATGCTTGGCGACACCGATGCAGGCTTCGGTGAGGACTTGCAGTAAACGCTCTGCGGCATAAAAATCCCGATTCGATAGGTTCGTGGTGGCGTTCAACTCGCTAATCTCATCCAACTCCACCACGATGTTCTCGGCATGAGCTTGCACTTCATGGAGATAGGTTCGCAATTCAGGCGAGATTTTGCTCATCGTGTTTCTTTGGCAGATAAGGCAACACATCCAATTCCATGCGACTTAGCACTCGATTCTCCTCGCTCAGCAGACGGCGCGGATCGCGGCAAAATAATGGCTCACAGGCTTGGATGACATGATAGGCCAAGGCAATGCCGACTTGGTTGATGTCGATGACCGACAGCCGATTTTCCGGCAAGCCCAAACTCCTGCGCCAATCCATGGCCAACAATTCCGGGCGCAGACGCGATTCCAGCGGATCGTCGCGGATAAATGACTGGAAAGCTACGGCCAGGTCGTAATCGCTATCCGCCCGCTGCGTTCCCCGCGCACGGGAACCGTACAACCAAAGAATGGCGACCTCGGGCGTTTGCTCGGCTAGAGTCATCAACTCAAGGATCAGTGGGTCGCTTAGGATGGCGTCATTCATCTCTCCCCTCCCCATACCAGCATTTCAATTCGGTTCTTGGCTGGGTCGAGTCCGGCTTGTTGGCGAAAGTTGGCCGTGGTGTCATTCAGCACCCTCAGCAAACTCTGCTTTGGGATAGTTTGAGTGGGTTAGCGCTGGCCATAGTGTTGAAAACCCTTAGCTCATCAAAGGCCGATAAATGCGCTCATCATAGCATCGCCTGGAACCAGAAAGGGACGATCTGCAGTAGGCGAAGCCGACGTCAGGTCGCCGCCGTCGAACGGATCACGGACCCTCCGCGGAGGGAAATGCAGGGTTTTTGGAGTAAAATGGATCGTGGTCGACGGTAAACTTCGTCCATGGCTTTATGTTTTATGAACAATCGATCTCATCGCAGTCACGCAGGTTCGCTTCGAGATCATCGTTGGACGTGACTTAATCGCATCGATTAGACAGATGAAGATGCCGATTAATATAATCATCGCGTTGATTAGCATGGCAATCTTCTCGATCAATAAAACCATCATGCCGATTCATATCGTGATCATCCTCGGCTTCAACGTTCCCAACATGATTCAGATTTGAATCGTCGTCATCATCAACATTCCCGGCATGATTGCTTGATGAATCTATGTCTTCTTTAACACGATCGGCATCATTCCTTGATGAATCTTCATCTTCTTTGACTGAGTCGACGTCATTGTTTGATCAATCTACATCTTCTTTAACTTAATCGACGTCATTGCTTGATAAGCCTATGTCTTCCTTAACAGGGTGTACATCATTATCAGCATTCCCAACATTTTCCTTAACATTTCCGATGTTGCCGTCATCGTAGTCGCCATTTCCTTCATGATGACGGGCGCTTTCCCGTCCGTTCTAGGGAGCGACCACATCGATGAAGCCACTCCATGGCTGCGGATCGTTGCCATCCTCGAACAGCGGATGCCGAGCCTTGTTCAATGAAATGAGCGTCGCCGCCTAGCGGGTGAATGTCATAACTAAATGACGATAAACAGGTTTTTATGTATTTTGGTGGCGGAGATTTCCAAAAACGATCACTCCGGTACTTTTAGTAGAGATCAATTGTTGATTTGGCAATATTTCAAATAGAGTCACGCAAATCCTCGAATGCCAAAGCCCTGAATATAATATTGATTTTTATAGCCATATTGAATTCCGTCCGGGCACTATCCCTGAAGCGCCGATGAATTCGATGGAACGAAGGGAATGGAAAAAGGAAAGTTCCATGAAAAAGGTCGAATTCCCATGACTATCATTGAATCGTCCATGCGAGACATGAAACGCCCGGCTTCATCCTTTCGACCTTGCGGGTGAGCAAATTGCCGAAGTTCGACTAAGCTTGGTGCTTGGATCAGCCGAGTGCCTTGCCCCATCATCCATCATCGTCAGCACCTGCAAGCTTTGATCGAGGAAGACCATTCGGCTGGCCCAAGGGTTTATCGCTCATATACAAAGGAGATATCGCCATGTCGACGCCCCATGCCCGGACATTTTTCGATATTCACATGCACGCCATGGATCTCAGCCATCCCAATCTGCTGGCTTTCATCAACCGCATCGATGGACTCGGCCTGAAGTTGGTCCTGGGCGGATTGGCGGAACCCTTCCTGCGTAAACAAGAGCAAAAAACCTTGAATCTGCTGACGGTCATGGAAAACCCCATCGAGGATTATTTCATCCTGATGGAGTATTTCCTGAAGTCCAAGCAGCCGGTTGTCGATCCGAAGGGTTCATTCAAAATCGGAGACCACGAATTCGATACCCTGCTGCTGACTCCGCTCATCATGGATTTCGATTTCAAGAACATCAAAACCAATACTTTCTACAACATGGCTTTGGGAAAACCGGTCGTCGGTCAGACCGCGGATGTCCTCAACGCCATCAAGAAATATCGAACCTGTGAATTTGCCCTCAGGATCAACGGCAGCGGTAACAGTCAAGAAGGCATCTCCATACCGCGCACTTCGCGGCCCCTATTTGAAATCTATCCTTTCATGGGAATCAACCCCCGTAAATACGAGATTACGCGGTTTCAAGATCTGCTGATGCGCTGCTTTTCCGGCTACACGGGCCATCGCAAGGATCTGTATGCCAATATGGGAAATTTCGACGGCAGGGTGGAAAATATCGCTTGCAACGTTTTTGCCGGCATCAAACTCTATCCGCCATTGGGATTCGATCCCTGGCCTGACGGTGATGCGGGAGAGATGGCCAAAGTGAGGATGCTGTATCAGTGGTGCCAGGATAAAAGCATACCCATCACCGTCCATTGCAGCGACGGCGGATTCAAGATCGACGACAACGCCAGCGCTTACACCAATCCGAATAAATGGCGGTCTGTTTTATCCGAATATAAAAACCTCAAACTCAATCTTGCCCATTTTGGAAAGCAAGGCGATAAGTTGGGTTTCATACCCCGCCATGACTGGCGCAATACCATTATCGAGTTGATCTTGACCCATGAGAATGTGTATACCGATCTCTCATGCCTCGCTTTCGACGAGAAGTTCTATAAGGATTTCAACAAACTGCTGGAAGGACAGGGGCAGAAAGACAGAAATAAACTACTCATGCATATCCTGTTCGGTTTGGATTTCATGATCAATCTGCTATGGGCGAATTCTTACAACGAGTATCTCTCCAACTTTATTCATACCCTGTGGCTCGAGCAGAAGGATAAACTATTCCTCTGTAATTTGAATCCCGCCCGGTTTCTT
>JAQTSI010000218.1 GCA_028711365.1 Methylococcaceae bacterium
GGGAGAGAGCCAACGCCCTTAAAGTTGATCGCCATCTTCATCCCGACCACACTTTTCCCGTTACACCCCTATCTTCAGGATACTATTTCAATGAAACCCTTCGAAAAACTGCTACTGGAAAACAGGGCCTGGGCTCAGGCCAAAAAACTCAAGGAGCCCGAATATTTCGAACGTCTAGCCCGCGATCAAAAACCGGAGTTTCTCTGGATCGGCTGCGCCGACAGCCGGGTGCCGGCGGAGATCATCGTCAATGCCCAGCCCGGCGAGATCTTCGTCCATCGCAACATCGCCAATCAGGTGATCACCACCGACTTCAACTGCCTGAGCGTGTTGCAATACGCGGTCGATGTGCTCAAGGTCAGCCATGTCATCGTCTGTGGCCACTATAATTGCGGCGGCGTCAATGCGGCACTGGCGAAGCAGCGTTCCGATCTGGTGATCTCCAATAAGTGGTTGATGCATGTCAAGGACATTTACCGTTTCCACCAGGACGAGATCGAATCCCTGCCTACCCACCGGCAACAGTTGGACCGTCTGGTGGAACTCAACATCATCGAGCAGGTGCAGCGCCTTTCCCACACCTCTATCATTCAGCATGCCTGGAAGCGTGAGCAGCGTCCGGTTCTGCATGGCTGGGTCTACGCGCTAGATGACGGTGTCCTCCAGCAACTGATTACCCTACCTCCGAGCAGCATGATCGACCCGATTTATCAGTATGACGATCTACCCGAACATTGAACGGTTTCATCGGCTACCCATGAAACTTTCGTCATTTATCGATTCCGGGAGAGATTCCGCATGATGCACAAACCTCAGAACCATTGCCTGGGCCATTCAGGCAAAGACATTCCTGCTGGGAAATAGGCAGGCGGGAACTCCCTGTAAAAGCGCCCGGCTCGCACCGGACACTTTTACGGGGGCAGGGATCAGGCGTTGATCAGGAAGTGAACGATGATGCTCGCGACATAGCCGGCGATGATCGCCGGAGTCCACTTCAGATGGCTGAAGAAGGTGTACATGCCACGGGAAGTGCCCATCAGCGCCACGCCGGCGGCGGAACCGATCGACAGCATAGTGCCGCCCACGCCCGCGGTCAGGGTGACCAGCATCCATTGGTATAGCGGCATGTCCGGGTTCATCTGCAGCACGGCGAACATCACCGGGATATTGTCGACGATGGCCGACAGTACGCCGATCAGTACGTTGGCGGTAGTGGCGCCCAAGCCCTCATACATGGCCACGGAAGCCAATTGCAGGTAGCCGATGAAACCCAAGCCACCTACCGCGAAGATGACGCCGAAGAAAAACAGCAAGGTATCCCATTCGGAGTCCTTGACATTCTGGAACACGTCGAATTTGCCGCCATAGCTGAAGCACAGTTTCAGGCGGTAGCCATAGAACATCAAATAGGCCAAACCGACCATCATGCCCATGAACGGCGGCAGATGCAGGAACTGCTTGAAGCTGACGGCGGTGACGATGGTCAGAACGAACAAACCGGCAACCATCAAAGCGCCTGGCTTCAATTCGATCTTCTCGTCCTCGCCGCTGAAGCTGGGAGCCTCGTTGGGAATGGCGAAATGCATGATGGCCGCCGGCACGACAAAATTCACCACCGACGGGATGAACAGCATGAAGAAGTCGAAGAATTCCGCCTTGCCATCCTGCCAGACCATCAAGGTGGTGATGTCGCCGAAGGGGCTGAATGCGCCGCCGGCGTTGGCGGCGCTGACCAGGTTGATGAACCCCAAGGCGACGAATTTCGGACTGTTGGCGCCCACTGCCATGACCACCGCCCCCACCAGCAAGGCCGAGGTGAGGTTGTCCGCCACCGAGGACAGGAAGAAGGTGATGACGCCGGTGATCCAGAACAGCTTGCGATAACCGAAACGGCGATTGACCAGCCAGGCGCGCAGGGCCTCGAACACATTGCGTTCGGCCATGGCGTTGATATAGGTCATGGCCACCAGCAGGAACAGCATCAATTCGGCGAATTCGCCCAGGTTATATTCGAAAGCCTTATGCACGACTTCCGCGGCGACCCCATTGCTGCTGGCCAGGTAGGCGACCTGGGCCCAGATGATGCCCGCCGCCAGGATGACCGGTTTGGATTTGCGCAGATGCGTAAATTCCTCGGTCATCACGAAAGCGTAAGCGATGATGAAGATCAGCACGCAATACAGACCGCGATGCGTGCCGGTCAAACCCAGAATTTCAAGCTCCTCGGCCGAAGCCACGCCGGGCAATGCGAGAAGCAGCGATAAAAAAGCCAATGTGCGTAACAATGCTAAGTCCTCTTCTTTATAGGTGTAATGAATTGACCGCTCAGCCGCCACGCATCTCCATGCGACGCGGATGAAGCCAGTCCCCCGAAATCAATACAAGTTCGGAATTATATCGAGATATAGGGAAGGGGGATAAATAAAAATAGAGGCAAGTCTTGTGCTTGCCGCGTCCTCTCGGGAAACCGGATAATGGGACGAAGGAGGCAGAACCCGTACTGACGACAAAGCGAGAGTCAAACCGCATGAGTTTTGAACGCCCCGACCCCGATGTCCTCCTGGCCAAGATAGCGCGTGAGCAAGCCAAAGCCCGACGCGGACGGCTGAAAATATTCTTCGGCGCGGCGGCGGGAGTGGGGAAAACCTACACCATGCTGCAGGCTGCCAGAGGAAAGCGGGCCGAAGGAACCGAAGTGGTGGTCGGGCTGGTGGAAAGCCACGGACGCAAGGAGACGGAAGAGTTGCAGGAGGGATTGGAGCCATTGCCCTGCAAGCTCATCCAGCGGCGTGGGGCCGTACTGCGCGAATTCGATTTGGACGGCGCGCTCAAACGCCGGCCCGCGCTGATCCTGGTGGACGAGTTGGCCCACACCAATGCACCGGGCTCCCGCCATCCCAAACGCTGGCAGGACATCGACGAACTGCTGGCCGCCGGCATCGACGTCTATACCACCCTCAACGTGCAGCATCTGGAAAGTCTCAACGACGACGTGGGACTCATCGCCGGCATCAAGGTCTGGGAGACCGTGCCGGATACGGTATTCGAGCAGGCCGACGAGGTGGAATTGGTGGATTTGCCGCCGGACGAGCTGCTGGTTCGGCTCAGGGAGGGCAAGGTCTACCTGCCGGATCAAGCCCAAATGGCCATCCAGCATTTCTTCCGTAAGGGCAACCTCATCGCCCTGCGGGAACTGGCGCTGAGGAGAACGGCCGAGCGGGTCGATGCGCAGATGCGCGACTACCGCGACGATCACGCCATTCGCGAAGTCTGGCAAGTGAGCGATCGCATCCTGGTATGCATAGGCCCCAATCTCATGGCGGAACGCCTGATCCGCGCCGGCAAGCGTCTGGCGGCGGGGCTTCGGGCCGAATGGATCGCGGTCTACGTGGAAACCCCGCGCCTCCAACGCCTGCCATCCGAGCGTCGCGACGCCGTGCTGCGCCTATTGCGGCAGGCCGAACAACTGGGCGCCGAGACCGCCACTTTGAGCGCACCCGACATGAGCGAGGCGATCATCCAATTCGCCAAGGAGCGCAATGTCACCAAGATCGTCATGGGCAAACCCAGCCGCCGGGGTTTGAAACGCTGGCTCATGGGTTCGGTGGTGGACACCATCATCGGCCATGCCCACAACGTCAATGTCTACCTGCTGGGCAGCCCCAGGGACGACGGTCCGGAAGAAAACCGGGACGGCGCGCTACATGGCCCTGCGTTACCCGGATTCGACGACAAGCCGGGCAGTCGGCGAACAGCCTATCGAGGATATCTTTGGGGCATCGCCACCATCACCCTATGCACCCTGTTCAACGCCTTGCTGGTCAAGCGCTTCGAGCTTTCCAACCTGATCATGGTCTACCTGATGGGGGTGATCCATGTCGCCACGAAATTCGGGCGGGGACCTTCGATCTTAGCCTCCATCCTCAGCGTCGTCTGTTTCGACCTTTTCTTCGCCACCCCCTACCTGAAATTATCGCTTTCAGATATCCAGTATCTGGTCACCTTGGCGGCCATGCTGACCGTGGCGATGGTGATCAGCCATCTGATGGCCAATGTGCGCGCCCAGGCAAAAGTGGCGGCGCATCGGGAGCGGCGGGCGACGGTGCTATACGCCATGAGCAAGGAGCTTTCCGCCAGCCGCAACGAGATGGAAATCATCCGTTGCGCGGTATTGCATCTATACATGGAATTTGGCGGCCCCAACGTCGTGCTATTCCCCAACTCGCAGGGGCGCATCGTGTATCCGCGCGACGATGGCCTGCCCGAATCCCTGCATGGGGCCGATCTGGACGTGGCGCAATGGGTTTTCGATCATGGCGAAATGGCTGGCCAGGGAACCCATACCCTACCCGGCAGCAAAGCGGTCTACTTTCCGCTGACAAGCCTGGAAGGGACCATCGGCGTGCTGGCCCTGCTACCGGTGAATCTGCGGCGGATCTTCCTGCCGGAACAACGCAAACTCCTGGAAACCTTCATCAACCAATTGGTGCAGGCCATAGCACGGGTCCGGCTGGCGGAAAATGCCAAGACCACCCAGATCCGCACCGAAGTCAAGCGCTTGCGCAATGACCTGTTGCGTTCCATCTCCCACGACATGCGCTCCCCTCTGGCCACTATCGTCGGTTCTTCCAGCACCCTGCTGGAGCATGACGACACCCTCAATCCCGCCGATCGGCGCGAGCTGAGTCGCGCCATCCTGGAAGAGGCCATGCGCATGTCCAACCTGGCGAACAATATTCTCGACATGGCCAAATTCGAATCCGGCGCCATGCAGTTGAATCGTCAGTGGTATCCGCTGGAAGACATCATCGGCACCGTGCTGGGACGGCTGGCCAAGCGGCTGGAGCAGCGCTCCGTCAAGGTGGAGATTCCTTCCGAGTGCCCCCTGCTCTACCTGGATTCGGTATTGATCGAGCAGGTACTATTCAACCTGTTGGACAACTCCGCTCGCTATACCCCGGAAGGCACCCCCATCGAAATTTCCGCCGAACTGCAAGATGAAGGCGTGATCATCAAGGTGAGCGACCAAGGCGGCGGGATTCCTCCC
The DNA here is from genome assembly GCA_028711365.1 of Methylococcaceae bacterium. Lineage (GTDB taxonomy): Bacteria > Pseudomonadota > Gammaproteobacteria > Methylococcales > Methylococcaceae > Methylumidiphilus. The sequence goes on from JAQTSI010000218.1 coordinate 5,048, forward strand.
GGTCAGGAAGATATGTTGTTCGAGAAATTTTTTCGGGTCCATCAGGAAAAAGCCCGTAGCGGAGTGGGATTGGGCCTGGCCATCAGCCGCACCATCGTCGAAGCCCATGGCGGTTACATCCATGCCAACAACAAGCCCCACGGCGGAGCGGTCTTCTATTTCTTCCTGCCCACCGAACGCTGCCCGCCCTCGGTGGAGCTGGCGGAAGCTCAAACCGATTGAGACCGGAGGCTGTGCAATGGGTATCCTGATCCACCGCGATTTGACGGATGATCGACTTGACGGAGAAGATGAATTCGAAGCGAATCATGTCGATAACGCGACGGCAAGGGATGGTTTCGAGCTGAACGACGTTGGCAACGTTGAAGATCGGCAGCGACCGCAGGGCGACTAGGGTCCCCGCCCATCGCGAACCCTCACAAATCACGGGTATGGCAGGATTATGCCGGGCGATGTCCACCCATCCCGTCAAAATCGAGACCTTTTCCTGGCTCACCCCTTCTCCGACGCGGGAGATGGGTAGCGCGCCTCGCGTTACTCCATTCGCACCCCGCGTAATCTGTTTCGCGCCTCGCGTCACCCCTTACGTACCCCGCGTTACCTGTTTCGCGCCTCGCGTCACCCCTTACGCACCCCGCGTAATCTGTTTCGCGCCTCGCGTTACTCCATTCGCACCCCGCGTAATCTGTTTCGCGCCTCGCGTCACCCATCCTCTGCCATGGGGAGCCCCTCTCTCGCCGCTACTCTGCCGGCCCATATTCGATCCTGCAATTGACCTCGACCGATTGGATGCTTCTGCCTTCTTCGATGTCGACGTAGAGGGTGATGGGCTTTTGCTCGCTCGGGTGGCTTGCCGGAGTGGGAGCGGCAAGCGGACCGGATTCGGCGGGAAGACTGGGTATCCTGGACCGGTAGGGCTCTTCCAAACCCCGGGCCTTGAATCGTTCCATGGCGGATTTCAGTTTTTGTTTTTGCTGGCGGTAACTCTCTTGCGCAAACGGGCTTGCGACTTGATCGATTTTCCGCTCCATCGCTTCGGTCTTATCGACCCTTTCCAATCCGAAATAGGCCTCGGCCAAGGTGGCGTAAACCCACTCGCCCTCTCCCTGCGCCTGGAAAGCGGCTTCGTCGGCGATCAATGCCTCGCCTATCTCCACCACCTTGCGGCGGAGGAGGTTGGCATGCCCATAACTCACCATCGCGTCGATGGGATCTTGGAGGAGATTCGCGCGGATCGTATACAGAAACGCCGCGTTGATGCCGTTGTAATGATCCTGCTTCACATAGAAACCGCGCTCGTAAAAATGGATGGCTTTATCCAAGTACCCCGGCTCGCCGGTGTGATCGAACAAGCGTTTATTGATGGCACCCGACAGACCTAGGGTTTCGGGATCGGTGGAAATCTTCGGCGCGCAATATCGCGCCAGGATGTCTTCGGCTTCCAACAAGGCCTGGATGGCGGTTTGAATATCGAGATGATCGCTGGCGTCCCGAATCTCGCCATTTTTATAAGTCACCAGGGCGAGCCTCTGGGCCAGAAAATTATCCGGCTTCGGGTTCTCGCCGATGGTCTTCCTGAACAGGCGGATGGCCTCGGGATAATTTTTGCCATTCTTGGCCCTCTCCGCCGCGTCAATGAGGCTGGCCAGGCTTTCTCCCATCGGTCGCTCCGAGTTTCGTTGCGTCGGGGGGACATAAGGCGGCGGATCGAGTTGAATGTTCCGTTCGAACCGGGGCGGGGCCATTCCCGGCAGGAATTGATACACCGGGCTGTCGCCCTGCCGCTGCTCCCCGCAGCCCTTAGCCTGTCTGGCTTTTTCCAGTTCGATGATGCCCCGCAGAATGTCGGCGAGATGCGCTACGAACCGGTCTTGTTCTTCCTGGGGGATGGCCTCGCCGGCATGGACATAGGGGTGAATGACGAACGAATTCAAGTCGAAGGGGATCTTCTGCAGCAGGACTTGTTCCGCCATGATCAGGGTGGTGTTGGGCTTTTGCGCATGGCGCACGCCCAGTTCGTAGAACACATTGGCATTCAAGGTGGAAAGGTCGGCGATGACGAAATCGGCCTGGTAGAGCCAATGGTACATGATCGCATCGATGCTTCCGGTCAGATTGGCGTCGATGGCGCGGAAACAGTTGATGTCGAGGCGATCGAACGCCGGGCGGATCAGTTGTTCATAGGTTTTGTCGAGATCGAGCATCCGGCCCGTCGAAAAATCCGTCTTGCGGCCGAATCCGATGACGACGAAACAGGTCCGTTGTCTTTCGCCGCCTTTGGGGCCGATTTTGAGCGATGGGAGGGCGTTCGACGTCGGCTGTTCAGTCATGGGAATTCCTTGCAATGAAGATTCGAGTCAGAAAGTTTACTCGCAAATCCCGAGTTTCGCGGTTCCCGCGCCGATCTGCGGCTTGCCGGCGGCCTCCTCCAAAGCGGGGCGCTCAGCGCTGGAACCTGGGATACGCAACCACCAGGTATTGCCGGGGACCATGCGGGGCTTGAGTTCGGCCGGGATGCCCATGCCGCGGAAATGGGCGACGGCCGCCTCGGCGCGCTCCTTGTCGCTGAACATCGCCAGGGATACGGCATAGCGATAGTCCCCCTTTTCCAGGACCCAGGCATCCTTGAAGCCTTTTCCCTGCATCGCCTTGAGATTTTCTCGGGCGACTTGCAGGCTTTCAGCCGGCGGATACAACACCGTGTATCCCGCTTCGACCTCGGTAGGCTGCTTCACCACTTCCGCCCGACTCGCCCCCCCCAGTGCTATCGATGCCGCAATGGCTTTTTTCGGCGAGACATAGGGACCCAAGTGATAGCAGACCGAATCCGGCGTGGGAGGTGGGGGATTCGGGGTTTGATCCGCCGCATCGGCTTGAGATGCAATCGGGGTTTCGGCGACTTGAGTGTCGGCCGGCGGGTCCGGTGGCGGCGGTGCTGGCTCGACGGGAGCAGCCTCGTCCTGGGCAGGAGCTGCGGAAACGGCGGCTTGCTCCGGCTCCGCGCCCGAAACCTCGGCCTGCGGGGCTGGTGGCATAATCTGCGGTTCGGACTTGGCTGGGATTTCCTTCAATAGGACGATGCGCTCACCGGCCTCGGGAACCTTCTGCGCATCCTGCCCGATTTGCCGGCCCACTCCGGTTTCCCACAGGTAGAACACGATATTGGCGAGCAGTATCAGGAAGAATAGGTATTTCATTCATGCCTCGCGCCGGGTCAGGACGAGAAGACCTTCGAGGACCAGATCGGGCCTCAGTTCATAGGCCATTTCCAATTGTGCGGCGATGCTGTCCGCATCGCCTCCGGTCAACAACAGCCGCGGATTGCAGCCCAGGCGACGGGCGGTTTCCCGCAGGGTCCGCTCGATCAGTCCCGCCGCCGCCTGGCGAACACCGCTTTGCATGGCCTCGGCGGTGTTGCGGGCCAGCCGGTCGCCCCCCTGCGCCTGTCCTCCCTGCAAACCCCAGGTTCCCTGCACCAGCGCCCGTCCCATCAAAGCCAGACCCG
>JAQTSI010000219.1 GCA_028711365.1 Methylococcaceae bacterium
ATCGTCATCATTTGCCGAAGCTTGGGATACCCCCCGGACAGATTCACCCATTGAGAGCATTCAGGGTAATTCAGGAACCCGCATGCCAAGGCCAGCAGCGGGAAAAAGAAATAGCACCACAACAGCCATCCGATGACGGTCACGGTCATGGCGCCTATCCTTTGTCCCCAAGTCTGCAGATGGGGTGCGTCAATGACGAGATGGGTCACGCTTCAATATCCCCCGATCCAGAGTCACCCAAACTGCCCGCTGCCCCTGCTCCTTGGCGACCGCCTTGAGAAAGCCGAAAACGGTGGTGGCGACATTGATCAGCCAATAGACCAAAGGATACCAGATCATCCAATAATAAAACCGTCCGACCCCACCGATTCTCTTCTCGTAGCGGGAGTCGATGGCCAAACTGACGGCAAACTGAACCAGACAGGTGATGCTCAACAACATGCCGGTCCAACTGGGGACGAACCCGCTGATCAGGTTCTTCTGCAAGTCGAAAACCTGGCTGAAACTCCAGATGAGCAGGCCGAACACCATCAAATAAGACCATAAGATACTGACCAGGCATTCCAGCCAAATGGGCCACATGCGGTGGGAAGACCATTTCAGAACCTTGCCGGCATAGCGCATCAACACCTCCGCCCCTCCCTGGGACCAGCGCAGCCTCTGCTTCCATAGTCCCTTGAGCGTTTCCGGCATCAATACCCAACAGAGGGCATTCGGTTCGAAACGAATCTCCCAACCGTTCAATTGGAGCTTCCAACTGATGTCGATGTCCTCGGTCACCATGTCGTTGCTCCAATAATTCACGCCATGAAGAGCGGATTTGCGAAAAGCCGCGATCACGCCGGAAACGGTGAACATCCGACCATAAACCCGCTGGGCGCGTTTGATCATGCCCACGATGGCAGAAAATTCTCCGACCTGAATCTTGCCCAGCAGCGTCGAACGGGTGCGAATCCTCGGGTTTCCGGTCACCGCCCCCACCTGGGGATGGCTCAGGAAATGGCGCATCATCCACGCCACCGCTTCCGGGGCCAGCAAGGCGTCGCCGTCTATGCACACCAGGAATTGGTTCTGGGTCAGCAAGGCCCCCGCCCGAAGCGCCATGGCCTTACCCTGGTTGGCATCCAGATGTACGATGCGGACCCGCTCATGTTTTTCCGCCAACTCGCGGAGTATTTCCAGGGTATTGTCCTTGCTGCCATCATTGATGGCGATGATTTCGTAGTGGGGATATTTCTGCCGAAGCAGGAATTCGATGGTCTCCCGGATATTCTCGCCTTCGTTATAACAGGGTACGAGGATGGATACCGGTGGATAGTGATCGAACACCGGCATGTTTTCCTCGGTATCGCCATCACGCCGCTCCCACAGGCAATAATAGATGATCGAGCCGATCATCCAGAAATAGGCCATCAACAAGGGATAATAAAAGATGAAGCCGGAAATGCCGTCACCGATATCGACCCAGGGGAGGGTTTGCAACCATTCCCATGAGGAATGCCAACCAGTTTGAGCCCAGTCCTGCCAGCCTGCGAATATCGAGTTCCAAGACGATGAATGTCCCTGGAGGCCAGTGGGAGGATTCGAGGTCACAACCTGGGGCCCTCGGGCATGGCGTCAAGGAAACCGGGGTAAAGCAAAGGCTTTCTCCATGTCTTCCTGGCGCGGCTGATCCTCGAACAGGTTGTCGGGGTAGTAGCCCAGGTGCCCACCGCCCAAAGACTGCACCAGACGCAATTGCTTCAAAAAAGTCTCCATGGGTATCTTTTTCTGGGTACGCCAATCCACGGTCTGCAGTTCGAATACGGTTTTCCTCAAGCCCTCCGGCTGAGAGGCGACTTTTCTGACCAGTTCTTCCAGCCAGGCATCCGGATTTTCCGCCTCTTCCATGAACGGCATGGCTTCGATGGCCACATAATCATACGCCGCCAGACCGGTCGCCAGCGACTGGGCGTACCATTCCTCGCTGTCCGGCTTCAAAATCGGCAGGGCATAGTAATTTCGCGCCGTCTTGGTATCGAGCCGATAATAACGTACCTTGTCCGCAAGATATCGGGTCCACTCGATCAGAGCCTGGGTCTTATGTTTGGCCCATTTCATTCGCATCGCTGCAACGCCGCGCAGTTTGTTCTCTTCGGTCGGCAAAGACCACTGCTGTTTGACGATTTTCATGGCCCGGGGAGAAACATCCTCGTAATCCGACAGGATGGCGTCGTCATGGAAGAGCAGTCCGGCGAAATTGCAATGCTTCGCCAAGTCCTCGTAAATCTCTCCCACCACCCGCTTGGCATCGGGATTGAAAGGCGATAATCGCTTATAGATATGTCTGGCCAACAGCGGTTTGCCATCCCGCCATTCATGCACGAACCAGGAATCGGGCGCCTTGATGCGGAAAGCCAGTACCGGCATCCAGGCATACACCTTGACCCGGGTTCGGGTCAGCAACTGCCAGGCGACGCGGTTGAACAAATCCGCCCGCATCGGCAAGTGGCGATTGGGGAAATACAGGGAATCGGCATTGCCATCTCCATCCGGATCGGAAAACGCCTGCAAATAGACGGTATTGACCCGCATGGCTTGAATGCGGTCCAGCAACCGTCCCAGGTTGCGTTCGGTCTGGGCGGGATCGGGATCGTAGATAAAATCCATGTCCACGTGAACCACATGCAAGGGCCTGTCTCCCGTGCGCAAGCGGAGAACCAGTTTGGCGAACTCGTCGATGGCCGGATTATTCGTGATCAACAAGCGGCCCGCATAGGACATGTCGTTCAGGCTGTTGTAACCATCCCGCAGACCCAAGGTGAGGGTCATGCCGACTTCTTTGGCCGCTTGGATCAAGACCTGGTTGGCTTCGCCATAAGGCCAAACCATCACCTTCGGTCTGACGCCGACATGCTGAAAAAGTTGGTCGGAAGCCTTGCGCATCTCCGCACGGACACGTTTGACATAGGCCGCATCGCTTTCATAGGTTTTGCTGGCGGCGTCATAAAGCCTCGTGGTCCCGGCGGGTTGAAGATTGCCCTGGGGGTTGCCGAGGATACCGTGATGCAGATCGTAGCTGTGGGAGGCGATCTCCACCAGGTTCGAGCGGCTTATCTCCTGCAACTGTGCCCAACTCAACAAGCTATCTTTGGGCAAGGCTTCGCCACTCGCCGACGAATTGCCGGGCTCCAGCCAACTTCCCACCACGGCGACCAGGGCGGGATAGCCGTATTGCTTCAACAACGGAAAAACCTTGTGGTAAAAACTGGCATAGCCGTCATCGAAAGTCAGCAAGACGGATTTATCCGGTAGAGGCTTTTTCCCCGCCCGGGCTTCCAGCAGGTCCTGGACACTGATAACCCGATAAGCTTCTTGCTTCAGCCAGTCGAACTGGCGAATGAGATTTGCCGTACTGACCGCCGTCTGCGCGGAAGCAAGATCCTCGGAGATGGTGTCTTTGATATCGTGATAGGACAGGACGATGAATTCGTCTTTCGCCTGGGCAAAAGCGCAGGAAAACACGAACAAACCCACCAGCGACAAAACGTGTCGAATCAACACGCAAATGTCAAGCGTTTGGCCCAAACCGGTCATGCCAGAAACTCTTGTATCCGGTCGTAACAATGACTTATTGCACCAAAGCCAGGAGGACACCGGCCGCCACGGCGGAACCGATCACGCCGGCAACGTTCGGGCCCATGGCGTGCATGAGCAGGAAATTGTGGGGATTGCTTTCCTGTGCGACCTTGTGGGCCACTCGAGCGGACATCGGCACCGCGGAAACGCCGGCCGCGCCGATCAAGGGATTGACCTTGTTCACGCTGAACCGGTTCATGAGCTTGGCCATGACCACGCCAGAAGCGGTACCGAAGCCAAAAGCGATGGCGCCCAACAACAATATCCCTAGGGTTTCCGCTCTCAGAAAAGCGTGGGCGCTGAGCTTGGAGCCCACCGACAGCCCCAGGAAGATGGTGACGATGTTGATGAGCTCATTTTGGGAAGTTTTGCTCAACCGCTCGACGACGCCGCATTCGCGCATCAGGTTACCCAGGCAGAACATGCCGATCAACGGGGCTGCCGAAGGCAACAAGGCCGCCGTGAGGATCAGCAGCACCAGGGGAAAAATCACCTTCTCCTGTTTGCCCACATGGCGCAACTGGGCCATCTCGATCAGGCGCTCTTCCGGACTGGTCAAAGCGCGCATGATGGGCGGCTGGATCAATGGCACCAAAGCCATGTAAGAATAGGCCGCCACCGCGATGGCGCCGAGCAGATCGGGCGCGAGCCTCGAGGAAACGTAAATGGCGGTAGGACCATCCGCGCCGCCGATGATGGCGATGGCGGCGGCATCCTTGAAACTGAAATGCAGCCCGGGCACGGCGTTCAGGGCAAGCGCGCCGAGCAGGGTACCGAAAATGCCGAACTGTGCGGCGGCGCCCAGCAACAAGGTCTTCGGGTTGGCCAGCATGGGCCCGAAGTCGGTCATCGCGCCCACGCCCATGAAAATCAGCAGCGGGAAGATGCCGGATTTGATGCCGAAGTATAGGTAGGATAACAAGCCCCCTTCGTCAGCGATTCCAGCCACCGGAATGTTGCTGAGCACCGCGCCGAAGCCGATGGGCAACAGCAGCAAGGGCTCGAAACCCTTGCGTACGGCGAGATAGATGAGCAGGAAACCCACCGACATCATTACCGCCTGTCCCCACTGGAAATTGGAAAGTCCGGTACTCAACCAAAGATCGAAAAGATTGCCCATTCGCCTTCGACCTCAACCGGTGACAACCAGGACATCCGTGGGACCCACGGTATCGCCGACCTTGACGAGAACTTCACGCACCACTCCGGCCTGACGGACGCGAACCTCGGTTTCCATCTTCATGGCTTCCATCACCACCACGACCTGACCGGGCTCGACCACGGCGCCTTCCTTGACGTTGATGCGCAGGACATGCCCTGCCATGGGCGCTTTCACCTGTTCGCCAGTACCGAGGGATCTGGGCGCCAACGCCTCGGCCACCGAACTCGGTTGCAGGGAAGTGATCGTTCCGCTGGCGGCGACTTCAACCTGGTAAGCCCGGCCGTTGACCGTGACCGTGTAAGTCGCGGCGGCGCCGGCCGCAGGGCTGGCCGCATCGACCACCCCCGCCGGCGCGGATTCGACGCCCGGCGCTGGCTCGAACGCTGTGGGGTTGCCGCGGCTTTGCAGGAACTTCCAACCGATTTGCGGGAACAGGGCATAGGTCAATACGTCTTCCAACTCATTCTCTGCCAGTTTGACCCGGTTGTCGGCCGCCAGTTTTTTCAATTCGACGGTCAGTTTCTCCATTTCCGGCTCCAGCAGATCCGCCGGACGACGGAGGATGGGCTGCCCCCCTTTGAGCACCCGTTGCTGTAACTGCTGATTGACCGGGGCCGGCGTAGCGCCGTATTCCCCCTTGAGCAAACCGGCGGTTTCCCGGGTTATGGTCTTATAGCGCTCGCCGGCAACGACATTGAACACGGCCTGGGTACCGACGATCTGGGAAGTGGGGGTCACCAGGGGGATGAAACCCAGATCCTCGCGTACCCGGGGAATCTCCGCCAACACCTCGTCCATGCGTTCCAAAGCCCCCTGCTCTTTCAACTGGCTTTCCATGTTGGTCAACATGCCGCCCGGCACTTGGGCGACCAGGATGCGGCTGTCCACTCCCTTGAGCGAGCCTTCGAATTTCGCATATTTTTTGCGCACTTCCCGGAAGTATTCGGCGATTTCTTCCAATAACTGGATATCCAGGCCGGTGTCGCGCTCCAGTCCTTCAAACGCGGCGACGATGGTTTCCGTGGGGCTATGACCATAGGTCATGCTCATGGAGGAGATGGCGGTATCCACATTGTCGATGCCGGCCTCGACGGCCTTGATGATGGTGGCGGTGCTCAGGCCGGTAGTGGCATGGCACTGCATATGCACAGGGACACCCAAGGCTTGTTTCAAGCGACGCACCAAATCCTCGGCCACATAGGGTTTCAACAAACCGGACATGTCCTTGATGGCGATGGAGTGCGAGCCCATGTCTTCCAGGCGTTTGGCCAGATCCACCCATGACTCGATGGTGTGTACCGGGCTGACGGTATATGAAATGGTGCCCTGAGCGTGCTTGCCGCAGGCGATGGTCGCTTTGATGGCCCGTTCGAAATTGCGCGGGTCGTTGAGTGCGTCGAAGATGCGGAACACATCGACGCCGTTCTCTGCCGCCCGCTCGACGAATTTGTCCACCACATCGTCGGCGTAGTGCCGGTATCCCAACAGATTCTGAGCGCGCAACAGCATTTGCTGGCGGGTGTTGGGCATGGCTTTTTTCAGGGTCCTCAAACGTTCCCAGGGATCTTCGCCCAGGTAGCGGATACAGGCGTCGAAGGTCGCTCCGCCCCAACTTTCCACCGACCAGTAGCCGACTTGATCCAGCTTATGGCAAATAGGCAACATGTCTTCAATGCGCAAGCGGGTGGCCAGTAGGGATTGATGAGCGTCGCGGAGGACGACCTCGGTTATACCTAACGGTTTAGCCATGGATGATTCCTCGATGATTCCTGTAATTTATTTGGTCTGATGTTGGTGAATCGCCGCGGTGATGGCAGCGATCAGTTCGGCGTCAATGGCTTGCGGCCTGTCGCCGCCTGGTTCTCTCGAGGTACCGCTGGTTCCTTTCCTATCACGTTTCTTGCTTTCGCGCTCCTGCTCCCTTTCCTCGAGATAGCCGATCAGCTTGGACGAAACGCCGATGACCCAGACCAACAGGGCCAAAAACATAAAGACGATGCCCATGCCGATCAGCATGAGCTTCAAGCCGGAAAATACGAGTTCGCTGATTGATGAATCCATGCCTGCCCAAGTTCTACGGGGAAAATCGGGCGAATGATAATCTGCAGGCGGGGGAAAGTCGACCGCTATTGTGACAATGCGCGGCCTGAAGGAGATCGCGCCACTCTTGCAGGATCTCCTCATGTTTTACCGTCGTGCATGGATTTCGCGGCTTCACGTCGAGCGGGGCCCTGCCGCAGTTTGCGATAAACGCTAGTGTCAGGCGAAAATTTGTTGTCTAATCGGCGGATTTTCCATCGATCGATAAATACGAGGTTCCATATGGCTATCGATGCTCTTGCGGTTGCCGCGCTCAAAGCGTTGGTGGTGCTATCCGTTCTGATTCTGCTCATCGGATTGATCAAACCCAAGTGGGTGTTGTTCTGGATGAAAAAACCCGACCGCCTTCTGGTGACGATCATCGCCCTGCCCTTGTTCATGGCTGCATTCACCGGTTACACGGAATTGACCGTGAAACCCAAACCGAAGACGGAGAAACAACGCAACCTGGACGAAATCAATGAACTCAACCTCGGATCCAATCCCAGACGTTGAACCGTCCCTCCCCGGATGAGCGATAAAGCGTGAAACCATGAAAAAAAACATCAAACAGCTATCCGAATATTTCCTGATCGGCGTCCTGGCCATCCTCCCCATCGTCATCGTCATCCAGGTGGTTCTTTGGATCAAGGGGATGATTCAGGATCTCTTCTTCAGCGTCTACGGCTATGTCGACAGTTACCTGTTCACCCTCATGGTGTTCGCCACCGTGGTGTTGGCGCTCTCTTACATCGGCTATTCCATCGTAAAATCCCGCCGTTCCATCATCATCTCTTCCGTCGACCTGCTGGTCGAGAAGATTCCGTTGTTGAACACCATCTACCGGGTTTCCAAAAAGGTCATCAACATGTTCACCGGCGGGGAATCCAACGGCAGGAAGAAGGAAGTGGTGTATCTCGAATATCCCAAGCCCGGCATCTGGGTTCCTGCCTATGTGACCAACCGGACCGGGGAATGGTACGTCCTGTTCATTCCCACCTCCCCCAACCCGACTTCGGGTTTCACGGTGCTGGTTCATGAAAATCGGGTCATCAAGTCCGACCTCAATATCGAAGCGGTCACCAGCTTCATCGTCAGTGTCGGGGCTGATTTCCCCATGGCCGCCGAGGTGGGCAGGTTACCGAAATCACCGTCGATCTGAGCCGCTGCCATGGAATTTGGCAATTCCCTAAATCTTTATCGTTTGAGGCGGGAATTTTTTTGACAGGCTCCGGTCAGACGGTTTGTCCTTCGAGCCGTGGCCCCACCTTGGGCTTGACCGAGGGACATTCCTAGAAGTCACCAAAACAATGAGGTAAGTAAAAATGTCTGCAACGACAATTGGTAATGTAGCAGCGCAAGACAAGCCCTTGCTCGATACGAAGTGGCTGGCGTTTGCGTTCTCGATCTACACGGTGTTTTACATTTGGGTACGTTGGTATGAAGGCGTTTACGGCTGGGCGGCTGGCCTGGACTCGTTCGCGCCGGAATTCGAAACCTACTGGATGAACTTCCTGTACATCGAAATCGTGCTGGAAGTGTTGACCGCCTCCGTGCTGTGGGGCTACATCTGGAAGACCCGTGACCGCAACCTGGCTGCGATCACGCCGCGCGAAGAACTGCGCCGTAACGTCACCCATCTGATCTGGCTGTTCGCGTATGCGTGGGCCATCTACTGGGGCG
>JAQTSI010000220.1 GCA_028711365.1 Methylococcaceae bacterium
AGCGTTGCTGCGCAAACAGGAAAAGCGTCCGGGAAGAGGACGCTGCCTGGCGGATCATCAACGCTGGACCAATGCTTTCTTTGCGGCTGCCGGGTTGTTCGCGCTCTACCCTGCCTGGCAAGTCGAGCGATATTCCCGATGAGGAAACCACCGACTGGAGAGCCGTGTGCGGGAGAACCGCACGCACGGTTCGGAGGGAGGGGAGGGCGAAAGCCCTTCCCTACCCCTATCGGCTTAAGTCAACAGTATTGACCCTAACCCTCCCACTGCCAGGGGGAGGGGATTTGTGTAGATGCCTTTGCCTGATAAGGGGGGGATGGGGGGTTAAATGGGTAAATCGTTTCTCAGAAATCGCCTAATCAGTAAGCCTCCCTCAAGCGCGAGCGCATGAGGGCGATTTTTTCTTCGCTCAGGGGTTGGCGCCTTTCGTCCCATTCCACGGCGCCGAGTTTTTCCGCCAGTTCATGGCAGGTATAAACCAGATCTTCGAACACGGCCAGAGGATTTTCCACCTGGGGAGGTTGGAAGAACAGCACCATGCCCGGACATTCGTAGCTTTCCATGTCCTTGATCGGAAAGGTGCCGGGCTCCACCAGGCTGGCGACGCTGAACAGTGGCTTGCGCAGCTCGCGGTCGTAACGGTGATAGATGCCCATGTCGCCGTAGATCAAGTCCAGATCCTCCAGGGCATCGCGCAGTTCCTCGCCGTTGAAATAGCCATCCTCGGTGGCCACCACACTGAGCTGGATGAGGAAAGGCGCGCCCAGGGCGGAGTTGCGGGAAGTCGGCTTGGGCGTGGGCTCGACACGGGCCGGCTGTTCCTCATTGCCCCTCTCATCATCCAGCCGGTCGGAACTCGTGGCCGGATCCATTTCCTCCTTCGCCGCCTTGGCAGCGCCCTGCCCCGCCAAGGCCGGAGCGGGTGGGGCCGTCTCCATTTCCTCCGGTTCTTCTTCGCCGTCCAATTCGTCGAACTCCCCCCGACCATTGATGAAATCCAGCAGCTTGTCCTTGTAGCGGCCCCAGATGTAAACGCAGGCGATCAGGAATATGCCGACCACCAGAAAAATCATGCGAACTGTCTCTCTATCCATTGCATTACCTCTAAAGTGCTGCAAGTTCTACCGCTGCATCGATATCGACCGCGACGATACGGGATACGCCGGGCTCCTTCATGGTCACGCCGGCGAGATGCTGGGCAATTTCCATGGTGACTTTATTATGGGATATGAAAAGGAATTGTACCTTCTCCGACATTTCCTTGACCAATTGGCTGAAACGTCCGACGTTGGCATCGTCCAGCGGGGCATCCACCTCGTCCAGCAAACAGAACGGGGCGGGGTTCAATTCGAAGATGGAGAACACCAGGGCCACCGCCGTCAGCGCCTTCTCGCCGCCGGACAACAAATGGATGGAACTGTTGCGTTTGCCCGGCGGCCTCGCCATGACGCTGATCCCGGTCTCCAGCAGATCGCGTTCGCTCAGCTCCAGATAAGCCTGGCCGCCGCCGAAGAGCTTGGGGAACATGCGCTGGATACCGGCGTTGACCCGATCGAAGGTGTCCTTGAAGCGGGAGCGGCATTCGCGATCGATCTTTTCGATGGCCTGTTGCAGGGTGGCCTGGGATTCGGCCAGATCCTGATATTGCCGGTCGAGAAACTGCATGCGCTCGAACTGCTGGTTGTACTCTTCCATGGCGGTCAAGTTGATCGCACCCAGCCGACTGATCTCCTCCGCCAACTGGCTGAGTTTCTGTTGCCAATCCTTTTCCTCGGCGGGCTCCGGCAAGTCGAACAGCACCGTTTGCGGGACTACGCCGATTTCATCGAACTGTTCCTGCACCGTCTGCCGGCGCACCTCGTTACCCTGATAGTCCAGCTTGGTTTGTTCCAGCCGCTTTTTCACCCCGTCCAGTTCGCGCTCATTTCGCATCCGCGTCTCGGCCAGGGTGCGAATTTCCGCCTCGGCCTCGCTCGATCTCTTGCGCGAGTCGAGCAGTTCGCGCTCCACCGTCGCGCGCTGTTCCAGCAATGTTTCCAGGGCCTGCCGTTCCTCGTCCAGGGGCGCTCCAGCCTCGTCCATGCGCCGGTTCAGATCCTCCAGCCGGTCGCTGGATTGTTCGAAATGGGCTTGAACCCGCTCCAGGTGTTTGAGGGTGAGGGATTCGGTGGACTTGAGGGTTTCCCTGCGGCTGTTCAGACCATGAACCCGATCGCGGGCTTGGCGCAGGGCGGTTTCGGCCTCGCTGGCACGAAGCTCCAGTTGCCGTTGTTGGTCTTCCATCTCGCCGGTCTTGCTTTCCCATTCGGCCAAACCCCGTTCGGCCTGCTGCAACAGATCCTGCGCCTCGGCGCTTTCTTCGGCGTTTTGCAGCAGGCTCTCCTCCAGATCATCCAGCTCGAATTCGAGCTGACTCATGCGCTTGCGCGCCTGTTCACTGCGTGCCAGCGCGGCGCTCAACTGGGATTTGAATCGGGTGATCTCAGCGGACAGACGGTTGGATTCGGACTGGCGCTGCTCCCGTTCGAACTCGGCTTGCCGCGCGGTTTCCTCCGCCAGGCTCAGACCTTCCTCCAGATCACCGCTTTTCCTGCGCAATTCGTCGCGAGTCTCCCGGAGTTCGCGCAATTCGCGTTCGCGCTGGAGTACCCCGGATTTGCCGTCGTCGGGCTTCCTCACCATCAGCCAACCCGGCCCCATCCAGGCACCTTTCGGCGTCACCACGGATTCATGCTCGGCCAGGCCCTCGCACAGAACCCGTGCCTGCGCCAGATCATCGGCGCGATACACCCCTCCCAGCAGGGGGTTCAGATCCCACGCCGAGCGCACGCAATCCAGCAACTTTTCGCCACCTTCCGATCCATTAGCCAAAGCAGATTTGCGGGTCTCGAACAAGGCCAGCGTTTCGGGCTGCTTGCCGCCGTCCAGATGAGGCAGATAAAGGCCCGCGTCCTCGACACAGACGGCTTCCAGATGGATGCCCAACACATTCTCCACCGCCGCTTCCCAGCCGGGGCTCACTTCCAGTTGCTCGGCCAGCCGACTGGCTCCCTCCAGGGAGGCTTCCGACAGCCATTGCTTTAGGTGAGCGCGATCCTTGCCCATGGCATGCTGCTGCAATAATTCCAGGGAACTGATCTTGCCCTGAAGGCTGTGCAATTCGGCCCGCGTCGCGTTCAGATCCTCCTGGCAGGCCTTGGCGCGGGCTCGCTCCTCCCGAACCTGCCGCAACAATTCCTCCAGCCGCCTGCGCAAACCCTCCTGTTCGGTTTCCGCCAGCATCAGGCTTTCTCGCATGGCTTCCAGTTCGGCGTCCATGAGCGACTCTTCCAGCTCGTCGCGCTCGGCTTCCAGCCGTTCCCTTCGGGTTTGCAAGTGCCGCTGCTGGTCCTGCATCTGGCGCAGACGCGCCCGCTGCACGTCGGCCTGGCTCTTGCACGCCGCCAGTTCACCCCGGAATCGATCCCACTGTTCGCGCCAGAGCTTCATCGCCTGTTCCACCACCTGCTTCGAAGCCAAATCCGCGGTTTCGGCCTGCTCCGCCGCCCGCTGTTGCTCCTCCAATTCGACCAGTTCCTCGCGAACCGCATCGATTTGCTCCAGGTCCTGCCCCCGTTCGGCTTCGGCCTGGGCCTTCTCGCCCTTGAGGCGCTCGCGCTCACGCAGCCTGTCCTCATGAGTCTTGTGGGCATGCTTGATGGCCTGGTCCAAACGGCTGATTTCCGCGCCCAACTCGTAGAATCGGCCCTGTCGCTCGTTCAGTTTCTTCTGCAGGATTTCATGTTTCCCCCGCGCCACCGCCATCGCCTCATTCAGGCCATTATCCTCGCCGACCAGCGCCTTGAATTGCTGCTCGCACTCGCCCAGCACCGCCCGGTGCTGGTTCAGCAGCTGATCGTATTTACGCCAGCGTATCCCCAGCAATTGCTGACGGTAATGGCGCTCCTCCTCTTTCAGGGCGGTGTATTTTTCCGCCTTCTTGGCCTGGCGCTGAAGATTGGCCAATTGCTTGGCCACTTCATCGCGCACATCCTGCAAGCGCTCCAGGTTCTCCTGGGTGTGGCGCATGCGGATCTCGGTTTCATGGCGGCGCTCCTTGTATCGGGAAATGCCCGCCGCCTCCTCGATCACCGCCCTCAGTTCGTCGGGCTTGGCTTCGATCAGGCGGGAGATGGTGCCTTGCTCGATGATGGCATAGCTGCGCGCGCCCAAGCCGGTGCCGAGGAACAGATCGGTGATGTCTTTGCGTCGGCAGCGGGCGCCGTTGAGAAAATAATGGGACTGCCCATCCCGGCTGACCTGGCGCTTGATGGAGATTTCCTGGTAGTGGGAATATTCCCCCGGCGCGCTGCCGCAGGAATTATCGAATACCAGTTCCACCGAAGCCACGCCCACGGGCTTGCGCGAGGAGGAACCGTTGAAGATCACATCCGCCATGGACTCGCCGCGCAAATGTTTGGCCGAACTTTCGCCCATCACCCAACGCACGGCGTCGATGATGTTGGATTTGCCACAGCCGTTCGGACCGACGATGCCGACCAGGTTTCCCGGCAAAGGGATCGTGGTGGGATCGACGAAGGACTTGAAGCCCGCGAGCTTGATTCTTTCCAGGCGCATCAGCGAAAGCGCGCCGATGCTGCCGCAGGCGGTATTGGCTGAAGCGAGTCGATGGGGGGAAAAGCGGACAAGATGATGGCTGGTTCGAGCAGGAACGAGCGGCTATTATAACGGACTAAGCGGTTTAAACCTAAACCCCGACGAACGCCCGGATGTGATTCAAAGTGATGCTACGCGGGAAGGACGAGGAGCCTGCAAGACCGTTGATGGCAGGGAAGCCATCATCGAGCTTACAGGGAGGTATTCACGGCGTGTCTTTCAAGCCTCTCACCCTCGGCATTCGATAGACATCACTTTGAACCACACCCCGAACGTCCTGGGCGTTTGCGTCATTCATCATCAACGATCAAGATTATGTCCACCCAACCGAGCAAAGCACTGGAAACTTTCGATAACCCCCAAACTCTCAGGAACTACACCATCCGCATCGATGTCCCGGAGTTCACCTGCCTGTGCCCGAAGACAGGCCAGCCGGATTTCGCCACCTTTCATATCGAATACGTCCCTGACCGGCTTTGCGTGGAGTTGAAATCCCTCAAGCTCTATTTCTGGAGTTATCGAGATGAAGGTACATTCCATGAAGCCGTCACCAACCGGGTCCTCGACGATCTGGTCGCCGCGACTTCGCCCAACTTCATGCGCGTCACCGCCCGATTCAATGTGCGTGGCGGCCTCTACACCACGGTGGTGGCGGAGCATCGCAAAGCGGACTGGGTCGCCCCCGAGCCGGTGGCATTGCCTTAAATCGTCTATCATGGCGAAACCCCGAGGCGGTTAGTCCGGCCTCGAGGGAAGATTTCCTGCCCTGAGTTGGAGTGCATGGCTTGCCAGGCAAACCTTGCGCTCCAGCATGATCGATCAAGTTCGGCGCCAGACCGAACCGATATGTCCATTCATCAGAGAGGTTAAATATGAACACCGTCAACCCAAGGCTTTACCCTTCCATTCGCGCCATCCTGTTCGGTCTGACCACGATGGCCGCACTAGCGCCGGCAAACGCCGACGAAACCTGCGCTTCCCCCTACATGAAGAAGATCACCGGACAGGAAGACTATGTCTACGTCTGGACCCTGGGGGAGGAAGGCATCGGCGATGAGCAGGACAAACTGGTCACCGTCGACGTCAACCCCAAATCCGGGCACTACGGCAAAATCGTCGGCAGCCTGTCGGTGGGAGGCCGCAACGAAGCCCATCATTCCGACTTCACCGACGACCGCCAGTACCTGTGGGCGGGAGGACTGGACACCAGCAAGATCTTCATCTTCGACGTGCATGGCGATCCGTCCAAGCCGAAACTTCACAAGACCCTCGGCGATTTCGTCGCCAAATCCGGCGGCGTGGTAGGCCCGCATACCCTCTACGCCCTGCCCGGTCGCATGCTCATCACCGGTCTCTCCAACAACAAGGATCACGGCGGCCGCACCGCCTTAGTGGAATACACCAACGAGGGCGAATACATCGCCACCCACTGGATGCCCACCGACAGCGACCTGCGCGGCGCAGTCAAGACCGGCCAATATGCCGACGGCTACGACTACGACGTGCGTGCCCTACCTCGCAAGAACCTGCTGGTCAGTTCCTCTTTCACCGGCTGGAACAATTACATGATGGATTTCGGCAAGATGCTCGCCGATCCACAGGCTATGAAGCGCTTCGGTAACACCGTGGTGACCTGGGATCTGCATACCAAGCAGCCGAAGAAAGTCTTCGACGTGCCCGGCGCGCCGCTGGAAATCCGCTGCGCCTGGGGCGAGACTCACAATTACTGCTTCACCAGCACGGCGCTCACCTCCAAGATCTGGCTGATTTATGAAGATGGCAAAGGCGAATGGCAGGCCAAATCAGTCGCCGACATCGGCGATCCGTCCAAGGTTCCGCTGCCGGTGGACATTTCCATCTCCAACGACGACAAGCTGCTTTGGGTCAATACCTTCATGGACGGCAACACCCGGGCCTTCGACATCAGTGATCCTCAGCAGCCTAAGCAAGTCTACGAAAAGCACATCGGCGCCCAGGTGAACATGGTTTCGTCCAGTTGGGACGGCAAACGGCTGTACTACACCTCATCGCTGTTGGCGAACTGGGACAAGAAAGGCAAGGACAACGAGCAGTTCCTCAAGCTCTACCATTGGGACGGCAAGGAATTGAAGGAGCAATTCGCCATCGACTTCCATGCCGAAAAACTGGGCCGCCCGCACCAGATGCGCTTCGGCGCTCATGCTCTGTATTCGGGCTTGGCTAAGCAACAAGTGGGGCAGGCCTTGGCGAAGGCGGAGTAGACGGGCCGTTGGAGCGCCGTCAGCTTGACGGCCTTTTTGGGGGGGCACGGGCATCTTCAGCCGACCCAACAGTCGGCGAGATGCCGGTGCTCCAGATCTTATGAGTGCGGGCGGTTGGCTCGGCGCAGCTTGCTATAGGATGTTTCATCCAGGTGATGCCAAAACTGCCACCCGACTTGAACCCGAAGGAGAGCCATGATGTCCGCGAGTGCCGACGAAATTTGGGCGATTCTGCGCGAACTCGCCCAGTCGCAAAAAGAAACCGACCGTAAATTCCAAGAAACCGACCGCAAGATCAAGGAAGTCACAGCCAGCATCGGCAAACTGGGGAACCGGCTCGGCGATTTCATCGAAGACGCGGTGCGCCCCGCTGCTGTGCGCCTATTCCGCGAGCGGGGGATCGACGTCCATGAAGTGCAACAAAACGTCAGCGTGCAGCGTGGTGAAGAAGGCATCGAGGTCGATTTGATGGTGGTAAACGACACCGACGTAGTGGCCGTCGAATGCAAAAGTAATCTGAAACTGGATGATGTCAACGAGCATCTGACGCGGCTCGCCAAACTCAAACGGCTGCTGCCTAGATATGCCAATGCCAGAGTCATGGGCGCGGTGGCGGCAATGGTGATTCCAGACAACGTGGCGCGTTATGCCTACAGCAAGGGCTTGTTTGTCATCGGCCAAAGCGGCGAACATCTGGAAATCCGCAATGACGCGCAGTTTGCGCCGACGGTTTGGTGAGCGGATTTCCCCAGATACACCATGAACAGCGCAGAAATAATCAAGCGGTTGCAAGACGACGGATGGGTGTTGCGAGGCGCAAAGGCTCGCACCATGTGTTTTCGCACCCCGCCAAGCCCGGCCATATCAGCGTGCCGCATCCGCGCAAAGACTTGGGAATTGGACTGGTGAACAAGCTACTGAAGCAGGCAGGTTTGAAATGAGATACCCGATTGCGATTGAACCCGGCAACGAAACCCATGCATACGGGGTGGTGGTGCCTGATTTACCAAGCTGCTTCTCGGCGGGCGATACCTTGGATGAGGCGATTGCCAACGCCAAGGAAGCCGTCGAATTGTGGATGGAGACGGTCATCGAGGACAGGGAACCTATTCCAGAATCCTCGTCCATTGCCAAGCATCAAGCCGACCCCGAGTTTGCGGGGTGGATTTGGGCGGTCGTGGAAGTGGACTTGTCCAAGGTATCGGGCAAAGCCAAACGGGTGAACATCATGCTGCCGGAGCGGGTTCTGGCCTCCATCGACCAAACTGCGGTGCGCTTGGGAGACACCCGTTCCGGGCTATTGGCGAAAGCGGCTTTGGAGTATGTTGAGCGGCATTCAGCGGTTTGATGCGCCATGCGGCTATCGTTAACCAAATCGGTGGGCAAGCAAAAAGACTTTGGCGGTTTCGTCAGCAAGGCGCGCCTCGCGCTTTTGGCGTAGTCTTACGGCTAAGCTCGGGCGGCGGGGCGGGTTCACAGGCGTTCCTTGGCGGCAGGAATGGCAGCCATCATACCCGCCGATGTGCTGGTTTTGAAAGATGAAGGCAGGGCGGACGGGGTTAGCCGGTAAATACACGGGTAATAAACAATAACAACTCT
>JAQTSI010000221.1 GCA_028711365.1 Methylococcaceae bacterium
TTGCCATCGCTCCCGATCTTGGGGGACCAAACGTTGGATGCGGATTCTTCGGTTCATGACACCCTCCCACAAGGTTCGTCATCATGACCTCAAGTCTAGTCGGAATTGGAGTGATGAGGGAGTAGAAAGCAGTGGAACTCCTATCGCCTTTCATTTACCAAGGTTAGCGACATCCTTACACCGGTTTGCAATTAATGGAAACTGGTTTCCGCGAGATGCTTACTGATGACCGCGAAGTGATCACCGGTGACCATGCCGTCAAAGCCTCTGCCCGTTACATGGCAACCGGTGATCATCTCTTAGAGACCCGCGAACATGATGCAATCATCTATGCCTAGGGTAAAGCTTCCGGTGACCTTTTCATAGTATACGGCGATTGCCAAGTGGCAAGCAGCGCCCGCGCCACGTTCTCATCGGTATTTTGGATAAAATTACCGAAATTCCTCAAAAATACCGGTTTCCACAACAAAAATTCTAATTTATGGCTATCCTTAATTCGTGAGGATGCCCGGCTATCGATCCCGTCACAAAAGATTTATGCATATCCGATATGCGATATACGATGCCGGAAAGCGGGTCATGTTCCAGCATTTAAACGCCAATCCGTCCATATCGCCGCCACTTTGGAAGTCAGCGCTGATGATTTGGTCTATGGCAAACGCGGATTGGTTCAAGCATATTCACAAATCGCAAGATGCAAATTTACGTAGTCATAATGTCAAAGCCATTCGGCACATTGCGCCCAGCTAATGCACCCTGGATGAATTGATTTCTAAATTTGATCATGTCCGATTGCAACGTTCAAATGTGGAATAAGGAATTTTGAAAGAGGGATATTTCCATTTTTTGATAAAGGAAAACAGCGTTCATTAATAGTATGTATTGTATGGGTAAATTTAGCAGAGTTATCTGGAACTCGGGCAATCATGCCTAGTTTATTTTATGACAAAGCTTACCCTCTGTTTGTATTCGTCAATTGTCCAATCTCTCAATTCTCTTCGCTATTGATTGAGGAGAACTTACCCCAAGTTATACGGGAAAATGGACGATTAAGCCTTTTCGAGTTTCTACACTTCGATCTTTTAGGTGTGCGTCATGATCAAGTTCAATAAATTCCGCGCCAAAATCTTTCATTCGCAAGGAATATTTGCGATTTTAGTCGTTGGTATCCTGTCAAGCTTTATGCCGGCTTTCTCAACATATGGGGCGCCAAACGATTCGGTGGCCTTGGATCGGCAAAGCGAATCCGTCATGGAAATGGATACCCGATTCGAATCAACATCGGATTCCTTTACGGCGGGAAACGTTAGTATCATAGCAATGGACCCAAAGCCTCTCACCATCAAATCCGGTGAATTTGCTTTAGCGGGAAAAATTATCGATGAATTCAAGGCATTCAATGCCCAATATCAAAATCAATGGAAGGCGTCCTTCGACCCTGGAAGCGGCAAGATTACAAACCTTTACGGTACGCAATCGAGGCAGTATAAAGATGGGCCGGAAAGCGTAGCCAGGGGGTTTCTAACCGATTCCGGCCGGCTCTTCGGACTGAAAGAAGATCTCTCCGACCTCTCAATCCTTCGCGTAGACCCTACGCCACTCCGAAACCACGTACGCTTTCAACAGACTTACGAAGGTATTCCGGTTGCTGATGCCACAGTTCTGGTCCACGCCACTCCGATAGGTCAGGTCACCATGGTGCAGAATGGCTATGTCTCTGAACTCAAAGTAATCAACCGTCGATCCTTGATGGCTGAAGCTGCGATAGAGATTGCCCGGGAAGATCTGCAAAAAAACCTGGGAGCAAACATTGCACTTTTAAACATCAAGGCTGAAGAATGGATCACCTTTCATAAAGGGGAATATTATTTCGTTTGGAAAATTATCATTCCCACTCAAAATCCATGGGGTTTGTGGGTCTACCAGATCGATGCTGAAACTGGAAATATTACATACAAAGGCGATGAGATTTTACAGTTACGGAGTGGAACTGGTCTGGGTTACCTAAACAATGCCAACTGGCACGTGGGCAAAATTGGCAACCTTTCGCTGATGTACCTTTATACATCAAAAGAAAAACCGAATTCGTGGGGTTATCTATGGGGGCCTCATTCAAATATCATAAATACTGCAGGATATGAACCTCGCGCATCGGATTATAAATTCAATTATAATCCTGTAACACAAAAGGATTGGTTCCATGCCGTCAATGCTTATTACAAGATAAACACCAGTTGGACTTGGTGGAAAACCCTTATATCTAAATATAAAACAAACCCTTACTACTTTTATAATTATTCTGCCCCCGTGTTTGTCAATGCGGGTATTTGTAACGCTTACTATTCTTCCGATATTACTGGCAATGGCGATCCTGGATTTGTTTTCGGTAATGAGAACTCCTGTGCACAAGGATCAGAGGACTTTGCTCTGGACGAAGACGTTGTCCGCCATGAGTATACTCATGCGATGATGAACTGGCTGGGTTTCGGAGGTCAATTTGGTAGCTATAAGAATTATTACGGGCGCGCCATGGGTGAAGGAAACGGTGACTGGTTCGGCTATATCATACACCCCAAGAACCCGAAAATGGGTGACGTGGCGGAGAACTGGACTCGCAATGGTTATGGGATAAATTTGGACAATACGCGTACTTACCCCAGGGATGTGAATTACCCGGATTCTGGCATGCCGGAGGAGCATTATACTGGAGAGATCTGGGGCGGCTATCTCTACGATCTTTATCGGATGCTCGGAAACAAGGCCGTGCCTTATGTCTATAATGCGTACTACTACTTTTCTTCAGCAGGCGGCCTTATGGATGGCTTCCCTGACTTTTTCGATGGCATCCGGGCCCAAATCAACGCCGACAACGACTTGAACAAAGGGAAAACCGTCTCCTCTATAATGGCATGGGGTTCCATGTCGGCACGGGGCATCAGTGGTGGTCTACGAATGCCCTATCGACATGGCTCCAACTACTTCTTCACTGGTAAATCTGGATCAGATGCAGGCATAGCACTTGCCTGGAATTTTCCGCCGCTAAAATCCATCAATACCTCGAGCAATCTCCTCAATGCACAGGATCGCCACGAATACGTGATCCAGATCACACAGACGGGCAAAAAGCTGACATCCGCGGTAACTTCGAAATCTCTTGGCATTCTCAATCCCAGCATGGAATTGCGGGATTTTTCCGGTGACTTGTTGGCCGTCGGGGGCGGTTCCTCAACCAAATCAGTATTGAGCTATGCCAATCTATCGGCAGGGTATTACATCATCATGGTGAAGGGTCAAAATTCAGCGCCGGGTCGGGGTTATTATGGCTTTTCCATCGCAGTCAAGTAAGCCCAAAGCCCATGTGACGCAATAGCTGTTTTATCGACTATTGCGCCACATAAAAACGGTTGAAAGATCATGGTCCCATTCGATCTTTAACGCTGGGTGTATAACCCGCCTCTCCCGCGCCACGGTTTTCTATGCTCTCAACGTCTTGCTGCACAACGTCCTGCAATAGGGCACATTTCATGATATATAAGCGATTGATTCTAAACGGATAGCGGGCAACGGATTACACCCGTGGCGAGCGGTGATATCGAAGTCGCATTCGGCAGATTCAATGTCAATACAGCAATTCTCGGTAACCACTCTTTGGAAATCACATGCAACATGTTTTAATCATTCACGAAGTCGCTGCCTATCCAGCATGGAAAGCCATTTTTGATCAAGCGGCAGCGATCCGAAAAAACGCCGGAGAAATCAGTTACCAGTTGTTGCGATACGATGACGATGCTAATACCATCGTCCACTTCTCGCAATGGTCCTCGCTGGCTAATGCCCGCCGCTTCTTCGAATCGCCGGAGTTGGCGGAAATCAGGAGAAAAGCCGGTGTGAAGGCACCCGACTTCATTTATCTGCAAGAAATCGAGCGTGGCGTGCTATAGGCCGAAAAATGCCTTTATCCAAAAGCCGGTCATACTCTGATCAAATCCCTACAGCGATGAGGTTATGGCAGAATGAAAGTTGCACTCGCCATTCGAGCCGCATGGCTTGCTTTCTCGTCTGTCTGGGGCCTCGGCGCGGCAACCAATGCAAGCCCGACAAGCGAAGGATTCGACAGTCTCTTATCGCCTCACTTCAAAGCGAATGCCCCCGGCGCGGCGATCATCGTCGTCAAGGAAGGAATCATCTTGTTTCGCAGTAACTACTCACCCTCTCCAAAATTCGTTATGCTGAGCCCATGAGCGACTTGAAATGCCCGACCCAACAGGAACTCGACCACATGAGCCATGCCGAAAAGGATGCGCTCATCAGGGTTCTGTTTGCCCGGTTGGAAGCATTGGAAAGCCGCCTCAAGGAGTTGGAAGGCAAGGTGGAGAAAACCAGCCGCAATTCCAGCAAGCCGCCGTCGTCGGAGGGTTTGAAGCGGCAGGCGGCGCAGCCGCGTGAAGCGGGCAGCAAGCCGAATGGCGGCCAGCCCGGACATGCCGGGGTGACCCTGGCATGGTCGGGGGCAGCCGGATGCAGTGGAAGTATTGCGCCCGACCGGTTTTTGCGGCTGTGGCCTGTCGCTGGAGGATCAGCCCGGTGAAGTGGTCGAGCGGCGCCAGCAGATCGAGGTACCCGAACCGAAAACCGAGGTCACTGAATACCAACAGCTTGCAGTGCGTTGCGTGTGCGGCAGCGAGCATCGCGGCGTCTTTCCCGTCGGAGTGACGCCGCATGTGAGCTACGGTCCCCGGTTGAAGGCGTATGCGGTGGGTTTGGTCGATGGTCATTTCGTCTCGCTGTCGCGCACGGCGGAAATCATCGCGGATCAATACGGAGTGCAGCCTTCGGACGGCTCGATTCAGAAGTGGATCGGGCAAGCGGCGGAAATCTTGCGTCCGGTCTATGACGCCACCCGGGAGGCGTTGGTCGCTGCCGAGGTGGTGCATTTCGATGAGAGCGGCGTGCGCGTCAAAGGCCAGACCCAGTGGTTGCATGTGGCGGGGAACGCCGAGCATGCCTTTTACAGCATTCATCCCAAGCGCGGCGTGGAAGCCATGACGGCGGCGGCCATCTTACCCCGCTTCGAAGGCCATGCGGTGCATGACCACTGGAAGCCGTATTTCCGTTTCGAAGCGGTCACCCACTGCCTGTGTAACGCCAACATCCTGCGCGAGTTGCGCTATTTCGAAGAGGCGAACGATGAACACCGCTGGCCGGTGCGGTTACGGGAAATCCTGGTGGACGGCAAGAAAGCGGTGGAAGCGGCCCAGGCCGAAGGTCGAACCGAGGTGGCGGCGGCCAGGGTGGAGGCGTTACTTAGCCAATACGATGACTGGGTGAACCTCGGTCTGGCGGTCTTCCCTGAGCGGCCCGGGGAAGCCGGGCAAAAAGGCCGGCCGAAACAAGCCCCGGCGACCAACCTGCTGCGCCGACTACGCGATTTCAAGACCGAGATCTGGCGATTCCTCCACGACTTTCGCGTGACGTTCGACAACAACCTGGCCGAGCGCTTGATACGGCCGGTCAAGGTCAAACTCAAAGTCGCCGGCGGCTTCCGCGCCGTGGGCGGTTCCGAAGCCTTTTGTGTCCTTCGCTCCGTCTGGAAAACCAATCAGCTCCAAGGCGTTAATCCTTTTCACACCCTCCGCGCCGCTTTTGCGGGAGGGTGAGTAGTTACGTTTCGCAAAGCTTATGGTATGGCGGATGTCGAACATCATGTCGCCCTCGAGCCGGAAATGGTGTTTCGGCTGGGTTCGATGACCAAACCATTCACGGCGGCGGCCATCATGCTGTTGGCGGACGAAGGCAAACTGGACGTCACCGATGACATCACCCGATTTCTGCCGGATTATCCTACCCAAGGGAAAACCATCACCATCGAGAATCTGCTCACCCATACATCGGGCATCAAGAACGACACCGACATCCCTTCGTTCGTGGATAATGTCACGGCGGATCTGTCCGTTCAGCAGTTGATCGATTTTTTCAAGGACGAACCGCTGGGTTTTGATCCCGGCAGCCGTTACGCCTACAGCAACTCCGGTTACGTATTGTTGGGAGCGATCATCGAGCGCATATCCGGCCTGTCCTATGCCTCGTTCATGGCGCAGCACATCTTCGAACCACTGGGCATGACGCACACCGCCTATGAAGGCCATGAACGCGGCATTGCCAAACGCGTGGAAGGCTATAACCGCGACCGAAAAGCCATGCCTCTCAGCATGACCCAGCCCTATGCCGCGGGCGCCTTGGTGTCGACGGTGGACGACCTGGCTCGATGGAATGCAGCGATTGCTGCCGGCAAACTGCTCAGACCGGAAACTTGGAGACAGGTCTTCACGCCCTATACGCTCAAGAACGGCAAGACCACCTCCTATGCCTATGGTTGGCTCATCGGTGAGGTCAAGGGGCGTCAAACCGTCGAGCATGGCGGCGCCATCCCCGGTTTTTCTTCCTACCTGATTCGGCTGCCTCAAGAAAAAATCTTTGTCTCCGTATTGACCAACAACGATCGCTTCAATATCTTGAGTCTGCTTGCCGCCAAGTTCAAAGGGAATGACCCGGGCGTTTTGGCGGCGAGACTCGCCGCCAAAACGCTTGAAAGATAGCCGTATTGCGCTATTTCTCTTGCCGAACGAACCGGGGCGAAAGCCCCATCTGTTTCTCCCATTCAAGAAACCGACATGAACCTGGAAAACATAGGTCTGCACGTCCCCACCCTCCTGTTGCCGAAACCGGGAATCGACCTGGGTCTTTGGGCGGTCATCGCTTGCGATCAATACACCTCGCAGGCCAATTATTGGCAACAGGTCGAACAAAGGGTGGGCGAACATCCCTCCACTTTAAAACTCATTTTCCCCGAGATCTATCTGGAACAGAACGGCCAGGAAGAGCGCATCCGCCACATCAACGAGACGATGCTCCGCTATCTCGACGAAGGCGTATTGGTAGCGCGCAAACCCGGCTTCATCCTGGTCGACCGGCAAACCTGCCGGGCCAAATCCCGCAAGGGTTTGGTGGTGGCGCTGGATCTGGAGCGATACGATTTTGGCGCGGGTTCAAAGACCTTGATCCGGGCGACCGAGGGCACCATCGTGGAACGCCTGCCGCCGAGGATAAAAGTGCGGGAGAACGCGGCCATCGAACTGCCGCACATCATGGTGCTGATCGACGACCCCGGCAAAACGGTCATCGAACCCTTATTCGATCTGCCCTTGGAGAAAGTCTACGACTTTGACCTGATGCTGAACGGAGGCCATATCCAGGGTTACGCGATTGACGACCTCTCGCATATCGCCGCCATCGCCTTGGCCTTGAGCCGGCTGGTTAGTAGCCTGGAAAACCGGAGTGAAGGCGACGGCTTGCTCTACGCCATGGGAGACGGCAACCATTCCTTCGCCACCGCCAAAGCGGTGTGGGAACGAACCCAATCCGCCGCCGAAGACAAAAACGCCGTCATGAATCATCCGGCTCGTTACGCCTTGGTGGAATTGGTCAATCTCCACGATGAAGGTCTGGAGTTCGAGGCCATCCATCGGGTGTTATTCCATGTCAGCCCCGAAACGGTGCTGCAAGCCATGGAACGATATACTCAAGAAACCGGCATGGGATTCTCCCGCCAGGACTGCGCCAGCCTTGAGGAGGCGAAGGCAATCGCAGAACAAAGCGGGAACCGTCATGGCATCGTTTTTCTGGCCCAGGGCGGCCATGGCGTAGTAACGATCGAACATCCCCGTTTCACCCTCGAAGTCGCCTCCTTGCAAGCCTTCCTGGACGAATTCCTGAAGCAAAATCCATCGCCGCTGTTGGATTACATCCATGGCGAGGATGCCGTTTCGGCGCTGAGCGCCAAAGCGGACACGATCGGATTCATCCTTCCTGCCCTATCCAAATTCCATCTGTTCAAGAGCATCGAACAGGATGGAGCCTTGCCGCGCAAGACCTTTTCCATGGGGGAAGCGGATGAGAAAAGGTTTTACCTGGAATGCCGCAGGATTACGTCCTAAGCCATGATCCCCCCTTTGCTTTCCATCGAAAATCTTCAGGTCGCGTTCCATCAGGGAGCAGAAAAGATAAGCGCCGTCCGGGGCGTGAGCTTCGCGATCAAACGCGGAGAAACCTTCGCCCTGGTAGGTGAGTCGGGATCGGGTAAATCGGTCACGGCCTTGTCGGTGCTGCGTTTGTTGCCCCTGGGAGGAAAGATTCTGCGCGGTTCGGCGAAACTGGAAGGCGTCGATCTGTTCAGGATGCCGGAATACGAGCTTTGCAAAATCCGGGGAAAGCGCATCGGCGTCATTTTCCAGGACCCCATGAGCTCGCTGAATCCGGTGATGACCATAGGCCAACAGATAGGCGAAGCACTGCGCCTGCATAAAAATCTCAAGGGTGCTGCGCTGAAAAAACGGGCCGTCGAGTTGCTGGAGCAGGTGGGAATGCCGCGGCCCGACCGGCATTTCGACGAATACCCCCTCCACTTCTCCGGCCGCAT
>JAQTSI010000222.1 GCA_028711365.1 Methylococcaceae bacterium
GGTAGAATCACCTTCCGCCAGCGTTAGGGCGTCAGGCCGTCTCCGGCGATTGCTGGTGCACGTTGACGATGGTGAAAACCAGCTTGCCTTCCCTTACGTTGATTCTGACCATACCGCCATCGGCAAGCTTGCCGAAGAGGATCTCGTCGGCTAGCGGTTTCTTGATGTTTTCCTGAATCACTCTCGCCATTGGTCGTGCCCCCATCTTCGGGTCGCAGCCATGTTCCGCCAGCCAGTCGCGAGCATCCGACTCCAGAGCCAGAATGACGCGCTTATCCGCGAGCTGTGATTCCAATTCGAAGATGAATTTGTCCACCACCTGACGGATGATTTCAATGTTCAGCGACTTGAACTGGATGATGCTATCCAGTCGATTGCGAAATTCCGGGGCGAACAGGCGTTCGATGGCTTTCATCGCATCGGTGCTGTGATCTTGCTGGGTGAAACCGATGGAGGGCCGATCGCCGTCTGCGGCGCCCGCGTTGGTGGTCATGATCAGGACGATGTTGCGGAAATCGGCCTTGCGTCCATTGTTGTCGGTGAGGGTTCCATGATCCATCACCTGCAACAGCAGATTGAATACATCCGGATGGGCCTTTTCGATTTCGTCCAGCAGCAGCACCGCATGAGGATTCTTGGTGATCGCCTCGGTCAACAATCCGCCCTGATCGAAGCCGACATAACCCGGCGGCGCGCCGATGAGCCTGGAAACGGTGTGGCGCTCCATGTATTCGGACATGTCGAAACGAATCAACTCTATCCCCAAGACCTTGGCGAGTTGGCGACTGACCTCGGTCTTGCCGACCCCAGTGGGGCCGGCGAACAGGAATGAGCCGATGGGCTTTTGGACTTCCCGCAATCCCGCCCGTGACAGCTTGATGGCCGAGGCCAAAACGCCGATGGCATCGTCCTGGCCGAACACCAGCATTTTCAGATTTTTCTCCAGATCCTTCAGTTTGTCCTTGTCGTTGGTGGACACGGTCCTGGGGGGGATGCGGGCGATCTTGGCGACGATGTCCTCGATGTCCACCGTGCCGATCAGTTTCTTGCGTCGTGAACTCGGCAGCAAGCGTTGACAGGCGCCGGCTTCGTCGATGACGTCGATGGCTTTGTCCGGGAGATGGCGGTCATTGATGTAGCGGTTGGACAATTCCGCCGCCGTGCGCAGGGAGGCCAAGGAATATTTCACGTCATGGTGCTGTTCGAAACGGGATTTGAGACCTTTCAAAATCAGGAAGGTCTCGTCCACGCTGGGCTCGTGGATGTCAATTTTCTGAAAACGGCGCGCCAGGGCCCGGTCTTTCTCGAAAATGCCGCGGTATTCCTGGTAAGTGGTGGAGCCGATGCAGCGCAACTCGCCGGAGGCCAGTACCGGTTTGATCAGATTGGAAGCGTCCATGACGCCGCCGGAAGCCGAACCGGCCCCGATGATGGTATGGATCTCGTCGATGAAGAGGATGGATTTGGGCTCTTTCTTCAATTGCGCCAGCAGTCCCTTCAGGCGCTTCTCGAAGTCGCCGCGGTATTTGGTGCCGGCGACCAACGCGCCCAAGTCCAGGGCGTAAATGACATTGTCCTTGAGAACTTCGGGCACTTCGTTGTCGACGATCTTCTTGGCCAGGCCTTCGGCGATGGCGGTTTTGCCCACGCCGGCTTCGCCCACCAGCAGGGGATTGTTCTTGCGGCGGCGGCATAGCACCTGGATCGTCCTTTCCACTTCGTCCTTGCGTCCGATGAGGGGATCGATCTTGCCTTTTTTGGCCAACTCGTTCAGGTTGGAGGCGAATTTCTCCAGCAGATTGGCGGAGGCGCCGACATCGCCGTCCTCGCTTTCCGCTGCCGCGCGTTGCGCGGGAGAGGCCTCGTCATGCAGTTTGGAAATGCCGTGGGAGATGTAATTGACGACGTCCAGCCGGGAGATGTCCTGTTTGCCCAACAGATAGACGGCTTGCGAGTCCTGCTCGCTGAAGATGGCGACGAGGATGTTCGCCCCGGTGACTTCCTTCTTGCCGGAGGATTGCACGTGAAAGGCGGCCCGCTGCAAGACGCGCTGGAAACCCAAGGTCGGTTGGGTATCGCGCTTGACGCCGGTGGGGATGAGCGGAGTGGTTTCCCGAAGGAACTCGTCCAGTTCCTTGCGCAAGCCGTCGATGTTGGCGCCGCAGGCGATGAGGACTTCCACCGCCGCCGCGTTATCCAGCATTGCTAGCAATAAATGCTCCACGGTGATGAATTCGTGGTGTTTTTCATAGGCCGCCCGGAAAGCGGTATTGAGCGAATATTCGAGTTCTTTGCTTAACATGGGGGTAGCTCCGCCTAGGCTTCTTCCATCGTACACAAGAGTGGATGTTGGTGTTTACGCGAAAAATCGTTAACCTGTTGGACCTTGGTTTCCGCCACGTCTCTCGTGAATACACCGCAAACGCCGATGCCGCGGGTGTGGACGTGGAGCATGATCTGGGTAGCCTTTTCCTCGGACATGCTGAAAAAATTCTTCAGCACGATCACGACGAACTCCATGGGCGTAAAGTCGTCATTCAACAGCAAGACTTTGAACATCGGTGGGCGCTTTAGTTGCGGCCTGGCTTCCTGGACAGCAAGCTCGTCATCGAGTTTGTGATCAGGGGATTGGGACATTTCTTTAGAGCCTCTTCGATGGGTATCGTTTCGCTTTAGAACAACTATATCACCGAATGATTGTCTTGTGTAAAGGCTGTTTTACACATGCTCGCGCTACTCACGCTAGCCCCCTGTCCTAGCGGGATGGATCCAAACGCTAGGGGCTGCCGCGGACGAGCGGGATGTGGACCATTGCCCGCCCAAGCGATTGCGATGAGCGCCAAATAGCCGGAAAATAACAATTTGACGAAAGGGGTGGATCGCTCGGCTGCATGGCAGACGCTGCAGCGAAAGCGAGGATGCGATTTTCACCTAGGGGGCGAATTGACAACAGGATTACAGAATTTGACAAATTTCATGCAAAGACAAGTGACAGCCCAGCCTTCTTCTCCCCGTCCCCGGGTGACCGTGGCCGCCATCGCCGAGCGGGAAGGGCGTTTTTTGGTGGTCGAGGAACGGGTCAACGGCGGGGAGTTGGTCATCAACCAGCCGGCAGGCCATGTGGAGCATGGTGAAAGCCTACTGGAGGCCGTGATGCGCGAGGCCTTGGAGGAAACTGCCTGGCGTTTCACCCCGCAATACCTGATCGGTATCTATCTTTGGGCGCATCCCAGTGGCCAAAGCAGTTATCTTCGCGTTTGCTTCGGCGGCTCGGTCGACGGGCACGAGCCTGAGAGGGCGCTGGATGAAGGAATCGAGCGTGCGCTCTGGCTGAGCCGGGACGAATTGCCGGTCGAACGCCTGCGCAGCCCGCTGGTGCTGGGCGTCATCGACGATTATCTGGCGGGAGAGCGTTATCCTCTCTCCGTCGTCAAATCCTTTCTGACTTCGGCGACGGCATGAAGCAGAAGGTCATCGTCGGCATGTCCGGCGGGGTGGACTCTTCCGTCACCGCCTTGCTACTGCTGGAACAGGGCTATGAGGTATCCGGCCTGTTCATGAAGAACTGGGATGAGGACGACGGCACCGAATACTGCACCGCCAAACAGGATCTGGCCGATGCCCAAAACGTGTGCGACAAACTGGGTATCGGCTTGCGCACCGTCAATTTCGCCGCCGAATACTGGGATCATGTATTCGAGGTTTTCCTGCACGAATACGGTGTAGGGCGCACTCCCAACCCGGACATCCTCTGCAACAAGGAAATCAAATTCAAGGCTTTCCTCGATTATGCCCGGGATTTGGGCGCGGAACTCATCGCCACCGGCCATTACGCCCGCGTCGAAGCGCAGGCCGGGCGTTACCGTCTGCTGAAAGGCAGGGATCGGAACAAGGACCAAAGCTATTTCATCTACACCTTGGGCCAGTCGCAGTTGTCGCGCACTTTGTTCCCCATCGGCGGCCTGGAGAAACCGCAGGTGCGAAGGCTCGCCGCGAAGGCCGGTTTCGACAATGCCCGCAAGAAAGACAGCACCGGCATCTGCTTCATCGGCGAACGCCGCTTCCGCGAATTCCTGCAGCGTTATCTGCCTGCCCGGCCGGGTGAGATCCAGACCGCCGAAGGCGAAGTCATCGGTCAGCATGACGGATTGATGTATTACACCCTAGGCCAGCGCCGAGGTTTCGGCGTCGGCGGGGTGAAGGGAGCAGACCCGCAGGCCTGGTACGTGCTGCAAAAGGATCTGGAGCGCAATGTCCTGATCGTCGGCCAGGGTCACGACCATCCCTTTTTGTTCAGTGATGCCCTGGAAGCCGGAACTTTGGACTGGTGCAACAATGGCTCCCTGGGGGCGCCCTTGCGCTGCGCCGCCAAAACCCGCTACCGCCAGCCGGATCAGGCTTGCCGGGTCGAGCCACTGGAAGGCGAGCGTTGCCGGGTCGTCTTCGATCACCCCCAGCGCGCCGTCACCCCAGGCCAGTCGGTGGTATTCTACCAAGACGAGGAATGCCTGGGTGGCGGGGTGATCGAGCGAACGATGAATATCGATCAGCAAGCCGATATTGCTTCGTCCGCGATCATGTGAGGTAGGTACTGGATGCCCTATCTCTGCTTTGTAAAGTAACCGATGGAGATTATCATGATTGATCCAACGACTGTTTATCACAGCGATTCGGATATCCTAGGAGGGCAGCCTGTTTTTGTGGGTACCCGTGTGCCTGTTCGAATTCTATTCGAATATCTCGAAGCAGGCGACAATCTCAACATATTCCTGGATGATTTCCCTTCAGTGAGTCGAGAACAGGCGATAGCGGCTCTCGAGATCGCGCGTCGGTCTGCGTTCGAACATGCGTGTGCTGCTTGACGAATCGGTTCCTCGCAGGCTCGGCTTTCTGCTAGAGGGACATCTTGTACGCACCGTTCAGCTCTGTGGTTGGTCTGGGTTTAAAGATGCCGAATTGCTTTGCGCCGCCCAAGGGGATTGTGTTGGTTACCGCCGACCGGAATATGCAGTATCAGCAAAATGTCGATAGGCTTCCAATTCCTGTGGTCGTGCTGATTGCTAGCAGTAATCGCTTGGAATCCTTGCTGCCAGTGGTGCCGGAATTGCTGAAGGTTCTTGCGGAGATAAAGCCTGGACAGTTTAGATGTGTTGCTGTTCCTTCTGCTTAGATGAGCATGCACCGATAACATAGTCCGGCATATCAGGGAAATCCCATCCTTGCGGAAGAGGGTTTACCCTTGCTCATCAATACGGGTAAATCAAGGTCCTGCAATGGGAAAACAAATACCCCTACAGACAACCGTCGGTGACGATACCATCTATTGCTGGCCGGCAAAATAAACCTCGGCGGTGTCACAGCCACCGAAAACCGGAAAATAGAAAACTCAAAATTTATGACATTAACCAATCTCTCCCCCGTCGATGGCCGTTATGCTGACAAGGTCGATTCCCTCCGTCCCATTCTCAGCGAGTATGGTCTGATTCGTTTCCGTGTGCAGGTGGAAATTCGCTGGCTGCAGGCTTTGGGCGACGAGCCTGCCATCGTCGAGGTGCCGCCTTTGAGCGAGGCGGCCAATGCGCATTGGCAAGCCATACTCGACGGTTTTTCCATAGCCGATGCCGAGCGGGTGAAGGCGATCGAGAAGACCACCAATCATGACGTCAAGGCGGTGGAATATTTTCTCAAGGAGCGCATCGCCGGTGTGCCGGAACTGCTCAAGGTGAGCGAATTCATCCATTTCGCCTGCACCTCCGAAGACATCAACAACCTGTCCTACGCCCTGATGCTGAGCGAGGTGCGGGAGAAGGAACTGCTGCCGTACATGGCCGAGCTCATCGAGGCCTTGTGGCTGATGGCTCATCAATACGCCGGCCAGCCCATGCTCTCGCGCACCCATGGCCAACCCGCCACGCCCACCACCCTGGGCAAGGAACTGGCCAATGTGGCGGCGCGCTTGGAGCGGCAGTGCATGCAATTGGAGGAGGTGCAATTGCTGGGCAAGATCAACGGCGCGGTGGGTAATTACAATGCTCATGCGGTGGCTTACCCGGAAGTGGATTGGCCCGACTTCGCCCGGCGTTTCGTCGAATCCCTGGGGCTGGTCTTCAACCCCTACACCATTCAGATCGAGCCCCATGACTATATCGCCGAGTTCTTCCATGCCCTGGCGCGTTTCAACACGGTGCTGATGGATTTCAACCGCGATGTCTGGGGTTATATCTCCCTCGGTTATTTCACCCAGAAAACCGTGGCGGGAGAGATAGGTTCTTCCACCATGCCGCACAAGGTCAATCCCATCGATTTCGAGAATTCCGAGGGCAATCTGGGGGTGGCCAACGCGCTGTTCGTCCATCTGGCGGAGAAATTGCCCGTTTCTCGCTGGCAACGCGACTTGACCGATTCCACCGCCCTGCGCAACATCGGTGTCGGCATAGCCCATACCCTCATCGCCCTGCAATCGACGCTCAAGGGTTTGTCCAAACTCGAGCTGAATCCGGGAATTCTGGAGGAGGACCTGGATGACAACTGGGAGGTGTTGGCCGAGCCCATCCAGACGGTGATGCGCCGTTACGGGGTGGATAAGCCCTACGAGAAACTGAAGGAGTTGACTCGAGGGCGTCGCGTAGGCGCGGAGGATATGAAAAACTTCATCATCGGGCTGAACATCCCGGAAGAGGCAAAGCAAAGATTGCTGGCGTTGAAGCCTAGGGATTACATCGGCTACGCGGAGGCTTTGGCGAAGCGCATTTAGGTATTTGCCGTATCCTCGAGGAGAAACACTATGGGCCTGCCCCAAACTCATCCGTCTTATGGCTTCGACGACTATCTCGCCCAAGAACGCGAGGGGGAATGCCGCCAGGAATATCTGGACGGGCAGGTTTACGCCATGGCGGGGGAAACACTGGAACATAGTACGATTTGTTTCAATCTGGCGGCCATCCTAGGGGCGCAACTACGTGGCAAGCCTTGCCGAGGGCTTTCCCCCAACATGAAAGTCTTGAGCGGGAAATATTCCCCCGGCCAGATCAAAGGTTTGTTTTCCTACCCCGATGTCAGCGTGGTGTGCGGTGAACCGAAATTCCACGACGAGCGGCGTGATGTATTGTTGAACCCCACTCTCATCATCGAAGTCCTGTCGCCGGGTACGGAATTGTTCGATCGGGGAGAAAAATTCCGCCGTTACCGCACCTGTTTGGAATCCCTGCAAGATTATGTGCTGGTTTCCTCGGCTTCTCCCATGGTCGAATTGTTCCAACGCCAAGCCGGAGGATTTTGGCTGTACTCGGCGGTAACGGGGTTGGAAGCCCGAGTAGCCCTGCCTTCCATCGGCTGCGAGTTGTCTTTGGCGGAGATCTATGAACGGCTTGATTTCCCGGCGGAAGCTTAATCCTAACTTTGGGTATGATTCAAAGTGATGCCGGTCGAACCCCGCGGGGAGGGCGAGGGGGTTGCGAGACACGCCGTGAATACGTCCCTGTAGGCTCTTACGATGGCTTCCCTGCCATCGACGGTCTCGCAAGCCCATCGCCCTCCCTGCGGTTTGCATCACTTTGAATCACATCCCCTAACTTTTGGAAACCTGACTAATGCTCAAATCCCTGATCATGGCTATCTCATTGGCCGCGACCTTCCCAGTGTTCGCGGAAGACAGTCCGCTGCAGCGGCTGCAGGCTTTTTTGGCGAAGGCCGGCAGCTT
Organism: Methylococcaceae bacterium; assembly: GCA_028711365.1. Taxonomy (GTDB): domain Bacteria; phylum Pseudomonadota; class Gammaproteobacteria; order Methylococcales; family Methylococcaceae; genus Methylumidiphilus. The sequence goes on from JAQTSI010000222.1 coordinate 7,700, forward strand.
GCAGGCCGATTTCACCCAGTTCAGGGTGGACGAGAAAGGCGTCGCCGGCCAGAAGAGCAGCGGGGTGTTCTATCTGCATCGGCCGGGCAAGTTTCGCTGGAATTATCTCAAACCGTACAAACAGGAGATCGTTTCCGACGGCGGCAAGGTGTGGTTCTATGACGTGGATCTGGAGCAGGTCACGGCCAAGCAACTGAACCAGGCCATCGGTTCCACCCCGGCCCTGTTGCTCAGCGGCGAGATGGCGTTGGAGAAGAATTTCACCATCCAGTCCCAGGATAAGGAAGAAGGGCTTTATTGGATCAAGCTGCTGCCCAAGGAGGAGGAGAGCGGGTTCAAACAGGTGCTGATCGGTCTGGACGGCGATCAGTTGGCCGGCATGGAACTGAGCGACAACTTCGGCCAATCGACGCGGATTTATTTCGCCAATTTGAAGCTAGGGGCCAAGCTGGAAGATTCGCTGTTCGAATTCAAACCGCCTGCCGGGGTGGATGTGTTCGAGGAAAAGTAAAAGTTTCATATCGACGTGTTTTCGCAAACCTACCAACCCCTGGCCGAACGGCTGCGCCCTCGAAACCTGGACGAATACATCGGCCAATCCCAGCTGATCGCGCCGGGCAAACCCTTGTACGAGGCGATCAAGGCCGGCAGGCTGCATTCCATGATCTTCTGGGGGCCGCCCGGAACCGGCAAAACCACC